>CAZWUZ010000281.1:0-2333 GCA_964637655.1 uncultured bacterium | reverse complement strand
CGCCATCCAGTCCGGTTCGCCCGCCGCCGGGGTGCCGCTGACGATGACCCGGAAATGATCGAGCGCGCCGGGCGCCACGCGCACCGTCTCCGCCGCGAGCGGCGCCGCGCAGAGCGCGAGCAGCAGCAGCAGTGCGGTCAGGCGGCGGAACATCAGCGGAGGCCTCCGCCAAGGGTGACTGCACCCTTGACCGGGACATTGGTCGTTTCATAGCCGGGGCGGCTCAGCACGACGTAGTAGGGGTGCACACGGTCAAGCCGGATGTCGGTGCCCGGGATACTGCTCCCCGCGCGCACCATGTAGACCATGCCGTCACCCGCTTCGGACGTGCTCAGTTGCGCCACCTGCCGGTTGGCAGCGAGGACGCCGCCATGGTAGATGACGTTGTCAATCGTCTGTTTCACCGCCGGGGGTGGCGGGGTGTCAGGAGACACGGGTCTGGTGCCGTCGGGATCGGGCGGGGGCGTCGGATCCGGGGCGATCGGAGCCAGGGCCGTCGGCTTGAAGAAGTTGATGCGCAACAGCGGCGCGTACGTATCGGGCAGGTTTTTATCGACCACACGCGTGACGAAAAACGGTTCATAGGGCGGACGTTCCTGCACCCGTACCGGATCCACCGGATGCGCGGGAATTTCCAGCCCGGTAACATAATACGCCAGGCCGCCACCGACCAGATTGAGTACCAGCAACGCGATAATGCCGCCGAGGATCGGATCCACGTAGTTCTGGATCTTCGCCATCAGCTCCTTGAGGTCCATGTTCATACGCGCATCCTACTCCGCCGGTGCCGCGTCAACCGGCACCTCTTCCTTGAAGACGTAGACGTTGATGGTCAGCGCCAGCGTCAGCGTGTTTTCCTCAGCGGACAGCACCGTCAGCGGCAGATTGGTGACATCGAGCAGCCGCTCGAACTTTTCGAAGCGGTTGAGCAGTTCGACCATCTGCCCGAAGGTCACCTGGGTGAACTGCAGCGCGATGGGCCACTCCTTGTACTGCTCGTGCGAACTCTGCGAGCTGAAGTTGATGCTGGACATCGCCTCCTTGGGAATACCCGATTCGATCGCCAGCGCCGGGATCTTTTCCAGCAGGCCGCGCACGTCGTTTTCCTTGGGGAGGAGCCGCTCGGCGACTTCCAGTTCCTGCGTCATGGCGTCAACTTCCGCCTGCAGCGCATCGAGGTTTTTCTGCTGCTCCATCGCCTCGTGCAGTTCGGTATCCTTCTCGGTGATCTCCGCGCCCATCGCCTGATACGTGTTCCACCATGAATTGGTGTCGTAGTAGCCGAACCAGAAGAGCGCACCGAGCACCACGACGGGGAGGCCGTAAAACAGCATTTGTTTGTCTTTTTCGCTCATCGCCATGGCTATTCCCCCCCTTCCGCCGGAGCCGCTTCGCCCCCGCCTTCACCGCCAGCCGCCGCCTGCTCCAGCCGGCGGCGCAATTCCTCCATATCAGGCGCCTGGGTGACCCGCAGCGAAAAGTTGAACTGCACCATGCCGGTCACCGCGTCCTTGCTCTGCGACGGAAAACCCTCGACTTCGTAGTAGGACGATTCATTCAGTCGCTGGTTGAGTTCACCAACCACATCGAAATCACTGGCCATCCCGGACAGGGAGCAGGCCTCCTTGCTGGTATAGCTCAGCGTCTGCAGCCAGACCTTCCTCCCCGGGGTTTCCGTCACTTTCGCCAGGATGTTGTTGAGTTCACGCAGCACATCCAGCCAGCGCGCGCGTTCCAGCGACAGGCGCATGATCAGGTTCTTGCGCGAGGTCAGCTGCTCCTGCGTCGCCTTGAGCGTCTTGACCTTTTCCACCACTTCCTTGAGTTCCTCGAGTTTGGCCAGGATGTCGTCGCGTTCTGTCACCCGCATATCATATACCCACCAGCCGGCAAAAACGAGTTCCACCGCCAGCAGCACACCCAGCACACCCATGATGCCGAGGTTGCGCTGCCGGGCAAGCGAACGCTTGCGGATGGCGATGTCCGCGGGGAGCAGGTTGGTCTGCACCGCGCATTCGTAGCCGGCCACCCGCAACCCGAGCCCGAACGCCGAGCCGAGTTCCACCCCGAGGTCAACTCCGTCAACCGACAGTTTCTGCAGCGGATTGAGCACCTCGGTCTCAATACCCGTTTTCTGCTGCAGGAAGGTGGCCAGATCCTTGAGTTGAGCGCCGCCGCCGCACAGGTAGATCTTCCCGATATCCTCGTTGATAATCTGCGCCTTGAAATAATCGAACGAGCGTTTCAGTTCGCCGACCAGCCGGTCAAGCATCGGCTTGATGGCGCTGTCGATGTCCTCCGCCTTGTTTTCCTGCGGTACCGTCACCTCGTCA
>CAZWUZ010000280.1:0-4983 GCA_964637655.1 uncultured bacterium | reverse complement strand
GTGGGGCAGTGCCCGAAGCGCTTGCCGGCAAGGCGCTGCTGAGCGCCGAACGGGACGGGCAGACCGTGCTGCCGCTGCTCTTTACCGACCCGGTGCCGGTGGCCGGGACACTGGTGGTGCATGACGGCGGCCGCCGCCGGCGGCGCCGGCGCCGGCGGCCCCACTTGGCGCTGGCCCTCGAGTTTTCCGCGCTCGGCGAAGTGGGTGTCCGCGCCGAACCGGAAGGGACGGGCTACCGTTTCACCCTGCAGGGGGCGGATGCCGGGGTGACGGCGCATCTGGCGGCGGCGCTCGACGGACTGCAGCAGACGCTGACGGCCTGCGGGGCGTTCACCGTGGCGGTCGGCGCGCCGCCGGCACCGGCCGCGGCGGGAACTCCCGTGCCGGCTGATGCCGGCATGGATGTGCGGGCATGACGCGCGACGACCAGCCGGTCGCCGCGGCGGTCAGCTACACGCGCGGGCACGATGCCGCGCCGCGTGTGGTGGCGAGCGGGCATGGCGTCGTTGCGGAGGAACTGGTGCGGCGGGCGCAGGCGCTGGGGGTCGCGGTGCACCACGATCCCGACCTGGCGCTGGCGCTGGCGGCGCTGGAACTCGACACGGTGATCCCGGCGGAACTGTACGCGCCGCTGGCGGCAATTCTGGCGTATGTGTATGAGCGCAACGGCGCGTATGACGCGCCGGCACGGAAGGAGCAACGGGGATGAAAGAGTATCAGCGGGCCGACCTCCGGCCCGGTATGCGCTTTGACAAACCGCTCTACCTTCCCGACGGCAACCTGATTGTGCAGGCCGGAGTGCAGCTGACCGAGGATGACATCGAGCGGATGGAAAAATGGCAGATCGAAACGGTGCGCACCGAGGGGGACATGCTCGAACTGCAGCCCGTGGCGCCGGCCACCGTCACGCCGCCGGTGATCAGCGCCGCCGCGGTCGAAGCGGCGCTCAAGGGGGTCTCCGCGCCGGCGCCCGCGGTCACGCCGGCCGCACCGGCGGCGACGCCCGCGCCGGCCGCGGGGGGCGATACCGCCCGCCTCGAGGAAATCCGCCGCCTGACCGAACTGCGGGTCATCGCCCAGAAGAAAAAGGAAATCATCACCCTCTACAGCAGCACGCTGGAGACGACGCGGCAGCTGATTGAAACCCTGGCGACGGGGCTCCCCGTTGATAAGTCACGGGTCGATGAGATTGTCACCCCGCTGGTCAACGAGGTGCCCAAGCACAAGAATATTTTCGTCGGCTGCGCCCTGCAGAAGGGGAGGACGGGTGAGTACCTCTTCTCGCATTCGCTCAACGTCTGCATCTTCTCGCTGGTCATCGGCGCGGGGATGGGCTATGCGCGGTCGCTGCTGCACGACCTCGCCATCGGCGCGCTGCTGCACGATGTCGGCATGCTCAAGGTGCCCAAACATATCCGCGAAAAAAAGCGCAAACTCGAGGAGAGCGAGTACAACCTGATCAAGACGCACCCGATTCACGGCTACCGCATCCTCAGCAAGTACAAGGTCTTCCCGGTCAACGTGCAGGCGGCCGTGCTGCAGCACCATGAATGCTTCGACGGCAGCGGCTACCCGCAGAAGATGTCGGGTGACGGCATTGCCGAGATGGCGCGCGTCATCAGCGTCGCCGATGTCTTCGACGCGCTGACCAAGAAACGCTCGTGGCGCGACGAGAACAAGGGCTACGACGCGATGCGCAACATCCTGCAGGAGAGCAAGAGCCGCTTCGATCCGAAGGCACTGCAGGTCTTCCTCGCCAACATGGCCATCTATCCGATCGGTTCGCTGGTGCAGCTGAGCACCAAGGAGTTCGCGGTGGTGGTTGATGCCAACGAGAAGACGCCGTTGCGCCCGACCGTCAAGGTGCTGTTCGACGGTGACAAGCGGCGCCTCGCGGAAGCGCGCATTGTCGACCTGCTGCGCCAGCCCGGGGTGATGATTGCCCGCGGGGTCGACAAGGAGGAACTGGACATCTCGACGGTCGATGAGCTGTGACCGCCCCGCGCGGGCGCGCGGGTGAGGCGTTCGCCGCGGCCTGGCTCGAGCGGCAGGGATGGACGGTGCTGGCGCGCAACGCGCGCACCGCGGCAGGGGAACTCGACCTCGTCTGCCGCGAGGGGGAAACGCTGGTCTTTGTCGAGGTGAAGTGGCGCGAGCGGCATGTCGCGGACAGTCCGCTCGCCGCGGTCGACGCGCGCAAGCGGGCGCGCCTGGCGCGGGCGGCCGCCTGCTGGTGCGCGCAGCACGGGCAGGACGGCGCGATACGTCTTGATGTGGTGGGACTGACGGGGCCGCTGGACGGCGGCTGCCGGGTGGAACATATCCGGAACGCGTTCGGTGCGGGTGACTGACCCGCGGCGCGGACGGTGAAACGAAACGGAGAGATGACGATGGCGAAGTGCGACTACTGTGTGAAGGACCTGTCCCTGTGGCAGTGGGGGCGGAAGGAAATGGAAATTGCCGAGCATGAGATGCCCGGCCTGATGGCCGTGCGCGAGAAGTACGCGAAGAAGCAGCCGCTGCGCGGCGCGCGCATCACCGGCTCGCTGCACATGACCATCCAGACCGCGGTGCTCATCGAGACGCTGCGCGCGCTCGGGGCGCAGGTGCGCTGGGCCTCGTGCAATATCTTCTCGACGCAGGACCATGCCGCGGCGGCCATCGCCAAATCGGGTGTGCCCGTGTTCGCGTGGAAGGGCGAGACCCTGGCCGAGTACTGGGAATGCACGCTGCAGGCGCTGCTCTTCGACGGCAAGCGCGGGCCCGACCTGATCGTCGACGACGGCGGCGATGCGACGATGATGATCCACCTCGGGCTGCAGGCGGAGCAGAACGCGGCGGTGCTCAAGGCGGACAAGAACGACGGCGAGGATTTCGCCGAACTCAAGAAGATCCTGCAGCGCACGCTGAAAAAGTACCCGGGCATCTGGAAGCGCATGGCTGCGGGCGTGCGTGGCGTCTCCGAGGAGACGACCACCGGGGTGCACCGCCTCTACCAGCTGGCGGAACGCGGGGAACTCCTCTTCCCGGCCATCAATGTCAACGACTCGGTCACCAAGTCGAAGTTCGATAACCTCTACGGCTGCCGCCACTCGCTGCCGGACGGGCTGATGCGCGCGATGGATGTCATGCTGTCGGGCAAAGTCGTGGTCATCGCCGGCTATGGCGACGTCGGCAAGGGGTGCGCGCAGGCGATGCGCGGGCAGGGCGCCCGCGTGGTGGTTACTGAGATAGACCCTATCTGCGCGCTGCAGGCGTCGATGGAGGGCTATCAGGTGACGACGCTCGAAGAGACGCTCGGCTGGGGCGACATCTATGTCACGACCACCGGCAACTGCGAGGTCATCACCCTCGAGCACATGCTCAAGATGAAGGACCAGGCGATTGTCTGCAACATCGGGCATTTTGACAACGAAATCCAGGTGGAGCGCCTCAACCGCCAGCGCGGGGTCAAGCGGGTCAACATCAAGCCGCAGGTCGACCGCTACGACCTCCCCAGCGGCCGCAGCATGTACCTGCTCGCCGAGGGGCGGCTGGTCAATCTCGGCTGCGCCACGGGGCACCCGTCGTTCGTCATGTCCAACTCCTTCACCAACCAGACGCTGGCGCAGATCTCGCTCTGGACGGAGAACCACGCGCTGGGCGTCACGCGCCTGTCGAAGAAACTCGACGAGGAAGTGGCGCGCCTGCACCTCGGCAAGATCGGCGTCAAGCTGACGAAACTGTCGAAGAAGCAGGCCGACTATATCGGGGTTCCGGTAGAGGGCCCGTACAAGCCCGAGCATTACCGCTACTGAGAATCAGGCACGTTCACGCTGCGCTGCGGGGTTTCCCGCAGCGCAGTTTGTGCAGGCGGGGTTAGCGGACGGGAACCCGTTCGGTCGAGTGCAATGTCTTGACGCTGGCGTTCGGCCTGTGCCACGAGTACGGTGAAACGCTGAGATGCATGGCCCGGTTTTTCTGTTGTGTCAGAGCAGGTGATAGATGAAAACGGCAAACGGTACGAACCGTTCGATTTCCGCGCCGGGAATGCCGGGATAAGCCGCGATCATGTCCGCCGTCAACCGCGGGATGTCAAAGTCGCCCATCTCCGCATATTTCTGGAGCCGCACCTTGCTGTCGGCCGCCCCCTGATAGTAACCGGATTTTTCCTGCTGGTGTATTTCCCGTCGCACCTGTTCTTTGAACCCGCGCAGCAATTGGATGCGGGCGGGATCATACTCCCCGAGTTTCTTCCGCCGCAAGCGCTTCCTGATGTTGTCGTTCGTGTCCTCCCTGTCGGAAGCAGGAAATTCATACGCGAGGAGCCCCAGCACTTCGCTGTCGTATGTTGGTGGCGGTTTATGTTTCATGGTGCTCCGGCGCAACGATGAGCGCTCAGCGGGCGCTGTTGTTGGTTGCGCCCGCTCGGCGCGAAGTTAGCCGCCTCGCCTCCTGATTGCATGATGCAGTTATGGATGGGCAGGCTGCAGGATTAGTTGATAACCCAACAGATGTGCGATCTTTTCAACGGTCTGCACGGTGGGATTACCATCAGGGCGCTCGACCTGCGCAAGCGCAGACTGGGAAATGCGCAGTCGCCGGGCAAGCGTTTCCTGGGTCAGTCCGGCTTCGCGCCGAGCGACTGCAAGTTGGGTCGACACCGGCATCCGCCCCAAGGCTTTGCCATAGGCTGTTCGAAACGCCGGGTTTTTCTGCCGCAGCACATTCATATGCGCGTCGAAACTCTGCCCCTTGATCTTCTTATTCATGATCGCCCAACCTCCCGCATGCGCCTGTAAGCTAACTCAATATCATGGCGCGGTGCCTTCCCTGATTTTTTTGTTATGGCGTGCAATAGCCAAAGAATACCCCGGGCTTACGCAATAGAATACTCGATGTTGCTCATTTCGCGACCGAGTCTTCAATTCCCAAAGCCCGTTTCCCAAATTGTCAGCGGGCGGTTAAAGTGACCCACCGTGGGCGGTTGAAAGTGACCCACCC
>CAZWUZ010000279.1:0-4992 GCA_964637655.1 uncultured bacterium | reverse complement strand
CTACGCGGAGATGATGGAACGGCTGGCCACGGTGCGCTACCGCCGCCCGACCCCGCAGACCGGCTGGCCCGGCCCCTACGAGGTCACGGTCGGACATCTCGGCGAGGGGCGCATCATCAAGGTGCGTCAGTCGCCGCTGCGGCTGAAGGGGACGGAGGCAATCGGCGACGTCATCGTGCTCGAGGACGTGACGCTGGAGAAGAACCTCGAGACGCAGATGCAGCGCGCGGAGCGCATGGCGGTGCTCGGCGAACTGTCGGCGGGCATCGCGCACGAGATCAAGAACCCGCTCACCTCGCTCAAGGGCTTCGCCCAGCTGCTGCCGCAGAAGTACGACAACGCGCAGTTCCGCCAGAAGTTCACCGCCATCGTCAACAACGAGGTCGACCGGCTCAACCAGATCGTCGAGGGGATGCTGTCGTTCGCCGCACCCAAGGTGCGCACCTTCGCCCCCTGCGACCTCAACCGCGTGCTGCACCAGGTCTTCCTGCTCGTCGAGCACCAGTGCGACAAGCATCACGTCACGGTGACGCGCGACCTGGCGGACGAACTGTGGGTGCACGGCGACGCGCACGGGCTCGAACAGGTCTTCCTCAACATCGTGGTCAACGCCATTGACGCCATGCCGCAGGGGGGCACCCTGGCCATCCGCACCGCGCTCGAGGGCGTGGCGGCCAAGGTGGTCATCAGCGACAACGGGCAGGGGATCCCCCCCGAGATCCTCGGGCGCATCTACAACCCGTTTTTTACCACCAAGGCGCACGGCACCGGCCTGGGCCTCGCCATCAGTTACCGCATCATCGAGGAACATGCCGGACTGATCGACGTCAAGAGCGAAATCGGGCACGGCACGACCTTCACCATTACCCTGCCGATGCTGCGCGACAAGGAGCGAAGCGATGCGCTGCCGCCTGCTGGTCGTTGACGACGACCCCGACATCGTTGAACTGTTCCGCGAGGCGCTGGCGGACGACTACGACCTGACCGCGGCCGCTGACGGCGACGAGGCGCTGCTGCGCTACCGCGACCACCAGCCGCACCTGGTGCTGCTCGACGTGCGCCTGCCGAAACGCGACGGCATCGAGGTGCTGCGCGCGATCAAGACGGCGGACGCGGAACAGATCGTGGTGATGATCACCGCCAACAAGGATGTCGGCACGGCGGTGCAGGCGATGAAACTCGGCGCCTATGACTACCTGGTCAAGCCCTTCGAAATCGAGCACCTCAAGTACCTGCTGCGGCGCGCGCTGGAAAAGTACCAGCTGCAGCGCGAGGTGAGCGAATTGCGCACGGAACTGCGCCAGAAGTACACGTTCGCCAGCATCATCGGCGAGAGCAAGCTGATGCGCGAGGTGCTCGGCACCGTCGCGCGCGTGCTGGACAACGACGTGCCGGTGCTGGTGCGCGGCGAGTCGGGAACGGGCAAGGAACTGATTGCCCGCGCCATCCACTTCAACAGCCGGCGCAGCGGCGAGCGGTTCGTCGCGGTCAACTGCGCCGCCATCCCCGACAACCTGCTCGAGAGCGAACTGTTCGGGCATGAGAAGGGGGCGTTTACCGGCGCCACCGCCACCAAGCAGGGGCGCTTCGAAGTCGCCGACCGCGGCACGCTCTTCCTCGACGAGATCGGCTCGCTCAAGTACGAACTGCAGGCGAAACTGCTGCGCGTGCTGCAGGAGCAGACGTTCGAGCGGGTCGGGGGCACCGCATCGCTGCGCACCGACGTGCGCATCGTCGCCGCCACCGGAGTCAACCTCGAGCAGGCAATTGCCGCCGGGCAGTTCCGCGAGGACCTGTTCTACCGCCTCAATGTCGTTCCCATCGTCCTGCCGCCGCTGCGCGAGCGTCCCGAGGACATCCCGTTGCTCGCGGCGCATTTCCTGCAGCAGGCGCGGCTCAAACTCGGACGTCCCCGCCTGGCGCTGGCGGAACGCGCGCTGGAACTGCTGCAGCGCTACCACTGGCCGGGCAATATCCGCGAACTGGAAAACGTCATCGAGAGTTCGGTCATTCTCGCGGACCAGGACGAAATTCCCGCCGCGCTGGTGCAGCGGCGGCTGCAGACGCCCGTCCCCCAGCCGGACCTTGACGGCTCGCTCAGCCTTGAGCAGGCGGAGAAGGTGGTTATTCAGCGGGCACTGACCGAGCACAAGCGCAACATCACGCGCACGGCCGAGATGCTCGGCGTGACGCGCAAGACGCTCCGCGCCAAGATGATGAAATACGGCATCTTGTGACGATCTGCAACGCGGCGCACTGACGCGCCGTATATACCGGCACAGGGCGCAGAGGCGCCCGCACAACAGAACGTGGCGCCGCAGGGCGCCGATGGGAGGACCACCATGGCAAAGGAAAAGGATGTGAAAAGCGAGAAGGAAAAGGTGCTCGAAGCGACGCTCAGCGCGCTGGAGAATCGCTACGGCACGGGGACGGTGATGAAGATGGGTGACCGCGGACATGTCCCGGTCGCCGCCATCTCCACGGGGGCGCTGACGCTTGACGCGGCCATCGGCATCGGCGGCATCCCGCGCGGGCGCGTGACGGAGATCTTCGGGCCGGAATCGGCGGGCAAGACGACGCTGACGCTGCACATCATTGCCGAGGCGCAGAAGGCGGGCGGCACGGCGGTCTTCATCGACGTCGAGCACGCGCTCGACCCGGAGTACGCGAAACGGCTCGGGGTCGACATCGACGAGATGTACATCTCGCAGCCCGACACGGGCGAGCAGGCGCTCGAAATCGCCGAGCAGTTCGTGCGCTCGGGTGCCGTCGACATCGTCGTGGTGGACTCGGTCGCCGCGCTGGTCACGCAGGGCGAACTCGACAACGAGATGGGCGAATCATCGGTCGGTGTGCAGGCGCGCCTGATGTCGCAGGCGCTGCGCAAACTGACGAGTGTCATCGCCAAGTCGAACACCTCGATGGTCTTCACCAACCAGCTGCGCGAAAAGATCGGGGTCATGTTCGGCAGTCCGGAAACGACACCGGGCGGGCGCGCGCTCAAGTTCTACGCCTCGACCCGGCTCGACGTGCGCCGCATCGAGACGCTGAAGAAGGGCACCGAGGCGTACGGCATGCGCTGCCGCGTCAAGGTGGTCAAGAACAAGATGGCGGCCCCCTTCCGCCAGGCGGAGTTCGACATCCTCTTCAATAAGGGCATCTCGCGTTTCGGTTGCATTGCCGATCTCGCCGTCGAACAGAACATCATCGAGAAGAGCGGTGCCTGGTTCAGCTACGGCGACCGCAAACTGTCGCAGGGCCGTGACGCGCTGCTCGCACTGCTCGAGGAGGATGCCGCGCTGGCCGAGGAGATCACCACGAAGGTCAAACTCGGGCTCGGCATCGGCACCACGGAGGTCGAGGCGCCCGCCGACAAGTAACCGCCGCACCATGCACCCGTTCCCGCGCTGTTGCGGGAACGGGATTTTACTGCGCTCCTCCTGACGTTTTCCGGTATGCTCGTCCGCAACCGGAGTCGCGCACCACGATAATCCATCCGCGTATGTGCGCACACGCGCTCCCGCATTACGTTAACGGTCGGCACAGGCGCAGCCGCGGTCGCGCACTACGGTTATCCATCCGCGTACGGAGTCGCGCCCGATGGTGCGGCATGCGGCGCGCCATAACCACCCACTGCCTGCGGGAGTTTTGACCGAACGGTATCAGATATGATACATTGCTGACGGACGGAGGTGGGCAATGGGTCAGGTGGCCTCGCAACGCATTCTGACGGTGCTGGAAAAACCGCTGGCGCAACGGCTGTCGCGCCTGGCGCGCCGGGACGGCGTGTCGCTGTCGCAGAAGGTGCGCGACCTGGTACGCGACGGCATCGAGCGCGATGAAGACGCCGACCTGCTGGCACTGGCGGAGAAGCGCCGGCGGCAGCCGGCGCGCTGGCTGGGGCATGACGAGTTCTGGCATCGGGCCGGATCGCGCGGAATGCCGGACTACCGGCTGCGCTACCATCGCGGCGCGCTGGCTGATGTTGCTGACGTGCCGCGCAACATGCAACTGCGCCTGCAGCAGGCGGCGCTGGAACGCCTGGCAGTCGACCCGCTGCGTTTCGGCGAGGCGCTGGCCAGGGACTTGAGCGGACTGCGCAAGCTGCGCGTGGGGAACTATCGCATCGTGTATGAAGTGCGGGAGCAGGAAGTGCGGATCTGGGAAATCGACCATCGGCGTAAGGTCTATCCGCGGCTGCGGATGCGTACCCGCCGCCCGTTCCGTGATGCCTGAGGCGACAGTAACCGCGCTGCGCGCGGCGCGGGGTGGTGGCGACCGCCAGCGGCTGTACCTCGACGGTGAAGACGCCGCGGTGGTGAGCGGCAAACTGATCACCGCGTTCAACCTGCATGTCGGGCGCCGGCTGACTGACGACGAGCGCGCCGACCTGCTGCGGCAGGCGGAGGCGGAGGAAATCCGCCGGCGCATCATGCGCCTGCTCGAGCGCCGCGAGTACACGCGCGCCGAGGTGCAGCGCAAGCTGGCGAAGCATGACCCGGCACTGGTGAACGAGGCGCTCGACCTGTTTGTCGCGCGCCGCCTCATCGACGTCGGGCGCATGGCGCGCGAACTGGTGGCCGTGCGGCAGCAGCACCGCCCCTGCGGCAGGGCGCGGCTGGCGCATGACCTGCGGCGGCGCGGGGTGGCGCCCGCCCTTATCCGCGAAGTGCTGACGGAGATGGCGGGCAGCGAGGACGACGACTTTACCGCAGCCTGCAGCGCGGCCGCGCGCATCGCCGGACGGCTGCGCGGACTGGATGGCATGACGAAACGGCGGCGGCTGGGGGCCTTTCTCTCTCGCCGCGGCTTCAATGCAGCAGTAATTTCACGCGTGATGCGCAAGGAGACGGGCAGTGACAGCGACGACGACTAAGTGGACGGGGGCACAGGTGCGCCGCGCCTTCCTCGACTATTTCGGCAGTAAGGGGCATCGCGAGGTGGGCTCAGCAGGGCTCATCCCGCAGGCCGATCCGACCCTCAACACCCAGA
>CAZWUZ010000278.1:3118-5011 GCA_964637655.1 uncultured bacterium | reverse complement strand
GTCGCGGCGGGCAAAGACACGATAGAAGCCGTTCTGCCAGACGAGGCGCCAGTTGCGCAGCGTCTCCGGGGTGAACTGGCAGGTGTCGGCAAAGGTGCGGTCGCGGTCAAGCGCCGCAGCGAGGTAGCGGTAGCTGCCGGCGTCGGTGGCCAGCGCCAAGTCGGCGGAACAGACGAAGAGAGGGGCGCGCAGTCGGTCAGCGAAGGCGGTGAAGGCGGTTTCGTCGGCGAAGAGCGCGCCGGCAAAGGCGAGGATGCGGTCGCGTACGCGGGCGGTTTCGAAGTAGCTCTGCATGACGATGGGATGGCGCGTGTAGGCGAGCAGCGCGCAGCCGATGCCGTAGTGGGCGATGACGGCTTGCGGCTGCGGCCGCGCGGCGAACCAGCCGATGAGTTCGTTGCGCTCGGCGACGCTGCCGGCCGGCGTGACCGGCTCGCCGGTCAGCCCGGCGGCCACCAGTGTCTGTACCAGCGGCGAGCGTTCGCGCAGCAGGGTGGTACCGGCGGTGACGGCAAGCAGCAGCAGGGCCAGCCCTGCGGTGCGGCGCGGCGGCAGGGCGGCAGCGGCATACCCGAGGAGGAGCAGCAGATGCGGCAGGAAGAAGGTGACGGTCTTGAAGAAGAGCGCGTAGGCGGTACCGGTGGCGAGCGCGGCAAGCAGCAGGAGCAGGGCGGTATCATCGCGCTGGCGCCACCAGCAGCGCGCGGCGTAGAGCGCGGCGGCGAGGCCGCAGAGCGTAAGCAGGCCGAGATCGTTGACAAAGCGCAGCAGCGAGGCGTGCTGATAGGGCGGGACCCAGTAGAGGCGGGCCAGCGGGGTGAGCAGCAGCGGGTCAGCCGGCTTGCTGAAACCGTGCTGCAGTTGCGCCGCCACGACCGCCCAGACATGACCGTAGGTGGCAGGAGCGGGAAGCAGCGCGGCGATGGCAGCGACAAGGGCCGCGCCTGCGACGGGCAGCCACCGGCCGCGTGCCGCGGGGAGAAAGAGCAGCAGCCCCCAGACGGTGTTGCCCCAGAAGAGCGGGGAGAGCAGCAGGCGGTCCTCACGCAGGTGCGGGGTGGCCGCGACCGCGAGTAGTGCCGCAACGCTCTGGACGATGAGCAGCAGGCGCAGGCGCGGCCGCGGGTCATCTGTGCCGCGGCGCAGCAGCCACCAGGCGAGCAGGATAAGGGTGTGCAGCGTCCACCAGAAGCGCGCGGCCTTCCACCCGACGAGCGCCAGCGCGAGGCAGGCGGCGGCGCTGTACGCGGCGTGCCGGGTACCGCCGCTGAGCAGGCGGTAGGAGAGCAGCGCGTGGGCGGTGAGAAAGATGAGCACGAGGTGTTCATTGTAGAGCGCTGTCCCGCAGGAGCGTTCGACCAGCGGAAACGCGGTGGCCATAACCAGGGCGAGCGGCAGCGCTGTGCGCGGCGCGTGCCGGTGCAGGAACCAGAGGAGCAGGACGGGCGGCACCGCGGCATACGCGATGGTGAGGTACTGGCAGTAGCGTTGCAGGGAGAGCGGAAAACCGTGCCCGGTCAGAGGCACCCAGAGGCCGGCGAGCACACCGTAGCTGCGGCCGCTCAACCAGCGTGACAGGACGGTGTCCTCACGACGGTCGGCGCCATCCGGCCATTCGACCAGCAGGTCATGGGTTGTGCGTCCGCCGTCCTTCAGGTCGGCATAGTCGGCGGCCACGTGCAGGTACTGGGCCGATTCGACCAGCAGGTAGGGGTCATCGGCCGCGCCCGTGGCGATGAATACCGACAGGCGGACGGCAATGCCCACGGCGGCGACGAGCGCGGCGTACGGCAGGAACTGGCGCATGCGGCGATGGTACCTGCCGTGGCGGCGAGTGTCAACCACAGGAAGTGGTATGTGCCGCAGCCGCCATGGAGGGCAAGGGCTGCGGCC
>CAZWUZ010000278.1:0-3018 GCA_964637655.1 uncultured bacterium | reverse complement strand
AGCCACAGGAGGTGGTGCATGCCGCAGCCGCCATGGAGGGCATGGGCTGCGGCCAGCCACAGGAGGTGGTGCATGCCGCAGCCGCCATGGAGGGCATGGGCTGCGGCCAACCACGACGGCAGGGAGGATTGAAAGCAGGGTTTTGTTGACAGTGCGCAGGTGATATAGTAACATAATTGACACTTCCGGCGTTCCGGTCGAAGGACGGTTATGGTGCGTGTCTGGGCAGTACTGCTCCTGAGCGTGTTGTGCCTGGCTGACAGCGCGCTGGCCGGCGGTCCGGGCACGGTCGGCGCCGACTTCCTGCTGATCCCCCCGGCGGCCCGCGCGGCGGCGCTGGGGGAAGCGTTCACCGCGGTCGCCGACGAGGGGTTCGGGTTTCATTACAACCCGGCGGGACTGTCGCGTGAGCGGCGGCAGCGGCTCACCACCAGTTACACCATCTACCTGGAAAACGCCAACTACGAATACCTCAGCTACCTGCAGCCGCTCGGGCCGGGCGATGCGTTCGGCCTGTCGGTGACGGCGCTGCAGCTGCGCGACAAGCGGTATGACAATACCGGCAACGAGGTCGGCAGTTTCAGCAACAGCGATCTGGCGTTCACCGCGGCGTATGCGCGGCCGGTCGGCTCACTGCGGGTCGGCGGTGCGGTCAAGTATATCCGGCGGTCGCTCGATGTCTACAGTGCCGATGCTTTTGCCGGCGACCTCGGGGTGCAGGGGGACATCACCGACAACGTGCAGTGGGGCATGTCGGTGAGCAACGCGGGGAGCAAACTGAAGTTCATCAGTGACGGCGACCCGCTGCCGCTCATGTTCCGCGCCGGTATCGGGGCGTATGTGCTCGACCGCGAACTGCTGCTGCTGGCGGACGTGCAGCGCCTGCGCGGCCAGCAGACCTCGCTGCATCTCGGCTGCGAGTGGCAGCCGCTGGAGAACATCTACGTGCGCACCGGTTTTGTGAATTACGGCGACGAGGGGATCGAGAGTTCCTTCCGCGCCGGGCTCGGGTTGCGGCACAGCATCGGTGATTTCGACTACGCCTACGGGCATTACGGCGATCTCGGCTACGTGCACCGCTTCACCTACGCGCTCGGGTTCGGCGCGGTCGTTGCCGACGGCAGCGATGCCGCCGCCGTGGCGGCGGCGGAAGCGGAACAGCGCGAGCGCGAGGCGGAGTACGACCGGCTCTACCGCGAGTACATGGACCGCTATTATCAGGAGACCCGCGGCGGCCGCTGACGGCGCACCGTAAGCCGCCGGGTGTCGCAGCGCGACAGGAGAACAGCCGGTGGCGGAACTGCAGCAGCGCCAGGGTCTCGCCATCATTGTCGTGCTCGCTGCGCTGGCCGCCGGCTGGTGGTGGCAGCAGTCGCGTCCGGCACCGGTACCGGCGCCGCTCCCCGATGTCGTCGACCCGGCGGTTTCTGCCGCTGCTGATACCGCCGCCACCATCACCGTCATTATTGAAGGAGAAGTCGCCTGTCCGGGCCGGTACGCGGTGGCCCGCGGTACGTTGCTGGGCGAAGCCGTGCAGCAGGCCGGCGGAGTGACTGCGGCGGCACGGCCGGATGAGCCCGACCCGTACCTCCTGCTTACCACCGACACCCGCATCTACGTGCCGCCGCGCCTCGATGCGGCGCGCTATGCCGGCGGCACGGTGCTTACCGACCGCGACCTGCTGCATGTCGGGCGCACGGCGCGCCCGTCAGCCGGTGCGGCCGCGCCTGCCGGTGGCGCGGCACCGGCGGCGGTGGTCAACCTGAACACGGCGACGCGCGAGGAACTGATGACGCTCCCGCGCATCGGGCCCAAGACCGCCGAAGCAATCATCGCGTATCGCGACCGGGTCGGGACCATCCGCACCCTTGACGAACTGCGCAATGTGCCGCGTCTCGGGGACAAGACCCTGGCGCAACTGCGCGACCGCGTGACGTTCTGATCCGTCCGTGACCCGTTTCCCGCTGCTCTGGCTGCTTGCCGGGCTGCTGGCGGGTACCGGCGCGGCGGTGTACGGGGCACCGCCGCTGCCGCTGGCCGGCGGCGCGCTGCTTTGCTACGCCCTGCTGGCTGCTGCCCGCCGCGCCACGCTGGCTGCGACGGTCCTGCCCGGGCTTGCTGCCGGGGCGCTGGCAGTCGCGCTGCAACCCGTTCCCGTGCTGCCGCCGGAACTCGCCCTGCGCCGCCAGTTCAGCGGCATGGTCCGGGTGGAACAGCAGGTGAGCGAGCAGCGGCTGGGAGTGACGCTCTTCCGTGCCGGCGCGGCCATCCCGCTGCTGCTGGCCAGGCCCGACAGCTACACGGCGAATCCGGGCGACCTGCTGCAGGTTGCCGGTGAGGCGTGGGTGCCCGACGGCGCGCTGTATGACGGCGGGTTCGACTACCGGGCGCTACTCGCCGGGCGCGGGTATGCCGGCGTGGCGCGGGCGCGCACCTGGCGCGTGGCAGCAGCGGCACCTGCATCGTGGCGTGGCACGCTCTGGCAGTGGCGGCGCGACTGCCGGGCGGCGGTGCGGCGGTCGCTCGGTGCGCACGGCGGCTGGGCAACCGCGTTTATCTTCGGCGAGCAGAACGACCTGAACCCCGATGAGCAGCAGGTGCTGCAGGTGGCGGGACTCGGGCATATCCTGGCCGTGTCGGGGCTCAATGTCGGCATCGTCGCCTGGCTGGCGGCGGGACTCGGGTTCTTCCTGCCGCGCTACGCGCGCCTGCTCTGGCTCGGGCTCGCGGTTATCGCGTATGCGCTGCTCGTTGGTGAGCAGAGCGCGGTGGTGCGGGCCACGCTGATGCTGCTGGCGGCGCTGCTGCCGCCGCTGTTCTCCCGCCCGGTCATCGGCATCCACTGCCTGATGCTGGCGGCATGTGTCGCGTTGCTGGCAGCGCCGTACGCGCTGCGTGAAGCGGGCTTTCAGCTCTCCTTTGCGGTTACGTTCGCCATGCTCTGGCTGCATGCCAATCATCCGCGGGTCGCGGCGTCCTGGTGGGCGTGAAGACCTTCGGCAAGGGGAGCGTCCAGAA
>CAZWUZ010000277.1:0-5035 GCA_964637655.1 uncultured bacterium | reverse complement strand
ATGTAATACTTGCAGGAGTGGCTGCCGTCCCACGTCGTCGCCAGGTTGCCCGTCGTCCAGTCAGCGGTGGCGTCCCACTTGCCCAGCTGCGCCCAGGTCGAGCCCGTCCCCCACGTTTCGCTCACCCACGCGCGGTAGGCGGGGTTGCCGTTCGCGGCGCACGCCTTGATCTCAGCAATGGCGCGGGCGATGCCACCCTCGGCAAGGTAGCGGGCGGAGATGGTGTCGATGGTCCCCTGCGCAATCTGGATTTCATGCTGCATGTTCCAGGCATAGGCGGTGACGATGACCATGAGGATGGCGAGCACCCAGATGGCAAAAACGAGGGCGAAGCCACGCTGCCGCAGGAAGGCCATGTCAGTACATCCCCGTCGCCGGCGTCAGCGAGATGCAGGTACCCAGCCAGACCGGGGCGGCGATACCCTTCTCATCCTGCGCGAGGATCCACATCTTGACCATGGTCGGGAGTTTCCCGCGGTCCGCGGTATCCCAGAAGAGGGAACCCGACCCCGAGGCGGTCGTCCCCCAGAACGCTTCCAGCTGGAAGTCCTGCACGGCGTAGAAGGTCGGGTCCTGCGTACCGTTGCCGCCGCCACCAACCGGGAAGGACAGCATGTCATTGATGTTCGGGCGGATGACGATGGGCCGCCACTTTTCGCGCACCGAGTTGTTATTGAGTTTGGTGAGGTAGATAACCGGGTTGCCGTTGGTCGCCGGCGAAACATTCTGCATGCCATAGGTGAAACAGGACCAGTCGGACATTTCCCAGTCGGTATGGTAACCGTAGGAATGGTGCGCCATGGCATCGGAGTTCTGATAGCCGTAGCCGATTCCCTTGGTGCTCGCGTCAATGATATTGGACGAGGCGTTCGACTGCGCCGCGTAGTTGACGACAATGAAACGCGCCCCGGTAACGCCAGTATCCTTGGCGTCGATAACGCCGTCGCGGTTGTAGTCAATGAGGTCAGGACGCATCGATGCACGGGTGTGCACCCCGATAACCTCGAGGGCAAAGCGCGCATTCTGGAACATCTTGAGGCGCGCGTCACCTGTGCGCCAGAGTTTGATGACCATGTTGAACACTTCCTGCACCGCCAGGGTGATGACGGCGAAGATGGCGACGCAGACCATCAGCTCGACCAGCGTGAAGCCCAGCGTACCGCGTTTCGGCCGGTGCAGCATTGTCATCACCCCCTTACATCGTCGAGTAGTTCGTCGCGTAGGTGACGAACTGCACACTGCGGTACGCCCCGATAAACGGGTAGCGCACCGTGATCTTGACCATCTTCAGGTACGTGCTGGCCGAGGTGTTCCCCCCGATCAGCGAGTTGGCGTTTTCCACGTCGCGCCGCCACTCGAAATCAGTGAAGGGCGCATCGAACGGCTCGAAATCAGTCGTCGTCGCCGGGTAGGTCGTCGGCGGCCAGGTGATGTCACCCTTGAGCTTGGCGTAGACGTCAGCCGCCAGCACCGAGGAGATGGTCATCGACTGCGCCCGCGCCGCCGTGCGGTAAATCACCGGGATGGCATTGAGAATCGCCACCAGCCCGATGCCAAGCACCGCCAGCGCGATCATCATCTCGATCAGCGACAGGCCGCGCTGCGTGCGCCGCACGCCCGCCTCAGTGCAGGTATTCATACAAGGCCACCCGCTGCTGCCCGGAGACAGTAATGGTATTGTAGTCGGTGCGCGTCAGATTTTCCGCAGGTGCTGCGCCGCCGTCGGCAATCCACTGCGGGTCAGCCGGATTGCGCAAGGTGATGTAGAGCGAGCCGGTCGATGTCGCCGTGCCGTACTTTTCGAACTTGACCGTCGGCAGCGAGAAATCCGGAATGAGAATCGGGCTGATGGTCTCGACAAACCCGTCAGGAAGCAGTTCCCAGTCGTCATACGGGGTGTCGCGGATATCCTGATCGATTTTTGCCGTCATCGAGTTCGGCTGCGTTCCCGCTGAGCGCGAATTCACGTAGACCATGATGGTGCGCCGGTCCGACATCGCGTGCCGCGCCGCGTTGCGCAGCATGATTTCCGCCTGACGCGACGAGTTTTGCAGCTTGATGCGCAGCAGAAACGAGGTGAAGTTAGGGACCACCCAGCCAACGAGCATACCGATGATGAAAATCACCACCAGCAGTTCGACCAGCGAGAAACCGGATTTTCCCGTACGTACCATACCGTCCCTCCATGATTTTGCCGCTGCAACGTATAGTATGTTATGCAATCGTGATGCCAACAGACAATCTGTAGGATAATATATTTATATCATTGTAAATAAAAGTATTATGACAATACTTTTTATCTCCTGCGGCAAAACAGCAGTACAATAAGGCAAGTGATGAAAGAATTTTTACATCAGTCAACCCCTTCTGCCTCACCCGCATCACCGCCCGCCAGTCCCAGTTTCCGCAGTTTGTAATACAAATTCTGCCGGGAAATACCCAAACTGTTCGCCGCGCCGTTCTGATTGCCACCGTGTGCTGCCAGCGCCGCGAGAATCAGGTCCTTTTCGTACTCCTCCACCCGCTCCTTGAGCCGCCCCGTCGATGGCACCACCCCGCCCGCCGGGCGGCGCAGCGCTTCGGGCAGATCATCCGGCAGTATCTCGCCGCGCGCATCGAGCACGCAGAGCCGCTCGACCAGGTTCTGCAGTTCGCGCACATTACCGGGCCAGTCGTGGGCACAGAGCAGCGCTTCTGCTTCCGCGCTCAGTGCCGACGTACGTTCAAGGCGCAGCGCATTCTGCTGCAAAAAATGGTGCAGCAGCAGCGGGATATCCTCACGCCGCTCGCGCAGCGGCGGCACATCCAGCGTGATGACATTGAGGCGGTAGAACAAATCGGCGCGAAAGCGTCCGGCTGCCGCCTCGGCCGCCAGTTTCTTGTTGGTCGCCGCGACCACGCGGCAGGAGGCGCGCAGCGCGCGCGTCCCCCCCACCCGCGTGTAGTCATGCCCTTCAAGCACGCGCAGGAACTTGGCCTGCACGTCGGGCGGAAGTTCGCCAATCTCGTCGAGGAAAAGCGTCCCCCCCTCCGCCTGTTCAAATTTTCCCTGATGCTGGCGTACCGCGCCGGTGAACGCGCCGCGTTCATGCCCGAAGATCTCGCTTTCGAGCAGCGCCGGGGGGATGGCCGCGCAGTTGACGACGATGAACGGGCGGTCCTTGAGCGGGCCGGTGAAGTGCAGCGCGCGCGCCACCAGTTCCTTGCCCGTGCCGCTCTCCCCGGTGACGAGCACCGTCGCCGCCGCCGCCGCCACCTGGCGGATGGCGTCGAACAGTTTGCGCATGGCGGGCGCCCCGCCGATGATGTTGGCAAAGGCGAAGCGCTCCTCGATCTGCCGGTGCAGCGTGAGATTTTCGCGTTTGAGGCGGCGGTGGGCGAGCGCCTTGCCCACCGTGGCGAGCATCTCGTCGATATTGAACGGCTTGGTGACGTAGTGGAAAGCGCCCGCGCGCATGGCGCGCACGGCGCTGTCGACGGTGGCGAACGCCGTGAGCACCAGCACGGGGACCGTCGGGTCGTCCTGCACCACGCGTTCGACCACGTCGAGCCCGTCGAACTGGGGCATTTTCAGGTCGGTGATGACCAGGTCGATGTTCCCCTGCGCCCAGCGTTCGAGCGCCTGCTGCGGATCGCTGTACCCCTCGACCGCATACCCCTCCCCCTGCAGGACCGTGCGCAGCCCGTCGATAAACTGCTGCTCGTCGTCGATGACCAGGATCGTCGCTTTCATTCGTCCGTCCGTCCCCGCGGCAGCGTTGCCAGCACCGTGGTGCCGCTGTCCGCCGCCTGCAGGTCGATGCTCCCCCCGTGTTCTTCTACAATAATCCGGTGGCAGATGGCAAGCCCCAGGCCGCTCCCCTTCCCCGTCGTCTTGGTGGTGAAGAACGGTTCGAACACCTTTTCCTGCAGGTGGCGCGGGATGCCCGGCCCGTCGTCGCTGACCCGCACCGTCACCGCCGCCGCGCCGCCCGCCGCCTGCACCCGCACGCTCCCCGCTTCGCCCGCCGCGTCGCGCGCGTTCACCAGCAGGTTGATGAACACCTGCCGCAGCCGCGCCGCATCACCCGTCACCGCCAGGTCGCCGTCCGCCGTCAAAGCGACGTCGCCGAGCAGCGGGCGCTGCGCCGCCAGCAGGTCGCGCAGCAGCGCCCCGAGATCGACCGGCGCGTGCTGCAGCGGTGCCGCCGGGCGGGCATAGTCGAGCAGATCGCGCACGATATGCGCCAGGCGCGCGCTCTCCGCGGCGACCGTCGCCGCCTGCTGCCGCGCCTCCGCGCTCAAATCGTCGCGCCGCAGCAGCAGCTGCGCATAGAGCGAGATGATGCCGTTGGGATTGTTGATCTCGTGCGCCACGCTGCTCGCCAGCGCCCCGAGCGACGCGAGTTTCTCGTGGCGCGCCGCCAGCCGCTGCGCCTCCTCGAGCCGGCGGTAGGAACGCTCGAGCCGCGTGTTCATGGCGACGAACGCGCGCGTCAGGTCGGCGATCTCGTCATGCCCCTCGACCGTCACCAGCGCGGGAAAGGCGTCCGCCTCGACCTGCTCCGTGAGCGTGGTCAGCACCGCCAGCCGCCGCGTGATGCTGCGCACAATCAGCATGTAGATGCCGAGCAGCAGCAGCACCGAGAGAAGCGAGACGAGCACGTAGGTGAGCGCCAGCGTGCGCACCGCCGCCGCCGCCTGCGGCGCGATATCCGCCGCCCGCAGCACCTGGTCGCCCAGCGCGACGATAAACACGTCGCCCAATACCGCCACCGCGGCGAGAAAGACCGCGAACGGGATGAGGATTTTCGCCGCCAGCCCGTAACGCATCAGCATATTTCTCCGCGCACCGTAAGACCGCCCGTTTTCCCGTCTGTCCCCTCTCCCTCAGGGAGAGGGCGCCGCGTCGCGGCGGGTGAGGGATTGCTCTCCGCTTTCCCGTCTGTCCCCTCTCCACGCGCCGGCAGGCCGCCCGTTTTCCCGTCTGTCCCCTCCCCGCGCGCCGGCAGGCCGCCCGTTTTCCCGTCTGTCCCCTCCCCGCGCGCCGGCAGGC
>CAZWUZ010000276.1:0-5036 GCA_964637655.1 uncultured bacterium | reverse complement strand
CAGGTGACCATCAGACCGTCACGGATGACGTTGCGCCGCTATTACGGGGAGATGCTGCTCACCAACCTCTACATCAATCTGGTCAGCAATAACGTGGCCTATATGGTCAGGAAATTCGGCGCGGGAACGGTGCTGCGCCTGTTGCGCGGCTCGCTGCGCATCATGGGGCAGTACCTCCGCCTCATGTTCGCGGCATCGTCAACCGCAAGCACAGTGTCACGTTGACGCAACGCATCATCTATAATATGCTTACGTTGCGTGTGGGCAGGGCCAATTGCGGATGGCCGGGCGCCCGCCCAAAGGAGCCTATTATGTCAGGGCGTAACCATGCCCGGATACAAGCGGGTCAATCATTACACGCGATTGTATTGGCGATGCATAACATAGGCAATGTCAGATTGATATGTAAATGTGCGTGATTACATGCGCGTAAAATACACGCGCGATGGTATGAATTATGGGATATCAGAGCACGGTGATATTGCAGGAGGGAGGAACCCAGGATGCATTTCCGGCTGACCGCAGTATTGTGGAAAGAAGGCAAATCCTACGTAGCGAAGTGCCCGGAACTCGGGGTTGCCTCCTACGGGGCCAATCCGGAAAAGGCGCGGGCAATGCTGCTTGAGGCGGTTGAACTCTATCTGGCCAATGCCGCAGCAATCGCATGAAAACACCTGATATCGCAACCTTATCCGCGAAACTGGCGGAGTGTGGTACGGAAGAAGAAGTCAAGAGCGTCTATGCCCGTGCGCTCGGCTTGCGGTATGACACCAAGGACGATCATGATCTGTACACGCCGCAGGTGCTGTTCGAGTTCAAATTCGATCGCAATTTTGCCAGCCTGAAAATTCGCGCCACGGTGCTGGCGCAGATACTCTACTATGTGCGGCGGCTGAAATTCGGCGAAAGCAGCAAGGCGGTGCCGTTTTATCTCTGTCTGGCTGACGTCAATGAGGCGCTTGTCACCGAAACCACCGTGTGGAAGGAGTACTACACGGATGCGGCGGAGAAGTACGACTGGGATTTGTCGCCGAGCTTTCCCGATGCGCGGTTGGTCGCGGATTTGCAAAAGCACAAACAACTCCGCAACCTGCACGTCTATGACTTCCGCAAGGCAGGTGAGTTCGCGGCGTTTCTGGAACGTATCGGGCAGTGCCTCGACCCGCAGCAGACGCTGCTCGGCGATAAAAAGGTGATTACCGAGGACAATTTCGAAGAGGTCTTTGCCTACTGGAACAGCATGTTCGGCGATGCCGTGCGCAACGGCAAGAAAACCTCGCGTTATTTCGTCTGCGACATGCAGCAGGGGCGCACGCATCTGGTGCCGCACGAAAACAAACTGTTTTTCGATCTGGGGAACAACGAGAGCAGCGTCAAGAAGATACTGCTCAAGGACTACGAGTATTTCTGGAACCTCTACGAGAAAGTGACGGATGCGGCACTGGTGCGCTCGGTGCTGACCAAGATCGACCGGCTGACCGACGAGACGATGCGGCGCTTCCATGGCGAGTTCTTTACGCCGGTGCCGTTCGCCCGCAAGGGGCTCGATTATCTCGAAAAGACGCTCGGGCGCGAATGGTGGAAAGGCAACGTGCGCATCTGGGACATGGCGGCGGGGACGGGCAACCTCGAGTGGCATCTGCCGACCGGGGCCTACGACAAACTCTACCTCTCCACGCTCTATGTCGAGGATGTCGAGCATTGCCGGCGCCTCTTCCCGGCGGCGACGGTGTTCCAGTACGATTACCTCAACGACGATGTCGGCAACCTCTTTTCCTCCGCGGCCTTGCAGGGGACGATAACCTGGAAGCTGCCGGAGAAACTGCGGCAGGACCTGGCCAACCCCGATGTGCACTGGGTGATATTCATCAATCCGCCTTTCGCGACCAGCCAGAAACACAGCAAGAGTGGCGAAAGCAAAACAGGAGTGAGTGACACGGAGGTGCGCAAAAAGATGCATGCGGATGATCTGGGCGAGGTGTCGCGCGAACTCTTTGCCCAGTTTCTCTATCGCATCAAAAATGAATTCAAGGGCAAATCGGCTCACTTGGGATTGTATTCGACGCTGAAATATCTCAATGCAAATAATGATCAGAAGTTCCGTGACACGGTGTTTCATTTCGACTTTGTGCGCGGCTTCACGTTTTCCTCGGCGAATTTCTCCGGTACTTCGCGCACCAGCCCGTTTCCCGTCGGTTTCCTTATATGGAATCTGGCGGAGAAAAAGCGCATCGAAGAGCAGACAGTCGTGCTCGATGTTTTTGACGAGCAGGTGCGCAAGACCGGCCGCAAACGCGTGCAGACGGAGAACCGCGAGCGCTTTCTCAATAAATGGATTGAACGCCCCAAGGCAGATATTGTCTTTCCGCCTTTTGGCTCGGCGATTGGTCTCAAAACAGATGCCAAAGATCCGCGCGACCGTATCAGTGAAGGTTTTATTGGTTCGCTAATGTGTAAGGGAAACGATTTTCAGAATCAGAATTTTACGGCACTCCTTTCGGGGCCGTATGTGAGTGCGGGGGCATTATCCATCACGCCGGACAATTTTTCACAGGCGATGGTGGTGCATGCCGTGCGGCGTCTCCCCGAGGCGACGTGGATGAATGACCGCGACCAGTTCATGCAGCCGAACGGCGAACTCGCTGATGAATTTGTCAACGATTGCGCGGTCTGGTCGCTCTTTAGTTTGTCGAATCAGACCGTGTCGATGAAGGATGTGGAATATAAGGGGAATGTCTATCAGATAGCCAACCAGTTCTTTCCCTACTGCCGCACGGAGATGAAGAAGTGGCAGGTGAGCGACAGCGATATCGCCATGTCGCTGACCTCAGCCGATGCCGACAGATTTGTGGCGATTTGGCTCGCCCGGCAGAAACTTTCCGCGGAGGCGGAAGAACTGCTCGCGCTCGGGCGCGAGTACTATGCGCTGTTCTACGCGCAACTGAATAATCTGGCCACTCCGAAGTTCAAGATTGCCACCTGGGATGCGGGCTGGTGGCAGATACGTCGTGCGCTCGAAGACCAGACGCTGGGCAATGATCTGCTCAAACGGATCAAGGCGAAGCACGTGGTGTTGCGCGGCAAACTGCTGCCGCAACTCGTTGACTATGGATTTATCTCGGCCTGACAGGAAGAAAAATGACTGACTTAGTCGCACGCATAGCAGAACTGAAGCAGCAGAAGCAGGCGGTGGTCTACGCCCACCTCTACCAGCGGGGCGAGGTGCAGGACATCGCCGATATGGTGGGCGACTCGCTGGAACTGGCGCGGGCGGCGGCGCAGAGCGAGGCAGAGGTCATCGTCCTCTGCGGGGTCTACTTCATGGCGGAGTCGGCGGCGCTGCTGGCGGCAGGGCGCACGGTGCTCATCCCCGACGCCAATGCGGGCTGCCCGATGGCCAATATGGCTACGGTGCGCGAACTGCGCGAGTGGAAAAAGCAGCATCCCGGGGCCACTATCGTCACGTATGTCAATTCCTCCGCGGCGGTGAAGGCGGAGAGTGATATCTGCTGCACCTCGGCCAACGCGGTGGCGGTGGTCAATTCGCTGCCCAAAGACGCGGAGATACTTTTCCTTCCCGATAAGTCGCTGGGGGACTGGGTCAACCGGCAGACCGGGCGGCAGATGCATCTCTGGCCGGGGTTCTGCCCGACCCATCACCGCATTCTCGCCCCCTTTGTCGAACAGGTGCAGCGCGAACATCCGCAGGCGCAGGTACTCGCACATCCTGAATGCACGCGTGACGTGGTGGATATGGCTGACGCGGTGCTCTCCACTGCGCAGATGCTGCGTCACGTGCGTGGCAACCCGCAGCAGCGCGAGTACATCATCGCCACGGAACTGGGACTGCTGCACCGCCTGCAGCGCGAGTTTCCTGACCGCACGTTCTATCCCGCCACGCCGCTGGCGGAATGCTCCAATATGAAGCTGACGACGCTGGAAAAGGTCGTCTGGTCGCTGGAAGATATGGCGACGCGCGTCACGGTGCCTGCAGATCTTGCCGAGAAGGCGCGGGCGGCACTGGCAAAAATGGTGGCGATAGGATAGGCGCATGAGCGGCGAACTGTTCGGCATTCTCTTTTTTCTGCTGGTCGCGGCGGGGCTGCTCATCATTCCCGTGGCGGGCCTGGTGGTGGCGATTATCGCGCTGATGCGGCTGGGTACGCTGCAGCGGCGTGTGGCGGAACTGGAGGCGGAGCAGCAGCCGCCGACGGAACCGGTGTGGACGCCGCTGGCGGCGCGGGCGGAATCAGCGGCCGCGAATGCGGTCGCGGCGGCGGCTGCGCCGACAGCGGCGGCCCGTGCGGCAGTCGCATCAGCACCGGCACGGGCAACCGCCTCAGTGGCACCGCGCGAATCGCTGGAGATGCGTCTTGGCAGCGGCTGTGCAGCACGTCTTGGCGCGTTAGCCATCATCATCGGCATCGGTTTCTTTTTCCAGTATGCTTTCGAGCATGACTGGCTTGGCCCGATGGCGCGGGTGCTGACCGGCATCCTCTTCGGCAGCATGTTTCTCGCGTGGGGGGAATGGCTGCGCACGCGGCAGTACGGGCGCACGGCGATGGCCGTGACGGGTGCGGGACTTGCCACCTACTATTTCTCCGCCTATGCTGCGTATGCCTACTACCATCTCATCGCGCAACTGCCGGCCTACGGGTTTCTTGTTCTGCTGACGCTGCTGGCGGTGGGGCTGGCAGTGCGCCACGATTCGCGCGCGGTGGCGGCGCTCGGGCTGCTCGGTGGCATGCTTACCCCGCTGCTCCTCTCGACGGGGGAAAACAATCTTCCCGGACTGGCACTCTACCTGCTGCTGCTCAATGCGGGCTTCCTGCTGCTGGCGCAGTATCGCGCCTGGCCCTGGCTCAACTGCCTTGCGTGGCTGGGGACGGCGGCGCTGCTTGGCGGCTGGGCGGACGCGCACTATACCCGGGAGCAGTTCAACCTGACACTCGCGGCGCTCACGGGGTTCGCGCTGCTTTTCGCGGAACTGGCGGTCTGGCGGCAATTCGTGCGGCAGGAGCGCATCGGCTGGTGGG
>CAZWUZ010000275.1:3626-5059 GCA_964637655.1 uncultured bacterium | reverse complement strand
GCAGCAGCGGCAGCAGGGTGCCCACCGTGAGCCCGAAACTGTGGAACAGCGGCAGCGAGGAGAAGATGCGGTCGCGGTCGGTGAGGTCGACGACGCTCAGCACCTGGCGGATATTGGCGAGCAGGTTCTGCTGCGAGAGGAGCACTCCCTTGGGCGTCCCCTCCGAGCCGCTGGTGAAAAGCACCACCGCGGGACGCGTGGCGGGGGTGGCGGCGGTGTCGCGCGAGCGGCTGAGCAGCCCGAGGCGGGCGCGCAGCGCCGCCCCGAGTTTGGTGATGCCGCCGATGCCGGCACGCACATCCTCAAGGTACATGAACTCGATGCCCGCCTGTGTGAGCAGGGAGATGTCGAGCCCGGCGCGTTCGAGGAAGCGGCGCGAGGTGATGATCTGACGGCATTGCGCGAGCTGCGTGCAGGCGAGCATGACCGCGCCGCCGGTGGAAAAGTTGAGGATGGCGGGCACGCGCTGCAGGTCCCAGAGCGCCATGAGGGTGACGACCATGCCGTTGCTGTTGGGCAGCAGCACGGCGACTCGCTCCGCGTCTGTGAGCCGGGCGCGCAACTGCGCGGTGAAGAGCGCGGTGGCGGTGAGCAGGCGGCGGTAGGTCATGGTGCCGTCGATGTCCTCGAGCACGGTGAACGACGGCAGGTCGCGCGCCATGGCGCGGATGGCGTCGCCCAGCGAGCGCGGCCCCTCGCGCATCTCGACGGAGAACTGGAATTCCGTCACGCGGTCATAGAGCCAGGTGGTGTAGAACTCGCGGGCGGCGGCGGTGCGGTCGAACTCCTCGCGCGGCGGGGTGAGCAGCGCGGAGAAGTGGAGCGAGACGGGCGGACAGACGCGCTTCCAGCCGCTGTGGGTGGCGAGCAGCGTGCGGTGGGCGCCACGCAGGTAGGCGACGATGACCTGCGCATGCGTGCGGTTGAGCAGGAAGCCCGACCCGTCGAACAGTTTCATCAGCGTGCCGGTGCGCGACAGGCGCCCCTCGGCGAAGAGGACGAGCCGGCCGCCATGGTTGAGAAACTCCGCCATCTGGCGCACGGCATAGGGCGAGCCCGCGTCGACCGGGAAGGTGCGCGGGCTGATCATGATTTTGCGATGCAGCCATGAGGTTGCCGCGGTCTGCCGCGAGGTGACAAATTTCCAGTCGTCGTCGAGTACTGCGCCGAGGAGGAGAAAATCGAGCCACGAGACGTGGTTGGGGATGAGCAGCACCGGGCCGGGGGCGGCAAGGACGGCGCTGTTCTCGACCCGGAAGCGGAAGAGCAGGCGCAGCAGCAGGCGCACGAGCAGTTTCAGCATGGTTCACCCCGGACGGCATATTCACCACGGACGACACGGAACTGTTCACCGCAGAGAACGGATACTGTTTTACCACGGAGCACACGGAGAACACGGAGAAAAACACGGAACTGTTCACCGCAGAGCACAC
>CAZWUZ010000275.1:0-3526 GCA_964637655.1 uncultured bacterium | reverse complement strand
CACGGAACTGTTCACCGCAGAGCACACAGAGCACGCAGAGAACTGACCCGACTTTACCACGGAGCACACGGAGAACGCGGAGAAAGGCACGGAGAGAGTGCAGGGGTTGGCCCTGCGGGCGGAGAACGGTTGCGGATACAACAGGAGAACCATTGATAAACCGCAGACGCTCTGTGTGCTCTGCGTGCTCTGTGGTGCAAGCCGTTGTTTGGCAAGATGGATGAAAGAGGCCAATCAGGGAATAGCCCTGCGGGCAGGTTCTATCCGTCATTCCCGAAATACGTAATCGGGAATCCATGCTGGTTGCTGACCGTGCGCGCTCCGTGTGCTCCGTGTGCTCCGCGGTGAAAGATGGTGCCGTCATTACTTCGGTGCCGGGAGCGGCGGGACGCGCAGCAGCGTGACGGCGCCGGCGAAGCCGAGCGCGAGGATGGCGAAGATGGCGAGCGGGCCCGCGCCCGCCTGCACGGCGACCCAGACGAGGCCGCCGCTGAGGAGCATGGCGCTGTTCTCGACGAAGTTCTGCGTGGCGATGGTCTTGCCGAGCGCCGCCGGGTCGCTCTCCGCCTGCAGCGCGGCGTTGAGCGGGATGAGGAAAAGGCCGCCGGCGAGGCCGACGAGGACGAGCAGGACATAGACCGCGGGATGGCTGACGGTCAGGGTGAGCAGGAAGACGCAGAGGGCGGTGGCCCAGCCCCAGCGACGCGTGCGTGACACGTCGCTGGTGCGGTAGAACTTTCCGGCGAGCACGCTCCCCGCCATGATGCCGAGCGCGAGCCAGAGCCCGAGCAGCGACACGGAGAGGTTGTCGGTGAAGCCGAGCACGGTGAGTCCCCACGGCTGGAAGTTCATCTTGAGTACCGCGCCGCAGATCCAGAAAAGGCCGGTGCCGAGCAGCACGCGCCCGAGGCGCGGCGAAGAGAGGAGCGCGCGGGTATTGCGCCCGAAATCGCCGAGCGAGCGCGCGAGGCGGATCTCCGGGTGGCGGGGCGAGGCGGCCATGAGAATGTTGAGCAGCGCCGCGGCGGCATAGACGACGAAGAGCATGTTGTAGCAGAAGAGCGGGGAAAGATGGTCGATGAGAAAGGCGCCGCAGACATTGCCCGCGAGGATGGCGATCAGCGTGAACATCTCCATCAGTCCGTTCGCCTTGACCAGGCGTGCCGCGGGGAGAATCTCGGGGAGCACCCCGTACTTGGCGGGTGAGTAGACGCAGGCGCCGATACCGATGAGCAGGTAGGCGGGGGTCTGCCAGTCGCTGCCGGCGTTGATGCCGCCGATGGCGATGGCGGTGCCGAGCAGTTTGATCCCGTTGCCCCCGAGCAGCCAGCGCGTCTTGGCGAAACGGTCGTTGACATAGCCGGCGAGCGGGGCGAGCAGCACGTAGGGAATGAAGAGGAGCGGGGTATAGAAGGCGTTGGCGCTGCTCAGTGCCGCCTGCGTCATTTCGCCGGCGAGCACAAGACGGGTGAGTTGCCCGAGGATAAAGGCCAGCACCGCATTGTCGCCAAAGGCGCTGAAGGTCTGGCTGGCGAGGAGCAGGGCGAAGTCACGGCTGCCGCGCGCGGGAGCAGTTTCCATGCGCGGGAGCATACCACGCCCGCCGCCGGCAGGGCAAGCGGCGATACCGCGACAACGCGTGAATTCAGCAGCTGGCCGCACTGCGCGCGGCAGCACGTTTTGCGTGGCACAGGCAGAAAGAGTGTGCTATACTATCAACAGGGATGCGGGGAAACGAAAGGAAGCAAGGCAATGAGAATTCCGCGCGTATACCTCGATACCTCGGTGGTCGGCGGGTATTATGATGCTGAGTTTGCCGAGATAACCCGCCGGTTTTTTGAAGAGTTGCGACTGGGCCGCCTGCGCGGCGTGATTTCTGATGTAGTGGAACGGGAACTGCGACCTGCACCGGAACCGGTGCAACGGCTTATCACCGGGCCTGAAGCGTATCCGTGTGAAATATTCATGGAAACCGCAGAATCACTTGCGCTGGCGGATGCGTACCTTCGTGCTGGCGTCGTATCAGCAAATTATGCTGACGATTGCCGCCATGTGGCAATCGCCATGGTGGCGCAGGTCGATGTGCTGGTAAGCTGGAATTTCAGGCATATCGTACAGTTTGACCGCATTCAGAAATTCAACGCGGTCAACCTGCAGTCGGGCTATCGCCTGCTGGAAATTCGCACACCACGGGAAATGGTGCATTATGACAACTGAGTTCAAAGTCATGCCATGGTTGCGGGAATTGCGGGATAGAAACGCGGCCGAAGAACAGGGACTGACAATTGCGGACCGGCTGCAGCGCACGCGGGACGGCGCGCGGGAAATTCACCGGCAGTTGCTCACGCATCATCCCGAAACAAAGGTGACTGCTGCGGACGACCCGTCGGCAGCGCAGCAGCGGGCTGTATGAAGCAACGGGACATACTACTTTTTGCCAGCCGCTACCGCGCCAGTGTCAGGAAATCTGCGGATTCCCTGTTGCGGGAGTGTGCGGAAAAATATCTGCCGATGCCCGGGATACCTGACAATCAGTGAAGCGCGGCAGCATGTACGAAAACCTGTCGGGCTGTCTGGCTGAAATCATCCCCACCCGCTGTACGCTGCGCTTGCTGCTGTTTTCCGTCCTGCTGCTGGGCATAACCTGCCCGGCGCTGGGCGGGGCGCGGCTGCAGTGGGTCGAGACGGAGATGACGCTCGACACCGCGGGCGGGGCGACGGTCGCCTACACCGTGCGCTGGCAGTGTCGCGGCGCCAACCTGCACGGCTTTTACTTCGAGGGATTCCAGGAAAGTCCGGAATTCATCCGCGCGCGCTGTTTCGCCTCCGATAACCGCACCCGCTACGACCTTGACCTCAGCCGCATGTCGTCGCGCAAGTACGATATCGTGCTGGCCAACGGCGCGGCGTACCGCGACGGCGACCTGACCTACTTCGTCACTTATACCGCCGACCTGCAGGCGAGCGGCAACGTCGCGCTGACCGAGAGCGACCACGGGCGGCTGATGGTCTTCAACTGGGCGCCGGTGCAGTGGTCCGACCCGCTGGAACATCAGACGCTGGTGGTGCGCTATCCCATCGTCATGGCGCAGGCGGAGGTGGACGACGCGCTGCTGACGCAACTCGGGTTCCGCACCGAGCGCTTTGTCAACGAGCGCTACCGCATCGATTATCCCGTGCGCGCGGAGGCGGACGGCACCCGGTACTTCGTCGTGCGCTATCATGCGGAGAACCTCGCGTCGCGCTACCATTTCCAGGTGCAGACCTACCTCGATGCGCAGTATTTCGCGCTGACCTCGATGGCGCGGCGGCAGCCCTGGTCGCAGATTCCCGACGGGATGACCGCGGCGCCCGAGCAGTTCTATTTCAACCGCCTCTTCCCGGGGAGCGTGCTGGCGCGTATCCCGGTCTCGTTGCCGACGCTGCTCGGGGTTATCATGGGCGGCACGGTGCTCTTTTTCCTGCTCCCGCTCTTCATCATCCTGCGCAAGCATCACACGCTGCTGCAGGCCAAGGAGGGGCTGCA
>CAZWUZ010000274.1:0-5066 GCA_964637655.1 uncultured bacterium | reverse complement strand
CCAGCGGCGCGCGGCTCGCCCCGCAGTAATGGCAGAGCAGGTTCCCCCCCTGCCGGTGGTAGGTCATCGGCACGCTGCAGGCGCGGCAGTAGACCGCCTCGCCGCAGGCGGGGCAGAGGAGCGCGTTGCGATACCCGCGGCGGTTGAGGAAGAGGATCGCCTGCTTCTGCTGTTCCAGCGTCGCGCGCAGCGACTCGAGCAGCGGCTCGCTCAGCGACCCGTAGCCGCGCCGCGCCTCGAACTCGGCGCGCATGTCGACCACGCGCACCGCGGGGCGGTCCGCCCCCGGGAAGCGCTCGCGCATGGTCAGCAGCGTGTAGCGTCCCTTCTCCGCGTTGCGGTAGCTTTCCAGCGACGGCGAGGCGCTGCCGAGCAGCACCACCGCGCCGGCGCGGAAGGCGCGCGCAATAGCCACGTCGCGTGCATGGTAGTGCGGCGCGTCCTGCTGCTTGAAGGCGGGTTCCCCCTCCTCGTCGACGATAAGCAGTTTGAGGTCGCGCAGCGGGGCGAAGACCGCCGAGCGCGCCCCGACCACCACCTGCACCTCGCCGCGCGCGATGCGCCGCCACTGATCGAACCGTTCGCCGTCCGCCAGCGCCGAGTGCAGCACCGCCACCCCGTCGGGAAAAGCCGCGTTGATCTGCGCGATGACCTGCGGGGTGAGCGCGATCTCGGGCACGAGGTAGAGGGCGCTCCCTCCCTGCGCCAGGGTCGCCGCGATGGCGTGCAGATACACCTCGGTCTTGCCGCTCCCCGTCACGCCATGCAGCAGCAGCGTCGCGTACTTCCCCGTGGCCAGTGCCGCCGTCACCGCGTCGAGTGCCGTCTGCTGTTCGCCCGTCAGCACCGCGGGCCGCGCCGGGCGGTAGCCCGCGTAGAAATCGCGCTGCCGCTGCCGCTCGCCGCGCGTGATGACCAGCGCCTGCTTTTCTTCGAGATGGTGCAGCAGATCATACGTGGTGCGGTAGAGGACCACTGCTTCCGCGCGGCTCAGCGGCAGCCCGCCTTCCGCCAGCTGTTTCGCCACCTCCCACTCGCGCGGCGTCAGCGTCGGCACGTCGGGAAGCACCGCGGTGATCAGTTCCTCGAAGACCGGGGCGACGCGCGGCGGCGCGATGTCCTCCGTCTCGCTGACCCGCCCCTCCTTGACCAGCGCGCGGATATGGGTGAGCACGTTTTTGCCCAGCGCCTTGATGAGTACTTCGCGCGGCTGCGGGCCCGCGGCCAGCGCCGCGTGCAGAGCGGTGTACTTCTTCTCCGCGGGCGGTTCGCCTGTCCAGGCCACGGTCACCCGTCCGCGCACCGCCACCCCGGCCGGGAGCATCGTCTGCAGCACCCGCCCGAATCCGCAGCGGTAATAGCCCGCCAGCCATTCACCGAGCGCCAGCAGTTCAGGCGGCAGCAGCACCTCGTCATAAACCAGGCGCAGCAGTTCGCGCGTCGCCTTGTCCGAGATTTCCGGCAGCGCGACAATGACCCCGGTGCGCGTCTGCCTGCCGATAGGCACCACCGCGAGATGCCCGACCTGCACCGTCGCCGCCAGTTCCTGCGGCACGCGGTAATCGTAGACCCCCGCGAGCTTCAGGTCGAAGAGCGCCACCTGCGCGAACAGGTTCACCGTCCCTGCCCGCCCTGCCGGACACTCTCCGCCGCGTTCTCGACAAAAGCCAGCGACGGAACAAACACGATATAGAGCCCGGCAAGCAGCAGCAGGCCGATGATAATCCAGACGAACGGCGAAACGGCATTGGGGTGGGCGGCGCGCCGCCGCAGGTACCAGGCCTGCGCGCGCGCGCGCAGCGTATCACCCAGCACCAGCAGCCGCCAGCCGCGCGTGCGGCAGTCGGAACGCACACAGCCGCGGTGCTGTTCCCAGCAGGCGGCGTGATAGGCGCCGTTGCAGCACGGACAGGTATGCGCCGGTTCCCCGTCCGCCAGCGGCCGCTGGCAGAGGACGCAGCGCCGCTGCTGTTCAGCCATTCGCCATGTCGCGCAGGCGTTCGAAATCGCGCATCATCGGCCCCATGTTCGGGCTCGCCATGCCGCCGGAACGCAGGATGAACGACGGGTGGAAGGTCGGCACCAGCGGTATGCCCGCATAATCGAGCACCTGCCCGCGCAGTTTGGTGATGCCGACTTTCGTCCGCATCAGCGTCTGCACCGCGACATTGCCCAGTCCGCAGATCACTTTCGGTCCGATTGCCGCCAGCTGCCGCTTGAGGAACGGCTCGCACGCCGCCACTTCGTCGGGTTGCGGGTTGCGGTTGCCGGGCGGACGGCACTTGCAGATGTTGGCGATATAGACCTCGTCGCGCGTCAGCCCGATGGTGGTGATCAGCTGGGTCAGCAGCTGTCCCGAGCGCCCGACGAACGGCACCCCCTGCTTATCCTCTTCTTCGCCCGGTGCCTCGCCGATGAAGACCACGCGCGCGTCCGGCGAGCCGGCCCCGAACACGATATGCGTGCGATTATCGCACAGTCCGCACCGCTTGCAGTCACCGATATCCGCGCGTATCGCGTCGAGTTTTGCCGTGTCGCCGCCCCCGGCCGCCGCGCCCTTCGGCAGCAGCGCCGGGTCGCCGGTCAGGTAGGCTTCGAGCATCGCCAGCGCGTCTTCACGTCCCGCCATCAATCCGCTCCGTTCAGTGCCGCCGCCAGCGTACGCGCCCGCTGCAGCACATCGTCCATCGCCAGGTAGTCCCATTCCCCGAAGCGCCCGAGCACGTCAATGCCGCGTTCCCGCAGCCACGCCAGCAGCGCCGCCTTCTGCGCTTCACCGGCCGCGGTCGGTATGACGTACGCCGGGTCGAGACGCGTCACGCTGCGTACGGTAATGTCGGCCGCCTCGCGCAGCCACCCGCCGGCCTGCAGCGCCGTATGCACCGCCGGCAGCCGCGCCGCTTCCGGCTGCGCGTCCCACCACGACGCCGGTAGCTCGACATAGAGCGCATAGTGCCCGGCCGGTGCACATTCCGGCGCAAAGTTCGTGTAGCAGCCGACGCGGTAGAACGGGTACTCCGGTTCGGGATAGTAGACCCAGTGGCGGTCGCAGGGCGCCATCCCGCGGATGCCGAGGTTGAGCCCGATAACCGCCGCCGCATGCAGCGCGTCCGTCGCCGGCGCCCCCGGACAGCAGCTGCCGAGCACGGTCAGCGGCGCCGTCCAGACCAGCCGGTCATACGGCTCGCTGCTCCCGTCCGCAAGACGCACCGCCCGCCGCGCCACATCAACCTGCGCGACGCGTGCGTGCAGGCGCAGGTCGTGCACGCGCCGGCAGAGGCCGTCGATGATGCGCCGGTTGCCGCCGCGCGGGTAGGCAAACGCGGCGTTGTAGCCGTCGAAGTCCACCGGGTCGAGATACGATTTCAGTATCGCCGCATAGTCGGGGAGCGGCAGAAAGCGCAGCGTTTTTTCCGCCAGCACCGCACGCAGGTCACAGCCGAGCAGCTTGCCCAGATACGGCCGCAGGAAATGGTCCGTGATGCCGTCGCCCAGCCGCTGCCGCGCCGCCCCGTCGAGGTCGGTCGCAGGCGGGGTCTTCGCCGCCGCGCGCGCGCGCAGCACCCCGAGAATGAGGTCGCGCGCGGTCGCCTCGGGCAGGTCATGCAGCGCCAGCTGGAAGGGATAGGGGCGCAGCGCCCCGGCAAACCAGACCCCGGCACGCCGCCGGTGGTCGGTCAGCGGTTCCCCGAGCCACTCCTCCACCTGCGCCCGCAACGACGCATCGGCGCAATGCCAGAGATGTCCCGTGTAGTCGAAGGTAAACTCACCGTCGCGGTAGGAGGTGCAGAGCCCGCCCGCTACCGGCGCCGCTTCCAGCACCGTGCACGCACCGCGCACCTGCGCCGCCAGCGCCAGGCCTGCCAGCCCGCCGCCAGCGATAACCGTGCGGCTCATGGCATCTTCACCCGCGACAGTGCCACCCCGGCCGCCACTGCCAGCAGCACCAGCGTCGCCGCCAGCACCGCGGCAAAGGTGCCGCTGCTGAGTGCCAGCACCAGCGCGCCGCCGCCGAACAACAGCGACGCGGCGTAGCAAACAGTCACCGTCTGCCGCACGCTCAGTCCGAGCGCGCGCAGGCGCAGCGCCACGTGGTCGCGACTGCCGCGCAGGATTGACTTGCCGGCCAGCAGGCGCAGCACGATGACGTAGAAGGTGTCGTAGAGCGGAATGGCGAGCACCAGCAGCGGGGCCAGCAGACCGAACAGCGTCGTCGAGGTGTATGATTCGCCGATGGCGAGCGCCCCCAGCAGGAACCCGAGCGCGAGCGCCCCCATGTCGCCGAGATAGATGCGCGCCGGCGCGAAATTGAAGCGCAGGAAGCCGCCGCAGGCGCCCGCCAGCGCCAGTGCCGGCATCGCCACGAAGGTCTTGTCATAGAGCGGGGTGGTCACCGCGAGCAGAAAAAAGAGCAGCCCCGCGATGCCCGCCACCCCCGCCGCCATCCCGTCCATGATATCGACGAGGTTGAGCGCATTGCTCATCCCGACCAGCCAGAGCACGGTAAGCAGCAGGTTGAGCCAGTCGGGAAACCAGACCAGTTGCATGCGTACGCCCCACAGCGCCACCGGGAGCGCAATCAGCGTCTGCACCGCCAGTTTCGTCCAGGGGGAGAGGTTGCGCCGGTCGTCCCACAGCCCGAGCAACGCCATCAGCAGCGTGCCGAGCAGCAGCGCCGCCAGACGTTGCCGGTCCGGGTCAGCCAGCGTCGGACCCGGCAGCAGCGCGTACGCCATAAGGCCAAGCCCGAGCCCGCCGAGCACCGCCAGCCCGCCGAGGTAGGGCATCGGCTCACCGTGCGTTTTGAGGTTGGCATCAGGCCGGTCGACAATCCCCGCACGCAGCGCCAGCGCACGGCAGAGCGGGGTCAGCGCCCACGCCCCCGCCAGCGCGCAGAACACGACCGCGAGGTACAGCCCGAGCGGATAGGTTGCCGTGTGAAAAATCATGCTCCCTCCCGACGCGGCAGTATACCTGCCGCATTGAGAGAGGTCAAGATGTTGTACGCAGCCCCAGCGATTCCGCATCTGGGTATAATTGCCAACGCCAGGTTTCACCCGCAGGTT
>CAZWUZ010000273.1:0-5124 GCA_964637655.1 uncultured bacterium | reverse complement strand
CCCTCGTCGGGGCGAGCCGGTTTTTACCTAGTGGCTAAGTGCTCCTAAAGACAGGATTCCAACCGAACGCTTTCAGTATACCACAATGGGGTTGTTTGACCATTGGCAGTTTCCGCTTCATATTGACTTGCTGCTGTCCGGTTGAGCAATTCCACTATCGGCGTATCCTCATACAAAACCGTCTGCTCTTACGATAATGGTCGTGTTTCGATTTGCAATCCGGTCCGGTGTACACTTTGGTCGTCTTTCGGACGAGGAGCGACTGATGAATACCGGAGGTACTGTTTTCGCCCAGGTGATGGATTTTCTCCCGTAGCGTCATTTCCAGGATATCGTTCGCCAGTACCGCGGCGACTATCGCGTCAGAAATTTCTCCTGCCTTGCTCAATTTCTGTGCATGGCTTTTGCGCAGCTTACTTTTCGCGAGAGTTTACGGGACATCGAATCGTGCCTGAGTGCGCAACCCGATAAACTTTATCATCGGGGAATCCGCGGACGCATCGGTCGCAGCACACTTGCCGAGGCCAATGAAAAGCGCGCCTGGCATATCTTCGCGACCCTTGCGCCCCACCTCACCCCTGCCGCGCGCGCCCTGTATGCTGGTGGTCAGCAGCAGGAAAAGGGCGCGGCGGCGGGATGGAATGTCCCATGGACTCATCGAGGAACCGGACGGGTTCACGCGCACGCCGGGGAACACGGTCGTGGCGGTCGGGCGGCTGGTGGTGAGCGACGTGCGCAGCATCCGCGAGGCGGTGGGCGACGGGGAAAACGGCCTGCTGGTGCCCGAAAACGCCGCGCCCGCGCTGGCCCGGGCGTTGTGCCGGCTGGCGGAGGAAGACGGGCTGGCGGCACGCCAGCCCGCCGGCGGACGGGAAACGGTGCGGCAGCAGTTTTCGCTGACGGGGAATACCGGCCGGCTGCGGGCCCTGCTGACGGCTGTATGAAAACGTACCTTGCATTCACCGTGCAGTGTGGTAGGATGGGAAGGAGACGGAACGGCGGAGCGTGAACATGCGGTACGCACGCGGACAGGGCATGGTCGAGTACGGTCTGATCATCGGGCTGGTCGCCCTGGTGGTGGTGGCCGTGTTCCTGCTGCTGGGTGACAATCTGCGCGCTATGTTCAGCAACGCGGCGGGTGAGCAGCAGGCTGACAACGGGCGGGCGGCGCTCAGTGCGCTGCTCTACGGCGCCCCGGGCACCGGCACCATCACGCTTTCGTGCAACAGTTCATGGACGATGATGAACAACTACACTGTCAGCGCCACCGTCACCGGTGCCGACGGTGCGCCTGCGGCCGGCGTGCCGGTGACACTGCAACTGTCACTGGTCGGGCACTGTTATCTCGGCGGCGAGTCGCAGGGCGGCCCGTCGGGCAGCGCCACCGCCGCGACGGGTGCCGACGGCACGGTAGCATGGGGCGGCTGCCAGGAACGCGGGGCGACCGGTAGCGGCACGGTGACCGTGAGCGCGGTGATTGACGGGCAGACAGTGAGTGCCAGTCAGGCGGTGACGGTCAGCTGGTAGAATCCTGTCCTGCCCCGCACCGTTCCCCATGCTGCCGTTGCTCCCTGCCGTTCATTCGTTCAATAATGAATGGTCGCATGTAATTGCAGTGCCTGATGACAGCGCGGTCGGAAAAGGAAATCGAACTTATTGAGGTGCCGGGGCGCAATCCGTCCGCCGCGCAGCGCTCGCTGGCCAGCGAGACAAAAATCTCGCTGGGGATGGTCAACCTGTTTGTGCGCAAACGGGGAAGCTGTGTCCGGCGCGCTTGCATTCGCGCCGGGCGTCACGCACGCCCTTGCGAATGCCGCGCAGCAGGATCTGCTTTTCTTCAGCTATTGTTTGTGGTGCCATTGCGTTATCGCATGGTCAGCCGACATGCGCTGGCGCAACGACGGCATTTCCCGCAGACGGTTGTGCCGGTCAACAACAGATCCTCGCCGACCCACAGGTATTCCCACGCTTCGGGGTCAGGGCCCTGTTGCGTTCCTTCGGGATAACTGGGAATAAAACCGAACCGCCTGGCCGCCAGATGATTGTCCTGCGCCAGCCAGGCACAACTGGGCGTTCCGGCGAATGCCATTGCCGATTCCCCGCCGCTCATATCAATAAAGTCGCAGGCGTATCCAGTGTGGTGCAAGGAATAACCCGGCGGTGCACAGGTGGCGAACACCTGCGCCAGCACCCCGTCAAGTTCGCCCGCGGCAATGCGTTCGGCCGGCAACGCTCCGGCGGCATCATTTCCCAGCCGTCGCCGCAGTACATGCGCAAATATTGCCTGCTGCTGCGCCGGCGAACGGTAGGCGGACAGCAGGCCAAGCCGGATGCCCGCATGCCCGGCGGCGGCATGCAACCGGTACCACGATACCATTGCTTCGCGCTGCAGGCGCTGATGGCCGTTGGTGACAAGCTCACCCGTGACAGCGAGCGGGCGCGGCACATAGCCGCGTGCCGCGGCGAGCCGCCGCAGGTGCTCGTCCGCGGCGGGATATCCCGTAATCGGCGGTAAAACGTCGGGGCGGCGGGTGTGCGGCAGGTCAATCCGGTTCACCAGGTCACAAAAACCGTCCGGGGTGAAAATCCGGTACGCGGTCGCCGGACGCAGTTTCCTGATCACCGCCACGGTGGCAAAAACCTCCGTCACCGTTTCCGGTTTGTCGGCGAGAAAATCCTCGCAGGCGCGCCGGACGCCGGGTAGTGGACCCCAGTCGTAGTCATGGACACAGATGATGCCGCCGGGCGCAAGCCGCGGATAGATGCGGCGGAAACTGTCAAGCAGCGAACGGTGCAAGTCGCCGTCAAAGAAGGCGAACGCGACCGTTGCGGGATAGGCGGATTCGGGCAGCGCGCCGAAATCCCCAATGTGGAGTTCAGGTTCGCGCACCCCGGCGGCACGGATGGTTTCGCGCCATTGTTCCGGGGTGGCACGACAGTTTCCTTCGCGTACCACCGGTTGGCCCGGACCGGCCGCGTCCTCAGCGTGCGGTGCCGGTAGTCCGGCGAAAGAATCGTAAGCATGCAATGCACGTTCCGGGGCGCAGTTATCAAGCTGGCGGCGGAGTAGTGCCGTCGTGGTTCCGGCGTGGCAACCCATTTCGACCACGTCCCCGGGCACGCCGGTGGCAAGCACCTGTCGCAGATGTTGCAGCACAAAATCGAGTTGCGGGCGGGTAATCATGCCGCCGGGAAGCCAATCGTCCGGCAGTCCGGCAGTCGGTTGGCTCCCATGGCCGGAACCGAAAGACCAGCTGATGACCCGGTCGGTCATCAGCCGCCAGGCCGTGTTACTGATGAATGAGCAGACAACCTTGTCGCACGCACAGGCGAGCGGCCCGGCATTGTATTCCGTGACGAGGATTTTTACCGCCCGCTCATCGCTTGCCAGCGCCATGGCGCGGAGACCGGGAAAACGGTGCTGCCGGTTCTTAAGGCGCGCGAGCAATTGCGCGGCCAGGGCAATATTTCGCCGCGGTTCGCCGAGTATCGCGACAATATCGCGCCTGGTTGATGCCGCCAGCGCCTCATAGGCCTGCCAGGCCGCGCGGCGGTGTTCGCGCCAGCACTCGGGTGCCGGCTCGCGCCAGTCAAGGTGTCCGAGCAGCATGGCCGCTGTGCTCAGTTTGAGCTGACCAACGCCGAGCGATGGTTCGAAAAACGGCACCCGCCGGTACATGGCCAGCAGGCGGTAGCCGGCGGTAGCCAGGCCGCCGGTTGCGCCGCCGGCAAGACGCCGGCGCTCCACCGCCAGTTCAAGCCGGCGCAGGCGACGTGAATGGCGCAGCAGTTCGAGACAGATGACCGCGGCGAGCAGCGCCGGTGGAATACCCAGCGCGCCGGTCGCCTGTGCGCCGGCGATTATCGCCTCCCGGTGCTCTTCAGCCAGTTCACGCATGACCTGCCGGTAATCGTGCTGCTGGTCGCTACAGCCGCGGGCGCGGTCAGGCACGTCCGCTCACCGCCGCCGGCCGGCACCAGACGAGGAACCTCTGCGGCGCCGGGCCTATGTAGTAGAACGGGTAGCAGGTGGCGAGAACGAGCCAGTCCTCATCGCGATGCATCGTCATGAGCGTATTGAGCGTGCTCCGGTTGATGATGTCGATATGGGTGACCCGGTAGCAGTCCAGGCGGGAGTCCGGGTGTTCGACCAGCACCTCGGCCCCGGGCCGCAGTTTCCGCAATCCGCGGAAATGGATGTCACGGTGCGCACATATTTGCCTGAGGCCGGGTCCGCTGAGCGGGGAAAATTGCGCCGTCACGGCCGGATGCAGAATGATATTATCGTCTGTGGCGTCGTGAACCACCAGATGACTGATGCCGGTGCCGGGAACCCTCAGCCAGGCAACCGGCTTCCCGGACCGTATTTCCGCCGGCGGGCCGGCTTTGACTGCCGCCCAGGTGTTTGCCGCGGTCAGGCGGTAACACCATAGTTTGAGCCGGTGCCAGAGCGGACGGCGAATGAACACCAGCGCGAGAATAAAAAAAATAAGCTGCAGGCAGAACAGAAGCTGCAGGCAGATGCTCTTCACGCAACCGGCCGGATAGGCAATGGAGGCAACCAGGGCAACAGGTTCATGCTCGTCTGCGACAAGGCATTGTCAGTGCAGCAGCATGGCAACGACCCGGAACAGCGCCGCGCAGGCGAGGCTGGCCAGCCCCAAGACCATGAACAGCGGGTCGGGTGTGGCATAGATCCCACCCGCATGACCGGCGGCAACGTGAGCGAGTTCGGCTTGGGAAAGACCTGCCGCGTTGAACGGCGGCAGCAACACCGTTATGCCCGACGGCGATTTACGGGAATCTCCCATTTCCACAACCGTCACTTGCAGGTCGGACGGCACGTCCCTGCCGGTGACGACGCGCAGTGCTTCATGCGATTGCGCGAGCGCCAACTGACGGAATTCCCCATCCTTGGTTGCCCGCTCTACCAGCCGACTGATTGCCTCTTCACATTCCTGATCAGTCCATGTTGCCATGGGCAACCTCCGCGCCAGGGTGAACTTACTGCCTTCCAGTCCACCACCGCCTCTGCATGATAGCGAGGTTGCCCGTTATTGTCAAACAATCGCAACTATTCACCCTCATCCAACCTTCCCCCTCGCAGAGGGGGAAGGCAAACAC
>CAZWUZ010000272.1:0-5136 GCA_964637655.1 uncultured bacterium | reverse complement strand
CGCCCATGAAGTCGTTAATCCGTTTTCCCCTCTCCCGCCGGGGCGGGAGAGGGCAGGGTGAGGGTGGGAAAGCCACTCCGCACCTCGACATCATAGCGCAGTCGCTGCCCGTGTGCAATCCCGCGCGCGCAGCGCCAGATAGCCCATCACCAGCGCCCCCGCCATGTTTCCCAGCGCGTCGTGCATGCTCACCCCGCGATTGGCGAAATGCGGCTGCACCAGCAGTTCGTCCGCGAGGGCGATGGCACAGCAGGCAAGCGCCACGACCGGCAGGCGCAGCCGTCCGAGGCGCAGCGGCGGCACCGCCAGCGCCCCCTCGAGGAAGAAGGTCAGCAGCCCGACGAGGTAGAAGTGCATGAAGGTATCGTAATGCGGGACGTCACGTCCGCGGAACCAGTCAGGGAGTGTCCCCGCATACGCCCCCGCGACAATCGCCGCCACCACCGCCCCGTGCAGCACCACGCCAGCGGCGCACACCCGCCGCGTCAGCAGGCACCCCGCCGTCAGTGCGACAACGACGACCGCGGCCAGCACCGCGCCACACCCCGCGAGCACCCCATAGGCCGGGTTCATGGCCGGGACTCACTCATCCGTTCCCGCCCATTCCTCCCAACGCTGTCCGGCATCGCGCACGACCTTCACCCTGCCACGCGGCCTGCCGCTATCGCTGTCGACCCGCACGCTGATGCTGAACGCCCCGGCCTGATAGATATCCGTGCGCCGCGTGCCCCCGTACATGCCGCCATGATGTGCAATGGCCGGAAATATGTACTCCGCTATGTATGGCGTCTCCGCAACGACCAGCTCCAGCGACCCGCTTTCCATGCGGCTTGCCTGCGACCAGACCGCGAACGCCTGGCCGTCGGGCAGGACGAAACGCGCGCAGGCACCCGCCGCCACCGTCAGCGGGCGGACGAACGGCAGGTCGGCTTCCCCAATTTCCACCACCGGCACCGGCCACGCCTTGAAAACGTAATAACCCCGGTAGGTGCCCCACAGTGCGAGCGCGCCAAGCAGCAGCAGCAGGCAGCCCTTCCTCGCCCGCCGGCGCCGGCGGTGAAACGCCACGCTGTCCTCGTCGGACACCGGGTTTTCGCCGGCACGCACCGCGTACAGCGCATAGCCCATGAGCAGGAAGGTCACCGGCGCCCCGATGAACAGGTCCGCCCCGCCCAGGCCGCCCAGCAGCAGCCGCATCGCCACGAGGAACAGCAGGACCAGCGCCAGCAGCAGTCGGTGGCGGACGCGAGCACGGTGGAACAGGAATGCCGCCGCGACAAAGCCGGATACCCAGACCACATCATTGGCGACCTGTCCCGGCGGATACGGCGGATGGCGGAAATGCCCTGCCATGCAGACATGCGTCATGCCGCAGTACAGGTACGGCAATCCGGCGAGCAGGACGCCGACCGCCGCCGCGCGGCGCAGCCAGGCGGTGCGGCGGACACCACCTGCCGGAGGGACGTTTCCGGTCATCGGTTTTCTTCCGCCACGGTGTCGCCGTCATCGCGCCACAGCACGTCGCCGTCGCGCCAGGGAATGTGATTGCGAAGCACGAACGCCAGCGGCGCATACAGCGGCACGCGCACCCGCCGCGGTTCGCGCAGGAGGCGCAATCCCTCTTCGATATCCTGCCGCGCGAGCGTCACCGCCCGCGCCGTGGCGGTGTCCATGGACTCCGGCAGTACATGACACAGCATGGCGCAAGCGGCGGCATAGCGGTCGGCGACATGCGCGCGATCGAAGACGTAACTGTCAGGCACGTCCCCGTCGCCGGCCTTTTCCAGCCGGTGCCAACCGCACAGCATGTTCGCCAGCGTCCGCAATCCGTGCACCACCGAAACGTCCGCCGCCGCCTGCTCAGGCGACGTCATGAGCACCGTGCACCTGATGACCTCCCGGCCGGCGAGGTCGCATGCCGCAAACCGCTCGTACCAGGCGGCATATTCGGGATGCAGCACCGACACCCGCAGGCCATTGAACGACAAGTAATCGGCGCCATCGTCGAAAAAGTTGACTGGCCGCGCAACTATGCGGGTCGCAACACTGCAGGTCCCGTCGGGACCGGTCAGCAGCCGGCCGCGGTCGTCGGTCGCCATCGTCATGCCCTTGAAGGAAGTAAGGCCGGCAGCATAGTGCACGATGGCGTTGGCAACGGGTTGCCTTGTGCCGGCATCAAAGACCCGCAGTTCGACACGCACCGGAATCATCTCGCCGGTACGGTCAGCCCGCCGCGCCGCCACGCAACCGGCCAGGCAGACTACCATGACGAGCACCGGCAGCCGGGCCGCACAATGCCGGTGCATCTGCCGGTGTTCAGCCAGCCAGCGTTCGGGCGGCCGCTACCACACGGTCGATGCCGATGGCGTCGGCGCAGCGGTAATCGCCGTGCGGGCAGGTGCGCGCAAAACAGGGGCGGCACGGCACGTCCGCAGTCAGCAGCTGATGCCCTTCACCGAGCGGGGCGGTGGCGCCCGGGTCGGTCGAGAGGAAGAGCGCGATAACCTTCGTGCCTGACGCCGCCGCCAGATGCATCGGGCCGGAATCATTGACCAGCGCGAAAGCCGCACCGGCAAAGAGCGCGAGGAGCGCCGGCAGCTGCGTCTTGCCGCTCAGGTCGATACCACCGTCAGGGCAGGCGCCGGCGCTGTTCTCGCGCGGGCCGGCGGTGATAACCGGCACCAGTCCCGTCGCCGCGGCGATGGCCACCGCCGCGTCACGGAACTTTTCCGGCGGCCAGCGCTTGGCGGGCCCGTACTGCGCCCCGGGATGCACGACAAAATAGCCGCGCCCCGCCGCCGGCGTCTTCGCCAGCAACTGCTGTGCCTTCGCTGCCGCGTCAGCCGGCGGCGTGATGACAAAATCGTCAGGGTTGCCGCGTACGCCTGTTGCCGCCTCGACCAGCCCGAGGTAGCGGTGCACCTGGTGCTGTCCGCGAAAAGGCGTGTCGTCAATTGCCTGCGTCAGCAGCAGGCGGTTGAGGCCGCGGGCGAAGCCGATGCGCTCGCGCACCCCGGCGCGGCGGAACTGCCATGCCCCGGACAGTGAATTGACGAACAGATAGCCGCGCGCGTCACGGTGATGGCGGCGCAGGAACGCCGTTGCCTCGCGCTTGCCGGAGCGGTTCTTGAAGTCGAAATCACGCACCTCGTCGATTTCCGGCAGGCAGCGGTAGAGCGGCGCGACACTCGTATGCGCCAGCACAATCAGTTCGTCGTCGCGGTGGGCCGCACGTATGGCGCGCAGCGCGGGGAGCGACATGACACAATCACCCAGCCAGTTGGGGACGCGCACGACAACTGTCATGAAACCACCCTCACCCCTCCCTCTCCCTCAGCGAGGGAGAGGGGGAAACATCGTTCCGCAGCAGCTCATACTTGCGGCGCGCATACTCGGCATAGAGGCGCGACAGCAGCAGACCGTTGCGCCCGTCGATGAACCCGTACTTGAGCACGTAGCAGCGCAGGAAGGTGACCCACCCGCGCAACGCGGGAAACGCCGCCGGCTTTTTCCCTTTAGTCCGCGCGGTCTGCGCCCAGAGTTGCGCATAACGCTCGCTGCGTGCGCGGAAATCCGCTTCATCGCGGTAGCTGTAATGATTGAACGCCTCGGGGCGGTATTCCACCGGCAGGTCGACGATAACACGCTCATGTACCCGGTCAGGCGAAAAGCGCCCCTTGTCCTGCGGGAAGAGACGCACCACGTAGTCGGGATACCACCCCAGCCCGCGTATCCATTGCGTGCCGAAAAAGGTCTTACGGCGGAAAGCGACCGCACGCTCGACCGGGTCGGCAGCCAGCAGCTGCTCGATGAACGCGCGCTGCGGGGGTGTCACTTCCTCGTCGGCATCGAGCAGCAGCACCCAGCGGTGCGTGCAGAGGCGCAGCGCCGCCTCCTTGTACTCGCCGAAACTCCCGGTCCACGCGCGCTGCTCGACCCGCGCGCCTGCCTGCCGCGCCAGTTCCGTCGTGCCGTCCGTGCTCCCTGAATCGACCACCAGCCGTTCGTCCGCCCACGCCACGCTGGCCAGCGCGCGCGGCAGGTTGTGCGCCTCATTATGCGTGATGATGAAGACCGAGAGCGGCAGGCGTGCCATCAGGCCAGTCCCGCCGCGCGCCGCACCGCGTCGACAAACCCGTCCTCGCGCAGCGTGCAGGCGACGGTCAGCACGCAGACCGGCACCGGCACATCGAGCACATCCGAGAGTTTCACCGCGTCCTTGGCCGTGGTGACGACAAGGTCGAGTTTATTGTCGACACACAACCGGCGCAGTACCGCCATGTCGGCGGCGGAATAGGCGTGATGGTCAGGCCAGCGGTAGGGAATGGCAAAGGCCGGGCCGGCCGCCTGCACCATCGCCTCGAACGAGTCGGGGCGCGCAATCCCCGAGAGCATGACGACGCGTTTTCCCGCCAGCAGCGCCAGCGGCTGTTCCTCGCCCGTGCGGAAGTTTTTCAGGCATTGCGGCACGAGGTCGGCGGTGAAGAGCGCCGCCTGCGGTGCCTGCGCACGCAGCCGCGCCCGCAGCGGCTCGAGGTCGGGCACGGCCTGCGCGCGGGTGATCACCACTATCTGCGCGCGCGCCAGCGCGGCGGGCAATTCGCGCAGCAGCCCGCGCGGCAGCAGGTGTTCATTGTCGAACGGCCGCGCCGCGTCGAGCAGCACGATATCGGCGTTGCGCTCCAGCCGCAGGTGCTGGAACCCGTCGTCAACCACAATCACCGCGGGTTTGAACTGCGTCGCCAGCCGGTGGGCGGCGCGCGTCTTGTCGCTGTCGACCACCACCGGCACCCCCGGCAGTTCGCGCAGCAGCATGTAGGGCTCGTCGCCCGCCTCGCGCGGGGTCAGCAGCACGTGTTTGCCATCGCTGAGCACCGCCGGCCCGGCCGTGCGTTTCCCGCCATACCCGCGCATCACCACCCCGACCGACAGTCCGGCCGCACGCAGCGCACGCACCAGCAGGATGGTGACCGGCGTCTTGCCCGTACCGCCGGCGACGAGGTTGCCTACACTGATGACCCGCGGCGCCACCGCGTGCGTGCGCAGCAGGCCGAGGTGGTAGCAGTGGCGGCGCAGCCAGACCAGCCCGGCAAACGGCCAGGCGAGCAGGCGGAGCAGCGCGCGCCCGAGGTCTGC
>CAZWUZ010000271.1:0-5188 GCA_964637655.1 uncultured bacterium | reverse complement strand
CAGCGCGGACGCGACGCTCCCCGCGCTCCCGACGGCGGCGGAACGCGACACGGCGCTCGCCGTGGCGCTGGCCGTGCGGCCCGAGGTGCGGGCCGCGGCAGAGCGTGTCGCGGCCGGGCAGGCGGCGGCGGCCGCGGCCCGGGCGGCCTTCCGTCCGAAACTGCGCGCCGAAGCCGGGGGGGGCTGGCGCGACGACGATTTCGTGCCGGAGGATGAGGACTGGTCGGCAGGGGTCAGCGTCAGCTTCCCGCTGTTCGACGGGTACCGGCGCGACCATGAACTGGCGCAGGCGGAGGCGGAGCTCGCGCAGGCGGCGGCGGAACAGGAGCGCCTCGCGCTCGCCGTCCGGCAGGAGATCAGCACCGCCTTCGCGCAGTGCGTCACCGCCGCCGAGGCGGCCGAGGCGGCGGAATCGCTCGGCATCGTGCGCGAACGCTATGCGGCGGGAGCGGGGACCATCAGTGACCTGCTGGACGCGCAGGCCAATTTGGCGGCGGCGGAACTAGGTCTGGCGGGCGCCGGGTATAACCGCAACCTGGCGTATGCGTTATGGCAATGGAAAACAGCACAATGAAACTCCTTGACGGATACAAAATTATGTGGTAACATTTTTAAATAGCATGGTGTCCAGCGCGGCCCGGCGCAGACGACGCGGGGTGGCGGGAAGGAAGCAATGGCGCAGGTATTCGACCATCAGCAACTTGATACGGCGGTAGCGGTCAGCCGGCTGCAGGCGGGCGAGGCGGACATCCAGACGCTGTGCGCGGCGTTCACGACGCAGGTGCGGGCCGCGGTGCCGCTGCAGGGGCTGCTGGTCATCCGCTTCGATTACCGCAACCTGCGCTACACGCTCGAGCATGCGGACGGGCTCGACGCGGCGGGGCAGAAGGGCGTCATCGCCGCGCTCACCGAGGTGCCGGTCGACCTGCTGCGCAGCGAGAAACTGCTGCAGCTCGAACTGACGGAACTGCTCGAACAGCTGACCGGGGCGCTGGTTCCCTACCTGCCGCCGCACGGCACGCTGCTGACCCTGCCGCTGGTGGCGGCGGGGCGGCTGCTCGGCATCGCGTATCTTGCCGCCGTCACCCTTGATGTCATCCCTTCGCCGCTGCGGCAGAAACTGCAGCTGCTCGGGGCCTACACCGCGTCGGCGCTGCAGCAGTGTTTCGCCGGCGAGGAGGCGGACTACCAGGTCGGGGAACTGACCGCGCTCTACCGCCTGAACACGGCGATGAACAACACGCTGCGCTTCACCGACGTGGCGCACACGGTGGTGCAGGAGATCGCCGGCATCTTCAAGCTCGACAGCGCGGCGGTGCTGCTCAACGAGTTCGGCAACTTCTCCTACCGCGAGAGCCACGGCATCGCGCGGCGCAAGCAGCTGTTCGCCCAGCTGCTCGAGCAGCTGCAGCCCGCCTTGCGCCGCCTGCTGCAGCAGCAGGAGGAGTACCTGCGCCCGTCGGGCGACCTGCCGGTGCTGCACGAGGGGCTGTCGTCACTGCGCGACGTCATCATCTTCCCGCTGGTCTACGACGACTACGTGGCGGGGGCGCTGCTGCTGTGCAGCACGCAGCCCGATTTCTTCGCCGGGCGGCGGCTGCACCTGGTGCGCACGGTGGCGCTGCAGGTGGCGACGGCGATCAAGCACGCGCGCATGTTCCAGCAGATGGAGCGGCAGCTGCGCGAGGCGAAACTGTCGGGGGAGATCGTCAAGCGCTACACGCGCGAGATGCAGGACCTCAACACCAAGCTGCAGTCGCGCATCCGCGACCTGTCGACCATCTACGACATCGCCTACGCCATGTCGTCGCACCTGAGCGGGGCGGCGCTGCTCGACCTGATCATGGACAAGATCCTCGGCGCGCTGGGGACTGACAAGGGCTCGATCATGCTCTTCGACGATCGCACCGGGGTGCTCGACATCCGCGGCGCGCGCGGCATGGATTTCGCCGACCTCGCCGACCTGCAGCTCAAGCCGGGCGAGGGGGTGGCGGGGCTGGCGCTCTCCACCGGCGAGCCGATCATCGTCAATGATGTCACCACCGACGCGCGCTTCATCAACCGCCACCGCTCACGCGAAGATGAGAAGTATGTCGCCATCGGCGCCTTCCCGCTGAAGATCAAGAACCGCGTCATCGGCGTGCTCAATATCGACAAGACGGGGACGTTCGAGATCGAGGAGATCGACCTGACCAAGGCGCTGGCGCAGTTTGCCGCCTCGACCATCGAGAACGCGCGGATGTTCGACGAACTCACCGACCTCTTTTCCAACAGCATCGCCTCGCTCACTGCGACCATCGAGGCGAAGGATCCCTACACGCGCGGCCACTCGGAGCGCGTCACGCGCATCTCCGCCTTCATCGGGCGCGCGCTGGAACTCTCCGCCGACGACCAGCAGACGCTCGAACGCGCGGCGCAGCTGCACGACATCGGCAAGGTCGGCATCCCGGCGCTGATCCTCGGCAAGAAGGGGCGGCTGACGGCGGAGGAGTACGAGACGATCAAGGATCACGCCGCGCTCGGGGCGCGCATCATCAGCCCCATCCGCAAGATGGCGCGCGAGGCGAAGATTATCCGCCACCACCACGAGCGCTACGACGGCAACGGCTACGCTGACGGGCTGGCGGGGGAGAACATCCCCTACGCGTCGCGCATCATCGCCGTGGCCGACGCGTTCGACGCCATGGTCAGCACGCGCTCCTACCGCCCGGCGATGCCGTTCCCGGACGCGGTGGCGGAACTCGAACGCTGCGCCGGCACGCAGTTCGACGCCGCGATCATCCGCGCTTTCCTTACCGCGCTCAAGACGCGCGACGTCGCGCACTGGTTCCGTACGGAGATCGACACGCCGGCCGCGACCGGCAGCTCGCTCACCGCCTGAACCGCGGCGCGGTGCGAACGGCGCCAGACGCGAAAACTTTCCGGAACAATCAGTTCCGGTGCAGCCGCCAGCGGCGAAGCGCAACAACGCGAAATTGGCACTGCCGCAACGTCAGGTGACCTTCAGGCGCTGGACTTCCCTGTTGACACGTGAGGAGAGGGCAGCATCGGCCATACCGAGCTCGTAGTCCATTTGCAGGCCCAACCAGAAACTGGCGGAATTGCCAAAATATCTGGATAACCTTAGTGCGGTATCCGCGGTGATGGCGTGTTTGTCGTGGATGATTTCATTGATTCTTCGGGCAGATACACCGAGCCCTTTGCCGAGCTGATTCTGGCTGATGTTCAGCGGCTTGAGAAATTCCTCATGCAGAATTTCGCCTGGATGTACTGCCGGCATCTTCTTCATAGTTCACCCCTTGTGATCATCCACAATCTCGACGGCGTGGACGCCACTGGTACGCCAGACAAAGCATATCCGCCATTGATCATTGATACGAATACGGTGTTGGCCTTTCCGATTGCCGGAAAGGGCTTCTAATCGGTTCCCCGGAGGAACGCCAACGATGAGCGCCCTGCGGGTGCTGTTGTCTGCGCCCGCTGCGACGCGAAGTTAGCCGAATTATTTTAATGGGTCGATCTTGATTAGCGTTTCCTGATTTTGTGCACGGCGCCAGTCTTCCAGCAGTTCTTGCTGGTGAAGTGCCGCCCACTCAATTACCAAGCCAAGAACCCGTGCGGGAACTTGCCCGGCAAACACCGCAAGGGTATTGATCTCTATCAGGGCATTATCATCACCGTAGCTGACGTGAAAATGCGGCGGATTATGGTCATCGAAAAACATCTTGATCACGATTCCGAAGAATCGGGATATTTCAGGCACAGGATGCTGCTCGCCTGAGAGCGGGAAATATATCTTCCGGTTTTTGCCGGGTTATAGCAAGGTAAAGGGCATCGGGGCACAGGTCAACCTGTTCGTTCCACAACAATTCGCCCGACTCACCGATACGCACTTGCTTGAAAGCCTCGGGATCCGTCCATAGAGAAAACACACCCTTTCCGACAAGGTGGGATAAATCTATAATTCCGCTCTTGCCGTCATCAAACGCGAGGTGCAACCTCTGTGCCTCAAGCACTTGCACACGCACTATTTTATGCATGATCATCCACCCCCCTTGTTCATTGCCATTATATCAGATACTTGCATCGCGAGCAATAGGTGATTTCGATCTGCGAAGTATGGGTCAGTATGGGTCAATTGCTGTCAACAATTCATCGCCGCAGGGCTAACGATTAGCGTTCAGCGGGCGCTGTTGTTATCTGCGCCCGCTGCGGCGCGAAGTTAGCCGCCGTGTCTCCTGATTTCAAAAGCGGTACGATTTTTGTTTCAAGATATTTTACCATTGCCGTATCGCTACGTTCACGTGCGAAACTCACAATTGCAGTCAGCAACGCGGTATCATAATTTATACTGCTTTCTCCCAGTAAGTATTTTGCAACGGGCAAATGATTTTCCACAACCGCATGCACCAATGCTCCCGTATCGGTTGACCCTTGTTCCACCAAAAATTTAACCACTTCAAGATTGCCACTCAGAGCGGCATTGCTTAAGGCCGAACCGCTAAAATAACTCTGTCTGTTCACATCCGCACCACGCTCAACAAGATATCGTACTGCTTCGAGATTTCCACTGCCGGCCACAGCAGGAAATAGGTAATAGTAATCGCCATAGACAGCATTAGGACCGTTCCACCAGCACACCAAACGTACTGCCGCCATATTGCCATTCCATGCGGACCTGTATATCCAGGAAATCCCTTTGGGAATGTACACCACACCTAAGAACACAAACAGCAATAGTGCAGCTATTGCGTACTTCAACAGGCGCAAGCGACTCGCTACAGTGCTTCCAGACCTAATATTAATATTCAAAATGTCCCCCGCATTCAATCTATCATCATCACAATTAGGCTAACGATTAGCGCTCAGCGGGCGCTGTTGTTTTTCGCGCCCGCTGCCGCGCGAAGTTAGGTGCCAGTATTTTTATCATATTTTCCGGCGGAAGTCTCGTAGCCATTCAGCGATTTGTTCGTTAGAGTGGAGATATTCTTCGTTTTTGCCATGTCGAAGGTCGCAACCCGCGAGCAGTTTCAGTGCCTCCCAAATTGCCGGTGCCATTTCAGGTGGTTTAGATGAGTACACCCATTGCCCGGCCCAGGCATCAGCGTTTTCTCTGGAACAATGTCCCGAGATGATCTCTTCATATTTATTTTCAATTTCTCTTGCTGTTGGTGGTATCATCAATTTT
>CAZWUZ010000270.1:0-5203 GCA_964637655.1 uncultured bacterium | reverse complement strand
TGGCGGCGGAAACCGAGCGGCTGCGCGCGGAGTTGCGGCGGCTGTCGCGCCGTCCGGCCACGCTGCCGCCGGGCGGCGACCTGCCGCGCCCGCGCCCGGGCGACGGGCCGGCTGTCTTTCTCGATCTCAACACCGTCACGGCGGAGGAATTGCAGCAGCTGCCCGGACTCGATGCCGCGGCGGCGGAGTATATCATCTGGTATCGCACGACAGTGGCGCCGTTCACGGACGTGGCGGAACTCCGCTTCGTCCCGGGGGTCACCGACGAGCGCTACCGGCGCTGGAGCGCGTATGTCTACGTCCCGTAGCCGGCTGCTGCCGGCCTGTGCCGCAGTGCTGCTCGCCCTGCTCGGGGCGGGGTGTGTCTCGTTTGACTGGGCGCGCGATCCGTTCGCGCGACCCGGGGAACCCGACCCGCCGCCGCCGGTAAGCAGCGACACCACTCCGGTGGTGACTGAACCGGAGGCCCCGGCCGCCGCCCCGGCGGAGACCGCCTACGTGCGTCCGCTGCGTCCGCTCGACGCGGGCGACCCGGCGCTGGCGCCGGGCGAACACGAACTCCCGCGCCTGCGGCAGGAGATGGACGCGCTGCAGGAGACGGTTATCGGCATGACGCGCAAACTGCAGGAACTGCAGCTGCAGGCGCAACTCTTCACCGGGGTGGCGTACGAGGCATCCGGTGAGTTCGCCGCCGCGGTCGAGGTCTACAAGACCATTCTCGAGACGACCGGCGAAAACCCCTACGCGGCCGACGCCTGTTTCCGGCTCGGCAGCATCAGCAAGAACCGCTACAACAACTACGATGATGCCGTGCGCTACTTCAAGCGGCTCATCGCCGAGTATCCCGCCTCCCCGCGCGTCCGTTCCGCCTTCTTCGAACTGGGGGAGACCTACAACCGCGCCGGCGACTACGCCAGCGCCAATGTCTACTACCGCCGCCTCGTGCAGGGCTTCCCGAGCAGCGACAAGGCGCCCGATGCGCAGTACGAGATCGCGCAGAACCTCGCCCGGCTCGGCAACCGGGCCGGCGCCATCGACGCCTGCCGCGCCCTGCTGGCGCGCTATCCCGCGAGCCAGGTGGCGGATGACGCGCAGTACAAGATCGGCGAGTACCTGCGCGTGCTCGGGCGCACGCAGGAGGCGCTGGCGGCCTACCAGCAGGTCATCGAGCGCTGGCCGCGCAGCGGGCTCGCCAGTTTCGCCCAGTTCGAGATCGGGCAGACGCACGCGCAGACGGGGAACACCGCGGCGGCCCGCGCCGCGTTCGAAACCTACCTGCGCACCTATCCCGATGCGGTATACGTCGAGCGCGTGCGCGCCCGGCTGGAAAGCCTGCGCTGACGCGCCAAGGAGAGACACATGGATCCGCGAATTCAACGGCTGGTGGCCAAGATCGACAAGCTGCCGACGCTGCCCGTGGCGGCGACCAAGATCGTGCAGGTGGTCAACAACCCGAACACCACGGCGCGCGACGTCAACCAGCTGATCTCCACCGACCAGGCGCTGGCGGCCAAGGTGCTCAAGCTGGTCAACTCCGCCTACTACGGGCTGTCGAACAAGGTCGCGTCGATCACCCAGGCGGTGGTCATCCTCGGTTTCAACACCATCAAGTCGCTGGCGCTGTCGGCGTCGGTGCTCGACTCGTTCTCGTCGGCGGAACTGTCGACCTTCAAGCGCGAGGAGTTCTGGAAACACTCGCTCGGGGTCGGGGTCGGGGCGAAACTCATCGCCAACCTGATCAAGGTGCCGGCCAAGGACCAGGAGGAGTTCTTCCTTGCCGGCCTGCTGCACGACATGGGCAAGGTGGTCATGGACCAGTACCTGCACGAGGAATTCAGCGAGGTGGTCGGACTGACGAAGGACACCGGCTGCGCCTTCCTGCAGGCGGAACGCGAGGTGCTGGGCGGGCTGACGCACGCGGACATCGGCAAACTGCTGGCGGAGAAGTGGAACCTGCCGGCCAACCTGCAGGAGGCCATCGCCTTCCACCACGACCCGCTGCAGGCGAAGGAGGGCCCGCACACGGTGGCGGTACATTTCGCCGACATCCTGTGCAAGTCGAAGCACATCGGCTTCTCGGGCGATTACGAGATCTCCGGGATCAGCGAGCAGGCGGTCGACTCGCTGAAGATTCCCCCCGAGGCGCTGGAAAAACTGATTGCCGAGGATATCGACCGCGAGTTCAGAAACGCCACCATCTTCCTCAACATGGCGACCGGCGGCAAGTAAGCGGCAATGGACGAGCGGGAAAAACTCAAGGCGGCGCTGCGCGCGCAGCTGGGCGCGGCGGCGGCGAACCTCGATCTCGATGCGATCGCCGCGGCGACGCTGGCGGCCTCCGCCCCGGCGGCGGCGGACGCGCCGCGCGCCGACGGGTTCTACCTGCTCTACCAGAAACGCGACGGGCAGTACCTGAGCGTGCATGCGCCGGGGAGCGGCGGCAGCCCGGTGCCGGCGGCGGAGGTTTTTGACGACCTCGAACGCAAGTGCATCTTCACCGTCAACCGCGAGGAGGTGGCCGAGCAGGTGCGCCGCGCCGATGGCAAACCCCGCCGCATCTCCACCTACATCGACACCTTCGTCAACCTCGGGGCGGAGATCAGCGTCAAGGTGGCGGCGGACGAGATGAGCGCCTCCGTCACGGTGCCGCAGGGGTTGTGGCCCGATTTTGCCACCACCGTGCGCGTGCTGCTCGGCGAGGAGAAGGTCACCTACGGGATCAGCGAGGGCAAACTCGCCGCGCTGGCCGACCTGGTGCGTACGGAACCGGTGATCGTGCGCAACACGGTCATTGCCCGCGGCATGCCGCCGACGCGGGGACAGACCGCGCGCCTGCGCTACGAGTTCGACACGCGCACGGAACGCGTGCCGCTGCGCCTCCCTGACGGGCGGGTCAACCACTACCAGCTCAACCTGATCAAGAACGTGCACAAGGACCAGACGCTGGCGGTCAAGTTCCCCCCCGCGCTGGGGGAACCCGGGATGACGGTGCGCGGGCAGGCGGTGCCGCCGTTGCGCGGCCGTGACGTGAAACTGACGGCCGGCAGCAACGTCCAGCTTACCGCGGACGGGCTGAAACTGTTCGCGGCGGCGAGCGGGCACGCGCACGGTGATGCCAGCGTGGTCAGTGTCGACACGGTGTACACCGTCGCCGGCGACGTCGATTATGCCACCGGCAATATCAGCATCGACGGGGCGGTGGTGGTGACCGGCTGGGTGCGCACCGGCTTTTGCGTCGAGGCCTCGGGTGACATCGAGATTCTCGGCGGGGTCGAGGGGGCGACGGTCACGTCGCGCGGCGGGTCGATCTGCGTGCACGGCGGCGTGCTCGGCGGCGGGCGCGCGCGGCTCGAAGCGCGCTACGACATCATTGCCCATCACGTCGAGAGCGCCTGGCTGGCGGCGCGCCGCCACATCAAGGTGACGGAGGCGCTGCTGCATTCACTGACCCTCGCGGGCGGCAGCGTGCAGGTCTTTGCCGGCAAGGGCGCGATTATCGGCGGCATCGTGCGCGCCCGCGGCAGCATCCTCGCCCGCGTGGTCGGCGGCGAGGCGGGGGCGCGCACGGAACTGCGCCTCGAGCACAGCGAGGGGCAGGCGCTGCGCGACGAGCTCGACCTGATCGAGAAGAAACTGGCGCAGCTGGAAAGCGAGCGGCGCGCCCTCGGGCGCGTGGCAAGCAGTCGCATGGGGGTGCGGGCGGCGCAGGGTGACGGCAGCGCGACGGAACACGCCTTCGCCGAACTGGTGCAGTCCTCCGACCTCGAAACCAAGCTCCGCCTGTTCGAGGCGCGCCGCGAGGAGTTGCGCCGCGGACTCAAGCTGCCCGAGCGCGCCAACATCAAGGTCAAGGACGTGCTCTATCCCGGGACGCTGGTCAGTTTTGCCGGGCGGAACCTGGCCATCGGCGAGCGGTACCAGTTTGTCACCTTCTACCTGCGTGACGACGAAATCCGCTTCCTGCCGTTCGCGGAGTAGCCACATGCTGCGCGATGCCTGCGGGCGCACCGTCGATTATCTCCGTATCGCCGTTACCGACTACTGCAACCTGCGCTGCTGCTACTGCCTGCCGCCGCGCAGTGCGGTGCCGCTGGCGCATGCCGACTGCCTGCGCTTCGAGGAGATGACCGCGGTGGCGCGCGTTTTTGTCGCCCTGGGCGGCCGCAAACTCCGCCTCACCGGCGGTGAACCGCTGCGCAAGCGCAACCTGTTCCGCCTCGTCGAACAGCTCGCGGCCCTGTCGCCGCGTCCGGAACTGGTGCTGACCACCAACGGCACGCTGCTGGCCGCGCAGGCGCCGGCGCTCGCTGCGGCCGGGCTGCAGCGGGTCAATGTCAGCTGCGACACGCTGCGCCCGGCGACCTTCCGCCGCATCACCGGGGTCGACGCGCATGCCGACCTGCTGGCGGGTATCGACGCGGCGCAGCGGGCCGGCCTGCAGCCGGTGCGGCTCAATACGGTCATCATGCGCGGCGTCAACGATGACGAACCGCCGGCGCTGGCGCAGTTCGCGCGCGCGCGCGGCTGCGAACTGCGTTTCATCGAGCAGATGCCGGTGCCCGGTACCGGGTTCTCGCCGGTGGATGGCGCGGTTATCCGCGCGCAACTGCGCGCGGCCGGGCTGACGCTGACGCGCGCGGCGGCAGACGACGGCATCGCCGTCTGGTACCGCACGGGCGACGGGCAGCGGCTCGGGTTCATCAGCGCGCACCGGCACAACAGCTGCGCCACCTGCAGCCGCCTGCGGCTCAGTTTCGACGGCTGCCTGCGCCCCTGCCTCTACTCGCCGTACGAAATTGACCTGCGCCCGGCGCTGCGCCGCGGCGACGACCTGCGCCCGCTGCTGCAGGAGGCGGTGGCGCACAAACCGGCATGCGGGGTGGCGGCGGCGGATACCTGCCTCGTCCGCCCGATGCTGAGGACGGGGGGCTGACATGGCGGGGCGGCGGCTGAGTCATGTGCGGCAGGGACAGGCGCGCATGGTCGACGTGGGGCGCAAGGCGCGCACGCGGCGGCGGGCGACCGCGACCGCGACGGTGCGTATGCGCCCGGCGACGCGGCGGCGCATTCTCACCGGCGACACCGCCAAGGGCCCGGTGCTGGAAACCGCGCGCCTGGCGGGGATGCTCGCTGCCATGCGCACCGCGGAACTGATTCCGCTCTGCAACCAGCTGCCGCTGAACGGCATCGGCCTGGTGGAGCT
>CAZWUZ010000269.1:0-5208 GCA_964637655.1 uncultured bacterium | reverse complement strand
TAGCGGAAGTCCAGACCATTGCCGAACAGGTCGGCCCACTCGATGAAGTGCTGCTCGTTGTCGATGTTGGGTTTGATGCCCGCAGTCGGCTTGGCGATCGCCTGCCGCTTGCCTGCCGCGTTCATCCACGCCAACGCAGCCGGACGCATGCGCACGTATTGTCTGGCGCGCCGGAACTCTGCCGCGTACCCGTCCTGCCACACGCGCACCTGATAGCCGTTGGTCAAGCATTGCCAGTCCCAGCTATCAGCAGCGGGCGCGGCCTCCAGGTCAAGGTCTATCTCGTGCCAGTCGGCGCGCTCGTCGAATGGGTCCTCGCGGTAGTGTATCGGCCCGATGCTTGCGCCTACCCGATACGTCTTCGTCCCGTCCGCGTTCTCGCGCACGAGCCACCGCTTGCAGCCGCGAGTCCGCAGGTCCTCGGTCTCCCCACGCTGCGCCTGCAACACACCCGATTGGTCGCGCGATACCAGTGTGCTCAACTGGTGTCAACCTCCACCATGACTATCTTCTGCGTCCAGTCGAGCCCGTCCAGGTCGATGGTGCCCTGCTCCTCGACCACCATGAATATCGTCTCGTCGTCTACGCCGTCAACGTTGCTCACGCTCACGAACGCATCTGGTGCCAGCGCCGCCTGCCGCGCGCAACTGAACTCGATGGTCCGCGCCACCGGCAGCCGTCGATCACGCTCGCGGCCCCCCAGCGCCGCCGCCACAGCGTCGGTCGCGAATGTGTCAGTCTGGATGACGTGGCTCAGCACGCCGCCCATGAAGAACCGCGATGCCGGGTCGCTGACCGCCTCGAATGAGTAGGCCAGCCCACTCCCCCGGTAGCGTGGGTGCGCGCCACAGTACGAGAACACCACGTTCGCATAGTGCTCCATATCGCGCCTGACCACAATGTCCTCGTACCAGGTATCGTCATCCTGCACGTCAGCGTCGAGCACGTAGTCGGCAGGCGCACTGTACGCGGGATACGGCTCGGTGAATATGTCGCCGTTCGGCCTGATGCCCCAGCGCCAACCGATGTCGGCACAGATTGCGTCCAGCGCCTCCGCGATCAGCGCATCGTCGCGGAACACGAACGTGCGCTCCCCCATGATATTCGAGTAGCTGAGTTGGTGGCTGCCGTGCCCGGCGTTGATGTCGATGGCAGTGTTGGCGAACCCGGCCCGGTTCGCCAGGTCGCCGAACATATCGGCGAATGCGTGTCCCCCCATCGCCCGCATGTTCGCCATGTGCATCTTCTTGCCGCGCGTCTCGGCCCAGTCCAATGCCTCGATCTCGATATTGCGGTAGGCAAGCTCCGTCGCCATTGCACCCTCCGGTGCCACCAGCATGCCGGTGAACAGGACCTCCTGCACGGGCTCCGGGCTGCCCGTCTCATACCATGCGCAGAGCAGTTGCACGACGTTGTTCCCGCGCCAGTCCAGGCCCTCGGTGTCGTGCACCGTGGCTCGTACACTGTTGCCCTTCCAGCTTGTGCGGCGTGTGTAGGTCACAGCCCCCAGCAGACTGTTCGCGCGGCTCGCGCTGCTCCATGCGCTCGTCGTCACGTCGCCGATCACGGCGTCGATACACAGCGCCGTAGCCCCCACCAGCGGGCGCGTGTGGAACGGGGTAGTGGTCTCCAGTGTCACCACCGGGCGCACGGCTGTGCCGCTCACCTGTGTGGTGGGCGTCACCGTCGTGCCGACAGGCTGCCATATCAGTGGTGAGCAGTAGGCGTCCCCCGCCGCGCCCAGCGCCGCGTCAACCGTGTAATATGCCCGCGTCCGCGCCGTGCTCTCTGCAGGGTACACGATGGGCGCAACGGCGAACAGCGCCGCCTGCCCGCTCGACTGCAACTGTATCGGTCCAGGAACCTGCAACGGGTCAGTCAGAGCGTCTGCCAGCGTGTACCCCGGCGGCTGGTAGACCCAGGGCCGCGTGCCGAAGTTGCCGTTGACCGCGAGCCCGATAATCCACTGCGTCGCCGTCGGCTCGATCCACACCATGAAGTCGCGTGCGCTCGACATTGCCTCGCCGCCGCCCGCCCACTCGTCGTACTCGGACACTACCTGTGGCGTCACCGTGTAGACGCCCGCATCGTAGTACAGCAGCCGCGGGAACTTGTAGCTGTCCGGCCCTGTCGGTATCTCGATGCCCCACGCCGGATCTGTGCCGCCGGTCCCCACCAGGATAATCTGAATGTACTTGCTCGTAACCGTGCTGCTCTCGTTCGCCGCCGCGACCGATGCCCACACGCACACCTGCGCCGGGTAGTCGTTATCACTGCGGATGCCCGCCGCCGCGGTCTCGAGCGTGTTGTAGTTCCACAACCACAACGTGCGCGGCGTCATCGCCAGCCGCGCCCTGTCCGTCCACGACCCCGCCGCTACTGTCCACTCGCTCAGGTCCATGTCCGGTCGCGTCGCCGTACCGCGCGGCCCGACCGCCTGCTGCGACGGGATGTACTCGCAGTCGTCGAATTGCCAGAGCTGCGCGAACCCGCCCTCCGGCGGCACCCAGGGGAAGTCCTCCGCATACCCCAGGGAGGTATGCCGCCCGAGCTTGCGCGGGTCGTCCACCGTCACCGTCGCGCGCGGGAACCTCATAGTATCTGCGTCCATGCGGCGAACCCGGCGCGCTGCGAAACCCACAGCTCCAGGTCGCCGCCGTTGGTGAGTGCTATCAGTACCTGGTGCGTCGGTGTCAGCAGTATCGCGGGCTGCTCCTCATCCATCTCGGTGACGACCACTTCTATGCTCGCCGTGCCCGGTATGGTCTGCGCGTTCGCGCCGCCGTCAACGCTCCAGCGGAACACGCAGTCGCCGTCCTTCTCGCCGGCAATCACGAGCAGCCCCTGCCGCTCGTGCAGTGCTACCAGTTGCAGGCCGTCCGTTGCCGCCATTATACCACATCCACCCACGTCTGCCCGCCGTCAGTGCTGTGCCGCATGTAGGCCGCGCCGCCGTCCGTCCACGTCACTACCAGCAGGCCGTCATCCATGAGTTCCACCGCCGGGTGTATCGCGTCGTCGGCGTCCACCACCATCACCGGCACCTCCGGCATGCCCGCCAGCGTCTCGATCCTCGAGCACCACACGTCGCCATCGTGGACGTACACCACGACCGGCCTGCCGAACTTGTCCTCCGCGAGGTCCGGCTGCTTGCGCAGCAGCTCGAATATCTGCGCCAGGGCGAACTCGCGCGTGGCCCACCGGCCCATGAGCACGCCGCCTGCCGCGTACTCCCAGAGCGTGCGCGCCGCGTCCGTGTCGGCAATCTCCCACGCCGCGCTGCTCCAGTGCCCGTGCTCATCGCCTGTGAGCGCCGCCTCTACGCCCTGCCACGGGTCGCTGCTGCCCAGGTGCCTGCGGTACAGCCCACCGCCCTTGCCGCCGCGCGCGCGCGGGTAGTCCTGCCTGCCGTTGCGCACGACCATGCCGTGCCCGCGCCCGCCGACGTACTTTGTGCCTGCGAATGCGTAGTGTAGACCGCGCACACAGGTAACGCTGTAGCAGCGCACCGCCACGTCCAGTAGTATGCCGCTGCTGCCGGTCTCGCCCTCTGCCACTACCGGGCAGATGTCGGAAACAGCTAACGTCTTCAGCACCGCATCGTCACTGTCTTTCATGTGCATCGCTTCGTTGCCGCTGCTGTGGATGAAGTCCCAGGCCTCGCCTGCATTGGCAACCGGCCAAGCGCCGAGGCTATAGCAGGTGGTCATATCCTGTCCGGTCTTTGCGCCGATGAGTACTGCCAGCGTGTCCATGCACCGCTCGATGAGCGTTGCCTTGGCGCGGTCCGGCGCGCACATCACCGCGTCGCAATAGCCGTTGACGTGTGCCGATACAACGCCCTGCGCGTACCGCCAGCTTTCGTCCACCTTCACCTGCGCACCGTTGTTCGTCGGTGCCTCGCGATAGCCCGGTGTGCCCGATGCAACCTCCTGCCTGTCGCCATTGTCCACAATCAGCGTCGGCTCGGTCATGGTGTAGGTGCCAGCGTCCGGGAACTCCCACTCGATGCTTTCCACGCGGGCCAGCGGGTGCCCGTTCTGCTCGTCATACAGGTCGATGAGCACTGGCGACCAGCCGCTGCCGTCTGCATAGCTGATGGTGATGGTGCGCTCCAGCGTGTAGGCGTCACCCGCGCTGTAGGAGTACTCGGTCTGCCGGGTGCTATCCGACTTGTGATTGTCGGAGCAGCCGTCGAGGTCGTCATAGTAGACGATGCGGCAGGTCAAGTCACAGGGCAGAGACAGGTCCTTGAATGACTGCGTGAGGTACCTGCCGCGCCAGTCCCAGACAGCCTCGCGTGCCTCGACAGGGTTGCCGGTGCCGAACAGGATATCGTGCCTGCGAGTGAGGTATGCTGTCGGCACTGGTATCGCGTCAACATCTCCCACGGCCGCCTGCCGCGCAGGGTAGTTGCAGGCTAGAGCGAGGGCCAGCGAACCACCGCCCGCTCCGACAGTGAACTCGCCGCCCGCTGTAGGCGTGCCGCAGTTCGTGCCTACCCAGTCCTCGTGCGTGTGCGCGTCGGCGTAGATGCCGATGTTGGCGTCCACCTCGAAGCGGCACACGTCCGTCATGTACTGCCCGCCGTCGCGGCTCGTGGCACTCAGCGGCCAAGCGTCGAAGATGAATGTCCCGTCGTGGTTGAAGCCCGGCGTCGCGAGGTCGCTGTCTACGCTGATAGCCTCGCCGGTGTCGGCGGTGACGGCAGGACCGATGCCATAACCGAGCAGCCCGCTGAACTGCCTTCGCCCTGTCACCGCGTCGATTATGTCGTCGTTGTAGCTGGTTGTGTTGACGAGATAGCTGCCGCCCGGCCCGCCCATTGTCTGCTCATAGTACGGGTCGGTCGGAGGCCCCGGCCCGATGCCCCAATCAGGCCCGGACGGGTTGGTGCAGTAGATGTAGCCGTAGCCGTTGGAGTACATCGCCTCGCCGTTGTACGTGCCCACTGGAGCATATCGTCCATCATAGGGTCCGGCGTCCGTGTCAGTCTGCCCGTAGCCTGCGCCTTCTACCTTGAACTCCGGGCGTGGTCCGCGCACCTCGATACCAAGATTCTCGGCGCTGGTCAGGACGGACTCGCCGCGGGCGTCGAGCGAGGCGCTGACGATCCGCGTGCGGTGCGTGGCGGGATCCTCGTTGGTGAGCACCACTTTCCGGCGTTCGAGGACGTTCACGTGGGTGCCGCGCAGCGGGTAGGTTGTC
>CAZWUZ010000268.1:0-5226 GCA_964637655.1 uncultured bacterium | reverse complement strand
GTCCCCGCCACCGGCACGCCCAGCCAGTGGTCGCAGTGCCGGCGCAGCGTCCCGCCGCTGCGCCCGGTCAGGCCGATGACGACGGCGCCGCGCTGCCGTGCCGTCGCCGCCGCCTTCACCACCCCGGTCGAGGTACCGCTCGTGCTGATCGCCACGACGATGTCGCCCGCGGCGGTGTGTGCCTCGACCTGGCGGACAAAGACGCTGTCGTAGCCGAAGTCATTGGCTGCCGCGGTGAGCAGCGAGGTGTTGACCGTCAGCGCCAGCGCCGGCAGCGCCGGCCGGTCACGCCGCAGCCGCACGACCAGTTCCGCCACGAGATGCTGCGCATCCGCCGCGCTGCCGCCGTTGCCGAATGCCAGCAGTTTCCCCCCGCGACGGTAGCACTCCGCCACCGCCGCGGCCGCCGCCGCCGTTTTCCCCGCCGCCGCCGGCCGCGCCAGCGCCGTCAGCGCCGCCGCGTCGGCGCGCAGTTCGCGCCGGATCAGTTCCACCGCCCGCACGGTCTACTGCCCCTGCGGCTGCTGCTTGTTCTGCCGGCGGATGAACGTCGGGATGTTCAGGTCCTCCTCGAACTCCTGCTGTGCTTCCGGGGCCACCTGCGCCGCGGTTGCCTGGGCCTGCGCCTGCTGCTGCCGCCGGAACGTCGGACGCCGCAGATCACCCTCAAGGTCCTTGCGGTACTCGCTGAACGCCACCGTCCCCTGCCGCCGTTCCGTACGCGGCAGCGTGACCGGTACCGCCACCGGTTGCGCCGCGGCCGCCATCTGCACCGGTGCCGCCGGCACCGCCTTCGCCGCTGCCAGCGCCGGCATGCCGGTCGCCACCAGGGTCACCATGACACTCTCACCGAGCGACTCGTCGATGCGCAGCCCCATGATGGTGTGGTCATCCTCGACGCAGTACTGCTTGACCATCTGCGCCGCCTGCTGCACCTCGTGCGCGGCCAGCGACGGACCGCCGGCGAACGCCAGCAGGATGCCGCGCGCCCCCTGCAGACTCTGCCCTTCGAGCAGTTCGCTGTTCATCGCCGCCTCGACCGCGCGGATGGCGCGGTTTTCGCCTGACGCCACGCCGATACCCATCAGCGCGTCGCCCGTTTCGCGCATGATCGTGCGGATGTCGGCGAAATCGAGGTTGATGATCCCCTCCTCGACGATCAGCCCGCTGATCCCCTGCACGCCCTTGCGCAGCACATCATCCGCCTTGCGGAACGCCTCGATGATCGGCATCGTCGCGTCGGCGATGGTCAGCAGCCGGTCGTTGGGAATGACGATCAGCGTGTCGACGTGCTTGCGCAGTTCCTGCAGTCCCTCATCCGCCTGCGCGTTGCGCCGCTTCCCCTCGAAGTCGAACGGGCGCGTCACCACTGCCACCGTCAGCACCCCCGCTTCCTTCGCCAGTTCCGCCAGCACCGGGACGGCACCCGTCCCCGTCCCGCCGCCCATGCCCGCGGTGAGGAAGACCATGTCCGCCCCCTCGACGAGCGCGCGCAGCTGCTCGCGGTCCTCGTTGGCAGCCCGCTGCCCCTGCTCGGGAATCGAGCCGACGCCCATGCCGCGCGTCAGCCGGGCCCCGATCTGCAGGCGCGAGGTGCAGGCCGACTTCTTCAGTGCCTGCACGTCCGTGTTGACGATGTGAAACTCCACCCCGGCCACGCCGGCCTCGATCATCCGGTTGACGGCGTTGCTGCCGCCCCCGCCCACGCCGATAACGCGGATGCGCGTCGGCGTGCTCACTTCCTGTTCGGCAAATTCGATCATGTCCACTGCATCCCCTCCCGTGACGGCCCGCGGCCGCCGTTAGTGTGCTCAGAAAAACTCGTCGTACCAGCCCGTCATGCGCTTCATCACCGCGCGGAACAGGTTGTCGCCCGCGGCGAACCGCTGCGGCTTCTCCTCACCGCTCTGTCCCGCCTCCTTCTCGAACCCGTACAGCACCAGCCCGACCGCCGTCGCGTACTTCGGGTTGCTCACCACGTCGGTCAGTTCGCTCACTCCCTGCGGCATGCCCACCCGCACCGGCAGGTCGAGGATCTCCTCCCCGAGTTCCACCATGCCGGGCAGCGCCGCGCTGCCGCCGGTCAGCACCACCCCTGCCGCGACGAGGTCCTCGTAGCCGCTCCGCTTGATTTCGCGGTTGATCAGCTGGAAGATCTCCTCGACGCGCGGCTGGATGATGTTAACCATGTCGAGTTTTTTCAGCGGGCGCGACTGCCGTCCGCCGACGCTCGGCACCTCGATCAGCGCCTCGTCCGGCACCAGCCGGGCCAGGGCGCATCCCTGCGTGCACTTCAACTCCTCGGCCGCATCCTTGGTCGTGCGCAGCCCCATCGACAGGTCGCGCGTGATGTGCTCCCCGCCGATGGCCAGCACCTCGGTATGCCAGATGCTGCCGTCGACGAACACGGCGATATCCGTCGTTCCGCCGCCGATGTCCACCAGCACCACGCCCAGTTCCCGCTCGTCGTTATTGAGCGTGGCGTAGGCCGAGGCCAGCGGCGCCAGCACGAAATCGTCCACCTCGTAGTTCGCCTTCTGCACCGACTGGATGATGTTCTTGACCGAGGTTACCGCGCCCGTGACGATGTGCACCTCCGCCTCGAGCCGCACCCCCGACATGCCGACCGGATCCTTGATCCCGTCCTGCCCGTCGATCTTGTACTCCTGCGTGATGACGTGAATCACCTCGCGGTCGAGCGGAATGGCCACCGCCTTCGCCGCGTCGATCACCCGCTGCACATCGGCCTTGGCGATCTCGCGCGTCGGGTTCGAGATGGCGACCACGCCCTTGCTGTTCATCCCCTTGATGTGGCCGCCGGCGATGCCCGCATAGACCGAGTCCACCTCGACCCCGGCCATCGTCGCCATCTCGTCGATGGCTTTCTCGATCGACTTCGCCGTCGCCTCGATGTTCACCACCACGCCCTTGCGCAACCCGTTCGAGTCCGACTGACCGATGCCGATGATTTCGATCTGCCCGTCCTCGCGTTTCATCCCGCACAGGGCGCAGACCTTGCTGCTGCCGATATCCAGACCCACTACTATCTGTTCACTCACCCGTTCTCACCCCCCTTGTCTCCCGCTGCACGCGGGTTCAGTGTGTTGCTGTCGCCGCGCCCGCTCCCAGCGGCTTGACCGCCGGGCGCAACGCGCTGCGCAGATTGATATATTCCACCCGCCGCCCCTGCAGCTGCGGCAGCAGGCCTTCGAGCGCCGTGAACTTCTCGCGGTATCCCCCCTCGCCGAGCAGCAGCTTGTGCCCGTCGACGTAGGCCACGAGGTTGTGCGGGTCAGCCGCGTTGATCTCGGCGAGCCGCGTCCCCCACGACGGGTCGAGCGCCGCCAGCAGCGCCAGCGCCGCGCGCACCTGCGGCAGGTCGCTCGGCTGCCCGAGCACCAGTTGCCCCGCGTCAATGCCGGTCAGCACCGGGTAGCGGCAGTCATCAGGCCGCGCCAGCGGGAAGACCGTCCCCGTCGCGTCGAGCTGGTACGCCACCTGCCCGTCCAGCCGCACCAGCGCCACCGGCACCCGCTCCGTCACCGCGATGGTCAGCCGGCCGGGGAGCTGTCGCGTAACCCGCACCTCCGCCAGTCCGGTCAGCTGCGCCAGCAGGTACTGCCGCAGCGCGGCCAGGTCGAGGTCGAACACGTTCGGGGCCGTGCCCAGCCCGGCCTGCTGCACGTAGGCGTCGTAGGTGTCACGCACCTGCGTTTCCGGCAGGCGCTGCGTGCCGTGTACCGTCACTTCCCGCACCTGCCAGTAGTCGGTGTCGCGGCAGAAGGCGCGCAGTTCCGCGCCCGCCACCCCCAGCCCGAGCAGCAGCGCGAGCAGCGCCACCCCCGTCACCAGCGCGAAAAACCCCTCGTGCCGGCCGCCGCCGCCCAGCGCCCCGGCCAGCGTCCGCAGCACGCCTTTGCCGCGCGGGGCGGAGCGCGTTTTGCGCCGTACGCCGCCGCCGCTGCGCGCCGGTTTTGCCGCCACCCGCGACGCCAGAGTACGCCCCGGGCCGGTGCGCCGGTTGCCCGACGCCCGCTTTTTCTTCCCGCGGGTAAATCCGCTGAATACTTTCATCGCCTATCCCTCATTGCCCGTCAGGGCCAGTTCCAGCAGGGTGGTCAGCAGGGCGGCAAAGCCGATCCCCGCCGCCGCCGCCGCCTTCGGAAGCAAACTCGTCGCGGTCATCCCCGGCAGCGTGTTGACTTCGAGCACCGTCGGGCTGCCGTCAGCCTGCATGATGATATCGACCCGCCCGAGGCCGCGACAGCCGAGCGCGCGGTACGCCGCCACCGCTGCCGCGTCCGCCGCCTGCCGCTCCGCGTCGGTCAGCCGTGCCGGCACCAGATACTCCGTTTTCCCCTTCGTGTACTTTGCCTCGTAATCGAAGAACTCATTGCCGGGCACGATTTCCACCGCGGGCAGCACCTGCAGCCGCGTGGTGCCGATGATGCTCACCGTGATCTCGCGGCCGCGCACCAGCGGTTCGATGAGCGCGACGCGGTCGCAGGCGAAGGCGCGTTCCAGCGCCGCCGGCAGCGCCGCCGCGTCATGCACCAGCGACATGCCGATGCTCGACCCTTCCAGCGCCGGCTTGACCACCACGGGAAAAGCCGTCACCGCCGGTGCCGGCTGCCCGCGCTCCGCCACCTGCCACGGCGGGGTGGGCACCCCGGCGGCCATGAACACCTGCTTGCTGCGCACCTTGTCAAGCGCCAGCGCCGAAGCGAGCACGCCCGACCCCGTGTAGGGAATGGCGAGATACTCGAGCACGCCCTGGATGGTGCCGTCCTCGCCCATGCGCCCGTGCAGCGCCAGCAGCGCCACCGCCGGCCGCGCCGCCTGCAGCTTGTCCGTCACCGTGCGGTCGACATCGATGGGCACCACCTGCGTGTAGCCGTCAGCGCGCAGCGCCTCGATGATGGCCGCGCCCGTGCGCAGCGATACCGGCCGTTCCGCCGACAGGCCGCCGTACAGCACCGCCACCGGCCGCTGCTTGAGGTCCGTCATCGCGTCGCCTGCCTCAGTTTGTCCACCAGTCGCTCCCCGCACTTGTAGACGTCGCCGGCGCCCAGCGTCAGCACCAGCGTGCCGTCCGCCGCCTGCACCGCCAGTTCATCCGCCACCGTCTGCTTGTCCGCGCGCGTCACCGCCACGCCGGCGGCGCGCAGTTCCGTTTCGATCAGGTCGCTGCTCACCCCCGCGATGGGCGCCTCGCCCGCCGCGTAC
>CAZWUZ010000267.1:0-5236 GCA_964637655.1 uncultured bacterium | reverse complement strand
GCGGTCGCGGCGTCCCTGCGCCCGGCGCCGGGCATGGGGGAGGAATCGCGGGCGCAGGCCGGCGCGCGCGCGGCGGCGGACGGGCAGATGGGGACGGTGGACATCACCGGGCTGCCGTGGCATGACATCGACACTGCCGACGGGCTGCAGGCGGCGGAGACCTTTTACTTCGCGCGGCATTACCGGCGCAGCGCGCGGATCTTCTGGCGCTGGCTGGCGGCGGTGGTCATCGTGCTGCTTATCGTGCACGACCTGTTCCCCGTCGGTGGCGGTGTTCCGTGAGCGACCCGCAACGCGCCCTGGCGGAGGTGCAGCCGCATTTTCCGCACTGGGAGAAACTGCTCGACTGCGTCGACGCGACGCTTGACTTCACCCTCAACCTGCGGCAGAGCGGTCATCCCGGCGGTTCGCATTCCAAGGCGCACATTCTCATCGCGCTGCTGCTGTCGGGGGCGATGCGCTGGGACATCCGCCACCCGGAGAAACGTTTCAGCGACCGCTTCATCCTGATTGCCGGGCATACGGTGCCTTTGGTCTACGCGACCCTCGCCTGCCTGTCGGAAGTGCTCAAATACCGATACAAAAAGACCCAAAACCGCGATTATTTTGTCCCGGACGACCGGCAGGTGCTGGCGGACGACCTGCTGACCCTGCGGCACTGCCACGGGCTTTCCGGACACCCGGAATGCCGCGGCAAGACACTGCTGTTCAAATTCAACACCGGCCCGACGGGACACGGCACGCCGGCGGCGCTCGGGCAGGCGCTGGCGCTGAAACTGGCGGGGGCGGGCGATATCCGCGTCTTCGGGCTGGAAGGCGAAGGCGGGCATACCGCGGGGGGCAACCACGAGGCGAAGAACTCCGCGTGGGGACTGGGCACGGACAATTTTTATTTTCTGCTCGACTGGAACGATTACGGCATCGACCCGCACCCGACGAGCGCCATCGTGCACGGCACACCTGACGACTGGTTCACACCGTACGGGTGGCGCGTGGCGGGGACGGAACAGGGGATGGCGTGGGAGAGTGTCACGCGGGTGCTGCTCGACCTCGTGCACGGCCCCAATCCTGACGGGGTGCCGAATTGCGGGTGGTTCAAAACACGGAAAGGGCGCGGCTACGGCGTCTACGATGCGGCGTCGCATGGCGTTCCGCACCGGATGAACAGCGACGCATTCTGGGAGAGCAGGCGGGCGTTCCAGGAAAAATACGGCGTGCGCTTTGACGGGTTCGGTGAAGGGCCGTGCGCGGAGGCGCGGGCGCAGGCGGCACAGACGCGCGCCAACCTGCAGAAGGTCATGCAGGTGATGACCGGCGATGACGGGTTCACCACCTGCCTGAGCGACCGGCTCGTTGCACTGGGCGAGATGGTCCCGGAGGAGCACGCGCTGCATTTCAGCGTGCGGCAGAATCCGCTGCGCGACCCGGTGCTGTACGACGCGGAGCGGTATCCGGCAGAGGTGTGGGCCAGGCCGGGAGACAGGCAGCCCAACCGCGCGGCGCTGGGCGCGTGGGGGGCATGGGTGAACGCGTACTGCGCCAAGAAGTACGGGCGTCCGCTGTGCATCGCCTCGTCGGCAGATCTGGCGGAATCGACCAACATCGCGGGCTTCGCCAAGCCATGGGGTGACTTCCCGGGGTGGGGGTATTACGACCGGAAGAGCAACCCGCGCGGCGCGCTGCTGCCGATGGGGATAACGGAGTTCAGCAATGCCGGGGTCGCGGCGGGGCTGGCGTCGGTGAATTTCGCCGATGACCCGACCCGTGAATTCAACGGGTTTCTGGCGGCCACCTCGACCTACGGGTCGTTCATCTACCTCAACTACGGCCCGCTGCGCCTCTTTTCGCAGATGGCGCAGGACTGCGACCATAAACTGGGCAAGATCCTGTGGGTGGCGGGGCATTCGGGGCCGGAGACGGCGGAGGATTCGCGCACGCATTTCGGCATCATGGAACCGGCGGTGGCGCAACTGTTCCCCGAGGGGAAGATCATCAACCTCTTCCCGTGGGAATACAACGAGGTGCCCGTGCTGCTGGCGGCGGCACTCAGGGAGGATGTCAACCTTATCGCGCTGCACCTGACGCGCCCGCCCATCACCGTGCCGGACCGGGAAAAACTGGGCATTCCCACTCATTTTGCCGCAGCCCGGGGCGCGTACGTGCTGCGTGCGTATGATTGCGACCGGCCGAAAGGCGGGGTGGTGCTGGTGAACGGGACGAGCGCGGTCGACAACCTGTTGACCCTGCTCCCCACCTTTGCCGCGAACGGACCGAATGTCAAGGTTATATGCCTGACCTCATTCGAACTGTTCACGCGGCAGCCGCAGGAGTATCGCGACAGCGTGCTGCCATGGCCTGAATGGCAGGATTCGATGCTCATCACCAATGGCGGCTTACGCGTTATGCAGCAATGGGTTGCCAATAAGATCTGCGCAGAATACTCGTTATCGGCTGATAGCGACAACTGCTGGCGCGGCGGCGGGTCGGTAGGCGAGGTATTGGATGAGGCGGGGTTGAGCGCCCCGCAGTTGCTGGCGGGGATAGCCCGGTTTGCCGCTGAGCGTGGTGTGCGGCTGGCCCGCATCGGGTCGGCCGGGTAGGACATCCTCTTTTTGTATCCATAATTATAAGCACTTGACAACGTACCAGCGCTATGGTAGAATAACTCAACAAAAATGGGGGGGGAGGGGCAAGGACTGAACTACGTGTCGGACGAGGTGCTCGACAGATGCAGAACAAATCGCTGATACTCATTGCCGTCGTGCTCGGCATCATCGCCGTTGGCCTGGTGACTGCCGTCGTCTACACGAAGTACATCAAGGGGAGCACGCCCCCTGCCCCGCCGCCCGTCGCGGCCCCGGTGGACACCCGCCCGGTCGCACCGCCGACGTACCCGGTTTTGCTCGCCAAACAGCCGATTCCGCGCGGCACCTTAGTCAAGCCCGAGATGGTGTACGTGCGGCGTGATACCGCCCCGACTCCGGCGGGCGCCCTGACGAGCCCGGACACGCTGCGCGCCAAGGAATTCGTGACGCTGCAGGAGATTGATTCAGGCGCGGCGGTCATGACCGCCGCGCTGCGTGAAGGAATGATCCAGGCCATCGCGCTGAAGATGGACGTCCCGCCCAACACAATTATCACCAATGACCTGCTCGAGGTGGCGCTGTTTGAAGAGGCCCCCGCCGCCTACATCGACTGGGCGCGCCGGAACGACTTCCTGCGCAAGGTAACGCGCACCGGGCTGCGGGCGGGGCATCTGCTGACCATCAGCGACCTGTTCGCGCAGGGCCCGGCGCAGCTCTCCTACCTGATCCCGATCTACAAGCGGGCGATCACCATGCCGGCAAAGGCGCCCGACCTGGTGAACAACTTCATGATCAAGCAGGGCGATATCGTCGACGTCATCGCGCGCTTCGAGGAGCATTACGCCGGGGTGGACGTCACGCGCACCATCGTGCAGACGGCGGAAGTGCTGGCGCTGAACCAGGCAATCGACCGGAGCGACACCAACGCGGCCTTCGCCTTCATCACGCTGGCGGTGACCCCGCGCGAGGCGGAGAAACTGACTTTCGCGGGCAAGCACGCCTCGGAGGTGCGCTTCGTCCTGCGTTCCCCGGTGCAGCGCACCGTGCGTGACGCGGAGAACGCGACGACGGAAACCCTGCTCGGGCACGGCGTGCGGCAGACCGTCGAGGTCTTCAACGGTGCCGTGTCGACCACCCAAGAAGTCAGGGAATGGTGAGGAGGCCGGCCATGAAGAATCCACACATCCTGCTGTCCGGCCTGCTGGCCGTCATCGTCCTCGCACTCGCCGCCTGGGCCGCCTCGCCCGACATCCCGCTCATCCGCGTCGGGGTGGGCGACAGCAAGGTGGTCCGCTTCCCCAACGGCATCGCCCGGGTCGCGGTCGGCACCGCCGGCCTGGTCACCGTCACGGTCACCGGGCACGACGAACTGATGCTCAACGGCACCGCTGCGGGGGTCACCACCCTGCACGTGTGGGACGACAACCGCGAAGTGCGGCAGTTCTCGCTGCAGGTGCTGACGCGGGCGCAGATGTTCGCCAGCGACGCGGCGAAGATCACCGGCGTGTATGACGCTGACGTGCAGCAGCAGCCGAACAACACCTGGCTGGTGCGCGGCTTCGTCCGCGACGCCGCCACCCGCGCCAAGGTAATGAACCTCGCGCGCGTCTACTTTTCCGAAGTCACCGACGGGCTGCTGCTTCCCGGCGAGGAGGCCCCGCTGCTGGCGCAGCTGGTGGAAGGGCGGCTGACGCTGTCGGACACCACGGTCGTCACCAAGCTGTTCACCCCGCGCAGCCGCTCGGCCAGCGACCTCAGCACGGTGCTTTCCTCGATGCTGTCGGAGGACGGGCAGATCATCGTCGATGCCAGCACCAACTCGCTGATCGTCATCGACACCCCGGAGAACATCGAGACCATCGGGCGGTTCATCAACCGGCTCGACGAGCAGACCACGGCGCAGGTGATGATCGAGGCGAAATTTGTCGAACTGACCGAAGCCGCGACCGAAGAACTCGGGCTCAACTGGGATCTCGGCTACACCAGTTTCCGCAACACCACCCTCACCGGGCAGACCAACCCGCTCGATCCGGGCACCTCGCACAGTTCCGGGGGGATCGCCATGGTGTTGAACGCGGCCACGGGCAACCTCAAGGACCTGGCCATCACCAACCTGGCGGGGACGCTGCGCGCGCTGGAAAAGCAGGGGAAACTGAACCTGCTCTCCGCCCCGCGGGTAACGACGGTGAACGGGCAGGCGGCGTCGGTGAACATCACCTCGTCGCAGGCCTACATCTCGGGCTACACCTACACCTACGACGACAACGGGCAGATCACCAGCGGGACCCCGACCATCTCGACGGTGGAGACGGGCATTTCGCTGAATGTCACCCCGACCATCGGCAACGACGACATCGTCACCATGACGGTGCAGCCGACGGTGAGCATCCTCTCCGACCTCGCCTCGGCGGGGAACGCGCAGTACCCGGTGCAGCTGCCGCTGATCAACGAGCGCACGACCAACGTGACGGTGATGCTGCGCGACGGCGGCACGCTGGTCATCGCCGGGCTGATGCAGGACCAGTCGCAGCAGGGGAACGACCATATCCCGCTGCTCGGCCGCATCCCGCTGTTCGGCCGCCTGTTCAGCCATGACCGGCGCTACTCGGACAAGTCGAACATCACGGTCTTCATCACCGCCAACGTCATCA
>CAZWUZ010000266.1:0-5238 GCA_964637655.1 uncultured bacterium | reverse complement strand
CAACCGGGGGACGGTCGTCCTCTACGAGGTGCTGGTGCGGGCCGGTTATCGCGCGCGCCTGCTGTTCTTCCTGCGCGACACCCCGGCCGCGCGGACGGCGCTGTTTGCCGATTTTGATCGCGAACCGCCGGTTTGGTGCGGCTTGAGCTTCGCCACGCACTCCCTGCCTACGGTGCGGGCGCTGGCTGGCGAACTGCGTCGCCGGTTTCCCCGATTGCCGGTGCTCGCCGGCGGTGCACATCCATCAATGGCCCCGGAAACATGTCTTGATTTCTGCGACGCCGTGTGCACTGGCGAGGGCGAGGAAACTGTACTTGCGGTTTCCGCCCGCCTCGCGGCGGCGGAGGAATGGCGTACCGCACCGAATCTGGTGTACCGACAGGGAACAGCAGTCAGGCACACGGAGCGGGCAGCATTATGCGACGATCTTGACCGACTGCCGCCGCTGCGGTTGTTCACCGCCGACCATTACCTGGTGACGGCGACGGGGCTGCGGCCTGTCTCGGCCGAGACCTACTATTCGCTGTACCCCCATGAACGCTACCGCTACCAGCGGGCTTTCGCCCGCGGCTGCCCGCAGGCATGCACCTACTGCGGGCACGCCTGTTTCCGAAAACTCGACGACGGCTGGCACCGCGTGCGCCGGCCGTCACCGGAGCGGGTGGTGGAAGAGCTGCGACAGGCGGTGCGAGATAATCCGCGCCTGCTCCGCATTTCCCTGCTCGATGACGACTTCTTCGCCCACGGACGCGACTGGTTGCGACAGTTTGCGGACGGTTATCGTGCGCAAGTCGGGCGTGAACTCAACGTGGCGGCATTCCCGGAGAGCGTGAACCCCGAGGTTTGCATGCTGTGGCGCGGCATTCCGCTGCGCTACGTCTCGCTGGGACTGCAGTCGGGTAGTGTGCGCAGCAACCGACTGTACGGGCGGGCGTTTTCATCCGACCGGTTCATCGCCGCCTGCCGACTACTGCATGAACATGGTATCGGACTGGTACTCCACATCATCCTCGACAACCCCTGGGAGGATGAGGACGATGTGGCGACGACTCTCGCCGTGCTCGACCGGGTACCACGCCCGTACGCGGTCTTTCCCTATTCGCTCAAGGCCTATCCGGGCACGCCGCTGCTGCGGCACCTGGCGGTGGTTTCGCCGCCGCTGCCGCACCGCCTGCTTGACTACGCAAACTATCATCGGGTGGCCATCACAGACCGCAACCGCGCCTTGCTGCTGTCGGCGTTGTTGCCCCGTGGCTGGGCGGCGCGACTTTGGCGCGGGCGTGGGCGAGTGGCCGGCAGGATGCTATTGCGGGTGGTGTTCGCCGCCGGCTGGCTGCTGCGGCCAATGCTGGCGCTGCGGGTCGCGGGCGGGCGTTGCCCCGTCGCAACCCTGCGGCTTGCGCTCAGCCATGCCGGCGAGGCCGGACGCTGGTTGCGGTCGACGGCCGGGCGCGACTGAATCCAAATACCGCGTAATTCGTGATGCCTCATGAAATATCTACTCGAAAGGTGGGCCGTTGCCTCACATAGAAGCTGCCTGAATAACGTATGGCGTTTAGCATGGTGTTGTTGACGCCGGGGAAAGCGGGTGCTACGATTGACAAGGTAGCGAGGCTACTCGCAGCGCTCGGCGGTGGCTGGGTGGAAGGTGGTCGTCGTAGCAATGTGACGGCTCCCGACACTCTGACATGCAGGCTGCGGAAAAGGGGAACAACAACGGACATGAGTGTTTCCGGTATCCTCGTTTCATTTATCATTCCGGTCCGCGATGCCCGGGTGAGACTGGAACGGTTGCTGGACTGCCTGAACGCGCATGTGGGGGCGGCCGTACCTTGCGAAATAATTGTCGCGGACGACGGTTCCCGCGAAGATCTGACTGCCTGCGCTGCCGCATACGGTGCAAGATGCCTTCGATCGACGCGGAGTCGCGGCCCGGCGGCGGCGCGCAACGCCGCGGCTGCAACGGCGCGTGGCGAGGTGCTGTTTTTTCTTGACGCGGACGTGGAATACGCTCCCGGCATGGCGGAAAAAGCCCTTGCCTTGATGAACGCCGACCCGGTGCTGCAGGCGGTTTCCTTTTTTAGCCAGCCGTATTCCGCCGGGGATAATCCCATCAGGAATTTTGGTGCGGCGATAGAACACTATTGGTTTTCCGGTCTGCTGCCCCCCGGCGTGGACAGCGGAAGGCATAGCGGATTCACAACCCGTAACGGCGCGGTGCGGCGCGCGGCGTTTATTGCCGTGAACGGCTTCGATCCGGGCTATGCCACCAATGCCCATGAGGACTACGATTTCGGCAAGCGGCTGAGCGCACACTGCAGATGCGCTATTACCCGAACGCCGTACGCGTACCATGCCTTTCCGGAATCGGTTTTGCGGCTCATGCGCAATTACTATCTGCGTACCGCACTGTTTGTCCCATACTACCTGAAACGTCGTCCGCCGTTGGATGCCACGCAAGTTTCGCGCCGTGAAGCGCTCTTGCGGCTTTGGGGCGGGACCGGGTGCATACTGCTGCTGGCATGTCTGCTGCCCTTTCCGGGGAGGGCGTTGCCCGCGGCGGCCGGATTGACCATGGTGGCGGTGTATGGCTGCTGCCTGCGACGGTTTCTCCGCCAGGCCTGGAGCTGGAGTGACGGCAACGGCGCTTTCTTGCTGTGGTGTTTTAGTGTGCACCTGCTATCCTCGCCCGTGATCATGGCCGGTGGTGTTCACGGTTTGTGGGTCGCAGCGAGCACCGCTTTTCGCCCACGTAACTCGGCAGAGCCACGACGCTGATGCGCCGACACTTTGCAGCGGCGGCACAGTACTTCCGTGCAATCAGGCGCGGGACGCCGCGGTATTTGATTCTGCATGTGCTGACGGCATGCGACGCCCGCTGCCGCATGTGTTGCACGGCGGCGCCGCGACCGCAGGCGCGTATGGCGCCGCCGCTTACGCTCGCCCAGATCGATTTGTTGACCCGCAGTATGGGACCAATCCCGCAACTGACTCTTTCCGGAGGAGAACCGCTACTGCGTGAGGATGTGCATCGGATTATCGGGCTGTTCTATGAGCAGGCCGGCACCCGCTTCATCACCGTGCCGACCAATGCGTTGCATCCCGAGCGCGTGATGCGGTTGATGCGGGAGTTTGTCGCCCTCTGCCCCTGGGGTTTTCTCAATCTCTGCTTGCCGTTGCATGGCGGGGAAGCGTTGCATGATGCTACCATGGGGGTCCCCGGAAGCTATGCACAACTCTGTCTGACGTATGCCGCCATCACCCGGTTCTGCCGCAGTCATCCCAACGTTTCCTGCGTGCTCAACTGTGTCGTGTCGGCGTTCAACCAGGCGAAGTATCGGGAAATAGTAGAATTGGCGGAAAGCAGGTTTCCTGCGGCACCGCTGGCTATCGCCTACGCACGACCTCCGTATCGCGATTCCACCGCTGGTGAATTTCCTATTACCGCGTATCAAGCGATGCACGCCTGGCGGCGGACCGGCATGCGCGCCCGTGGCGGGCGGAACCCATACACGAGAATCCAGGATGCGATTGCCGGCCAGCACTGTGCGGCAGTAACTGCGGTAGCAACGGGGCAGCGGTCGAATGTCGTTTGTTGCGCGGGGACACACCTCGTGGTTATCTATGCCAATGGCGATGTCTACCCGTGTGAGCCGTTGGCCGCATCCGGTGCATACCGCTGTGCCGTCCCGCCGCCCCCAGGGGGGCTGGGTAATCTGCACGATTTCAACTGCAATCTCGCGCATCTGCTCGAATCAGAGCAGGCATGCACCCTGTTGAACTGGCGTGCCGGAACGGCTTGCGCTTGCACGTGGGAATGTGCGCTGACCAGCGAGATCCTGCATACCGGTATCGGTCTTGCGCGGCTTGGGGCGCATACGGCTGCTGGCATGGTTCGCAGCCTGCTGCCGTGACTGACGCGATGTGCGGGCTGTATGGAGATACCGCGCAATCTCGACCGGATGAAAGACGCGATGCTATAGTGAACGGGGAGTAGGTATGACGATTATCGCGCGGAAAGGGCACTGCCCGACGCTGTATATAACGGTCTTCTGTCTGGCGTTTGTGGCGTTTCAGCTGCTGCTGCTGCGAGCGTTCCCTGCCGAGGCATGGAACGAGGAGACGCTAGTGTTTCCCGCGACAGTCGCCGAATACCTGCGCGGGGCCGTCGCCTGGCGGGACCTGTCGGAATACCAGAACACAGACCTCACACAGCCCGAATTACTGCTTATGGCTGGTGCTATCCGTCTTCTCGGGGAATCACCTCTGCCGGTGTTCGCCTACTGTCTGGCGCGCAACCTCCTCTGGTTCATCTGCTGGCTGCTCGCTGTCAACCGGTTGTGGGGGCGGCGGACTGTCCTGCCGGCCGGGCTGCTACTGTTGGCAACCACGCCGGCATATGCCCAGCTGTCGTGGTACTGCGACGAACGCATGCTGAACGGGAGCTTGTGCCTCGCCCTGCTCGCCTGTCTGCTGGCGTATGGGTTCCATCGCCCCGGCTGGCGTCTGGCAGTACTAACCGCATTTGTTGTGTACGCCTGTGTGCTCTACCGCGGATTTCTGCTGCTGTTGCCGGTCCTCGGGATATTCATGCCGGTGACCAGCGGCAGGCACGCATGGCGCAGCCTGCTGGTGGGATTGGCGACGGGAGTGCTGGTGGCGGCTGCCGCGGGAGAGGTGCAGCTGTTCTGGCTGGTGCACAACCAGTCAATTGGTATTGCGGGATTCTCCTGGCAGGAAACCGGGGTGCTCCTGCAGCGGTTGGGTGTCACCTGGATGACCGGACTGGACCTTCCTCCGGTTCTCGCCATGTTGCATACCCTGATGCTCGCGGTCGCGGTTGTGCTGCTGTTGCTCGTATTGGCGCGGCGCGGACGGAAAAGTTGCCCGGGGGATATGCTGGCCGGTGGTATCCTGCTGTTCGGGGTGTTGCATCTGGCGGCGGTGATGCTCCTGCGGTATGTTCCGGGCATGGATAACGGCTATGACCCGGTTTCCTACAGTCATCGTCACGTTGTCTTCCTGGCCCCGTTGGCCGGAATACTGATTGCCCGGGGTTGGGAACGGCTGCTCGGGTGGTATGCGCTTGTCCCGGTACTGGTGCTTTGCCTAGGCACGGTGGTGGCGTATCCGCTCCGGATGCATTTCCTCTGGCCGGCGCTGGATGAAGTACAATGGACCGAGTACGTGATCATGGGTGAGCAGATCGGCGGTCGAGTTACGGCGGAAAATGCCGCT
>CAZWUZ010000265.1:0-5262 GCA_964637655.1 uncultured bacterium | reverse complement strand
GGAGCAGCGAAGGCGCGGACCGCATCACGGTGAAGGTCAAGGCGGAGGTAAGCTCCCCGGGACAGGTGAACGCCGAGGGATTGCCGGCCATCTCGACCCGCAACGCGACCACGGAGCTGGCGGTGCGCGACGGGCAGACCATCGTCATCGGCGGCCTCATCGAATCGCGCACTTCGCTGACCGAGGACCGCGTGCCGGTGCTCGGTCGCATTCCGCTTCTTGGCGCGCTGTTCACCACGCACCGCGAGTCGGAACGCCAGAGTGAGCTGGTGTTCTACATCACCCCGCATCTGGCGATTGATGGCATTCCGGCGCCGCCGAATGTTGTCACTGATACGGTCAGTATCAGCCGCTAAGCGCAAGCAGATGCGCGAGAACGAAGCACAACCCCAGAAGACAAACAGCGCAAGCGGCCAATCCGGATATACCCTGGTAGAACTGCTGGTGGCGGCGGCCATCACCGCCATTGCCTCTGTGTCCCTGCTGCGGGCGTTCGATGTGGCAGGAACGGTGACGGCACGCCACGAGGCGCAGTACTACTCGCGCTGGCTGGCTACCTCGCTGAAGACCGAGATGGACAGGTTGCCGGTGGTCGACCCGAACCAGACCCCGACATTTGGCCCTGAGGCGGGGGAATGGCGCGACGACCGGAGCACTTTCGACGACCTCGACGACTACGCCGGCTGGAGCGGTTCCCCGACCGACGAAAGCGGGCGGCCCAGCGAGGCCCTCGCCGCCTACACGCTGGCGACGGAAATCATGTACGTGGACAAGGACGACTTCTCGAAGGAAGTGCCGGCCGGGCAGTCCGACTTCGTGCTGTGCCGCATCCGGGTGACGAGCACCGAAGGCGAAGAGTACGTCCTGCAGTGGCTGCGCACCGTGCGCTGGGAGTGCTATCTTCAGTGAAGAACGCGCGCGGGATGACCATGATAGAGCTGCTGCTCGCGGCGACCATTCTGGCGATGGTGATGATGGCGACGCTTTCTCTGTATCGCAGCGGGGTGTTTGCCTATACGAAATACCGCGAGCGGCAGGAGCAGACAGACCAGGGCGAGATGGTGATGTCGATGCTTGCCGAAGACCTGCGAACCGCCAAAACGATTGATTTCGCCGAGCAGAACCGGCTGGGCCTGCGCCGGACGGCAATCGGCGACGACGGCAGCGAACATCAGGAATTGCTCGTGTACGAGTTTCAGCAGGCACCTTCCCCGCGCCTGATACGGCGCCGTGACTACGAAGAAACCGTCCTGCGGGCTGAAGTTTCGGAAATGTCATTCGCGAAGGGCAGCGATAACGCTGCCGTGATTGTGACATGCAGGATTGCGAACCGGCCGAGCCTGTGCTGCACGTTGCCGGTCGGCGGGGCTTCGGCGCTGGCCAAGCCGTATCCTTTGGCAGAGCAGAACACGCCATGAAGAGCCAGCGGGGTTCGGCGGTGGTCAACGCTCTGATTTTCATCGCCGCGCTGGCCATACTGGGTCTGAGCCTGAGCCATCTTGCCACGTCGCGCCTGGCTGCGAGCCGGCAGCGTGGTGAGCGCCTGCAGGCCCAGGCTGCGGCGGAATCCGGGCTTGAGGAAGCCTTGTATCACCTGCAGCAGGACCCGACCTGGTACGCTGACGGCAGCGATTCGCGCCCGCTGCTGGTCCGCGAACTGCCCGATTGGCGATACGAGGTGCGGGTTATCCCGAACCGGGACGGTATCAGCTATGCCGTGACGTCGGAGGGAAAGGTCGGGACGACGGGGCAGATGGTCACGCGCACCTTCGTTACGACCTCGCCGACGCGATACGCGTTGTATGCGATGGAAAAGCTCACTGTGCACACGTCGGGTTCAATCAGCGGCATGGTCTATGCCGGCAAGGAATTCAGTGGCGCCCTGCCGGATGGCACGTGGCTCGACACCTATCCGGCAGCCATGCACAGGGCGGAACTGCCAAAGCTGGAAGACTTTCTTGCCCGAAGGCCTGACCGCATCCTTGAGGGCTATCTGCGCGACTATCGCATCGAGAACAGGTTCCTCTACAAGGCGGGAACGCTTACCCTGGACCAGGGCGTGATGAACAATGTATCGTGGATAGCCGACGGCACGATTACGGTGCAGGGGAAGACCATTGCGACAGCACGGGAGGGACTGCCGCTGCTGTTCGCAAATGGTGACATGTTGATTAATCTCGCACCGGGGTCGCAGCTGACCGGGATGATTGTGTGTCGTGGTACGTTGACCATTACCGGCAGCGGGGACATCAGCGGCTGCATTATCGCTAGGAACATCGATTGTGGCGGAACAGTCAATTTGGCGGTGCAATCTGAGAAGGCGACCTTGCCGGGATTTACTCCGTTGTGGTGGACAATGTGATTATGAGGCGTCCCGAAATGCTGTAGGCAAAGCAAGGAAATCTTCGAATACATCAGGAGGGAGGTACGCAATGACGATACGAATAGAAAATATCATAAACCAGAGACCACGAGCAACCCCGCCAACCGAGCAGAATTTTATTAACTTTTCGACGCCGTTGTCGCTGATAGGTACCGAAGGTGAAATATACGACCTCAAAGAATACCTTTTTGTCGTAGAAACATTTATCGAAACAGGCACCGGACAGTTCCATGAACGCATAGATAACGCGGTTAAGGCGCAGAAGCTCTCAGAACAAGAGAGTGAGGAGTATTATGTGTTTCATCAAGACGAATATGAGAGATGGCATTCGTCATTTCCTAACACAATACGGTCTACGGTGTTAATCGCAGCTTGCTCACGCTTTGAAACCGCCCTTGCTAACCTTTGTAAGGGAATTGAAAAACAAAAATTCCCTGATTTGTGTGGTTGGGATAGTATGACGGAATATAAGGGCATCCGCCGTGGCGAATATTTCCTCCGCATAAACATTGGAGTCTGTCTTCGTGAACACCCGTTATGGTCGAGGGTTATCGATTACTACACGATTCGGGATTGTTTTGTTCATGCGGGTGGTGATATATCAATGATGAGTGAAAGAAGTCGTATTAAAATTAGCGATGCCATCAAGGGGCTTAAAAGATTTGGCATATCTGAAAATGCGGTTAACCAAATCGAGTTATCGCGTGAATTTATTGCGTTTGTGCTTGCTGATATGATTGAGTTTTGGAAAGATTTGGGAAAGGCGATAAAGCATAATGCGGTTGTTGGCCCGCAGTTTTTCCCGTGACAAGAGATTGAAAGACAACCAAGCATTGTCACCTCGTGGTGAATAATGTAGTCTCCGGGGTGCGCAACATCCCGATAGATAGGTAGTAAACGGGGGCAAATATGAGAAGGAATAAAAAACAGAATGTTCACAAACGCCACGCCCAGAAGGCGCAAAAGAAGCGGGTACGGCGCAAGACTAAGGCTGCCCAACTGCGCCGCCAGGCGCCTGCCCAGATAATCTATCGTCCTGGAATATCGGAAATGGAAGCGCCCAAGGGGTTCAGACACGTCGGCATGGCGCAGGCGATGATGGAATACGGCGAGCCGCTCCGCGCCTACTCCGATGACAGCATGCAAGGGTTCGACACGGCCTTCAAGATGGCCAGCATGTTGTGGAACCATGCGATGAATGTCGGGGAACGCGAAGCGACGGGCATGGAAGCGGCGGAAACCATCAAGGCGCTGGCGACGGCGTTCAAGCTGGAACCCCAGGCGGCGGATGAACTGCGCCAGAAGATGGTGAAGCGCTACTGGCATCTGTTCCCGGCGGCGGTGCAGCCGGCGGAGAGGACGCAGCCGTTCATCGTAATCCGGAACGAGCTGAATGTCGAGATTGCGCCGTTTCCCTACGGCAAGCTGACCCCGAACGCGGCCGCGATTCAGCCGGATGCCGACGACCGGGAGTTGCTCGAACAGATTCGCGCGCTTGACCGCCATATTCTGGAAGGCAGTGCCTACGAAGAATACGAGCGCCTGCTGGAACCGGTGAAGGACTTGGCGGAGCGGTGCTTCAAAAAATGGCTGACCGACAAGGGGGTGGCTCCGGAGTTCGTCCGGCTATCGGAGTGCCTGCATATCTACTTCGATTTCGTCTACGCGTATACCCACGACGATGAGCTGACCTTGCGCGACGTGTCATCCGCGCATTTCGAGGAGTTTTTCGAGGACTTCCTCCTGCGTAAGCTGCACGGCAAGCCGCAGGAATACGTCGATTGGCCGCCGGCCCTCAAGCTGTTCTACGGCTATCTCGGGGAAATAGGCTACATGAACGTCTCGGCGGCGATGGCGCGCGCCATAGACAATCTGGAGTTTGGCTTTATGCGCAAGCTGCGCAAGTATTTTGGCGCGTAACGGGAATTCTATGCCCTTGGCATCACGCTGGTCCTGACGTCATGCCTGCCCGGTCTGCGGCAGGCATTCGCCGGGTTAATGGACATGCTGACGGCGCGCCTCCGTAAGACCTGCTCCACGCTTTGACAAGCCTCCGGCCGTAGGGTATATTCCAGATACAAAATATCAGCCATAACAAGAAATTGATGAGCGCAAGCGCCATATGGGCGCCATTGCGCGCTTGAGATATCCTTGAGGTATCGGGGCATGACATGACATGGCCGAGTCGCCGAAACAATGGATGATTCCCGCTGAAACCGTGCCACGAAGGGCGGGGTCCAAGCTGGCGAGCGGCGGGCACATCCCGTTCGGAGGCCATTCCGGCCACTGGGAAGTGACGGGGACAACAGCTGAAGCAAGGGCTGCGAGGAGCTGAGGATGGACTTGGGACGCTGGGAATCCCAGATGCGCAAGGGAAACCTCGAGCTTGTGATACTGACGCTGCTCATGAACGAGGGCGAGAAGTACGGCCTGGACATTCTTGCCTGCCTGCGGGACAAGTTCGCGATTGAAATCATCGAGGGGACGCTCTATCCCCTGATGAACCGCCTGCAGGAGGATGGGCTGGTGATTGTCCGCTGGGAACTGAAAAGCCCGGGCCATCCGCGCAAGTTCTATTCCGTCACGAAGAAGGGGCGCGAGGCGGCCGCCCTGATGGACAGCAAGCTGAGCGAGTTCATCGCGTGCTACAACAAGGTAAAGCAGGGGGACGGACAGCCGCAGAAGAAAAGAAAGGCGGCCGGCAAGTGACTGTGCGGCTGATTGGCGGGTTTCCGCGGTGCGTACGGGATGTGACTTGACAATGATAGGTAATATTTGATAGTGTGTGTGGCAGCAAACTAAATCATACATAGGCGGAGCGAATGAAACCGACTCTGCAGTGTCCGGCTCGATGATGCTGGTGCTAGTCCGCACAACTT
>CAZWUZ010000264.1:0-5274 GCA_964637655.1 uncultured bacterium | reverse complement strand
AGAAGGTCAAGAGCCGCACGGTGCTGACCTGCGAGGCGGACACCGGGGTCTGCGTGCTCTGCTACGGGCGCAACATGGCGACCGGGCGGCTGGTGGAGGAGGGGGAACCGGTCGGCATCATCGCGGCGCAGTCGATCGGCGAACCCGGCACGCAGCTGACGATGCGCACCTTCCACGTCGGCGGCATCGCCTTGGGCTCGGGCGGCTTCAAGGAGGCGAGCTACGAGGAACCGGTCTACATCAGCGAGGTGCCGTCACGCACGGTCAAGTGCGACAGCGACATCGTCGTCATGCAGCAGTCCGAGCTGACCTTCCGCAGCGTGCGGGCGCAGCTCAAGGTGCCCGAGGGGGCGCGCATCCTCGCCGGCGGCGTGTTTGTCGCGGCGGGTGACCCGATCATGGAGATCAAGGGCGGGGACGGCAAGCGCGAGCGCGTGCCGGCGCCGGCCGAGGGGATCCTGCACTTCCACGAGGCGAAGAACCAGCTGCTGGTGCTGGGGCGCGAACAGCGCATCCTGCTGCCGACGGGGACCAAGCTGCTGGTCGGCGACGACCAGCTGGTGCCGGCGGGCACCAAGATCGCCGAGTTCGACGCGTTCAACGAACTCATCCTCTGCCGCCGCAGCGGCAAGGTGGCGTTCGCCGACATCCGCCCGGGGCGGACGCTGCGCGAGGATGTCGACGAGAACACCGGCATGAGCGTGCGCGTCATCACCGAGGACAAGGAAAAGGAACTGCAGCCGCGCCTGGTGCTCAAGGTGCGGGGCGAGGAGGCGGAGGATATCTACGACCTCCCCTACCAGTGCCAGCTGATGGTGAAGGACGGCGAGCATTACCGGGCGGGCGACATCTTCGCCAAGATCCCCAAGGCGCTGTCCAAGACCAAGGACATCACCGGCGGCCTGCCGCGCGTCGAGGACCTGTTCGAGGCGCGGCAGCGCGCCGACCGCGCGCAGGTGGCGGAGATCGACGGGGCGGTGAAGATCAACCGCAACCCGGACCGGCCGCGGCGCGGGGTGAAGAAGGGCTCGCTGGCAGCGGAGCGCTCCCCCTACCGGCTGGTGACCGTGCAGGGGAAGGCGCAGAAGAAGGAGTACAAGGTGCCGTTCGGGCTGCACCTCAAGGTGCAGGATGGCGACCATATCGAGGCGGGCACGGCGCTCACCGACGGGCCGGTCAGCCCGTATGACATCCTCAAGGTGCGCGGGGTGGCGGAACTGCAGAAGTACCTGCTCAACGAGGTGCAGGAAGTGTACCGCGGCCAGGGGGTGACCATCGCCGACAAGCACATCGAGGTGATCATCCGCCAGATGCTGCGCAAGGTGCTGGTTACGCGCTCGGGCGACACGCCGTTCCTCGTCGGGGAACTGGTCGACCGGCAGGCGGTGCAGAAGCGCAACGCGGTGCTCAAGGCGAAGGGGGAAATCCCGGCGGAGTACGAGGACACGCTGCTGGGGGTGACCAAGGCGTCGCTGGCGACGGAGAGCTTTATTTCCGCGGCGTCGTTCCAGGAGACGCGGCGCATCCTCGCCGAGGCGGCCATCCGCGGTGCCGAGGACACGCTGCGCGGCCTGAAGGAAAACGTGGTCATCGGGCATCTCATCCCGGCGGGCACGGGCAAGTCGGTCTATCACGACCGCAACACGAATTACGGCGCGCTTCAAACCCCACGCGGGCCCCTGAGGCCGCCGCCGGAGCCGCCCCCGCGGCCGGCGCCGTTGCGTCCGGCGGCGGCCGCGGCGCCAGCAGCCGCCGCCGACGGTGGCGACGCCCCGGAAGAAAAGTAGCCGGGGGACTTGACAGTGGCTGTAGAGTATGGTAGTATACGCGAATTGCGGCGCCGGGTGTGCGCCGTCCGCGGGGCGGACGGTGTGTGTGCCGCGGTCTCAAGGAGAGAGCAGTGCCGACGACGAACCAGTTGATCAAGCGCAACCGGCAGCCGGTGCGCAGCAAGACGAAGGCCCCCGCGCTGAAGGCGTGTCCGCAGCGGCGCGGCGTGTGCACGCGCGTGTACACGGTGACCCCGAAGAAGCCGAACTCGGCGATGCGCAAGGTGGCGCGCGTGCGCCTGACCAGCGGCTACGAGGTGACGGCGTACATCCCGGGCGAGGGACACAACCTGCAGGAGCACAGCATCGTGCTGGTGCGCGGCGGGCGCGTGAAGGACCTGCCGGGCGTGCGCTACCACCTGCTGCGCGGCACCCTCGACACGCAGGGCGTCGCCGACCGGAAACAGAGCCGGTCGAAGTACGGGACGAAGCGGCCGAAGGGCGCGTAGAGGAGAGCCAGGACCATGCCACGGAAGAAAACCAAAAGTTTCGCGCGCGCCCGCCGCGTCGATCCGGTCTATCACAACGAACTGCTGGGCAAGTTCATCACCACGATGATGTGGGCGGGCAAGGCGGCAGCGTGCGAGAAGATCGTCAGCGACGCCTTTGCCATCATCAAGGAGAAGGCGAAGAAGGACCCGCTCGAGGTGTTCGAGAAGGCGGTCGAGAATGTCAAGCCGGTGCTCGAGGTCCGCTCGCGTCGCGTTGGCGGCGCCAACTACCAGGTGCCGGTCGAAGTGCGCCCGGAGCGGCGGCTGACGCTGGCCTTCCGCTGGCTGATCGGCTATGCGCGCGACCGCAAGGAACCGGGCATGGCGAAGCGCCTGGCGGGCGAACTGCTCGACGCCTACAACAACCAGGGCGGGGCGATCAAGAAGAAGGAAGACACGTTCAAGATGGCGGAAGCGAACCGCGCGTTCGCGCATTACCGCTGGTAAGCAGCACGGACGGACGGCAGCAATGGCCCGCGAGGGCGAGATAGGGCGCCTGCGCAATTTCGGTATCATCGCGCACATTGACGCGGGCAAAACGACACTGACGGAAAGGATACTCTACTACACGGGGCGCACGCACCGGCTGGGCAACGTCGACGACGGCAATACCGTCACCGACTGGATGGTCCAGGAGCAGGAGCGCGGCATCACCATCGTCAGCGCGGCGATCACCTGCCAGTGGCAGGAACACACGCTGGCGCTGATTGATACCCCGGGGCACGTCGACTTCACCGCGGAGGTGGAACGGTCACTGCGGGTACTGGACGGGGCGGTCGGCGTCTTCTGCGCCGCGGGCGGCGTGCAGCCGCAGAGCGAGACGGTCTGGCGGCAGGCGAACCGCTACGGGGTGCCGCGGCTGGCGTTCGTCAACAAGCTCGACCGGCTCGGGGCGGACCCGGAGTGCTGCCTGCGGGAGATGCGCGAGAAACTGGGGGCGGTGCCCCTGGCGCTGCAGCTGCCGGTGGGGCGGGAGGCGGACTTCCGCGGAGTGATCGACCTGATCACCATGCGGCTGTTGACGTGGAGTGAGGGTGACGGGCGGACCGTCGCGGCAGAGGACGTGCCCGCGGAACTGGCGGGTGCGGCACAGGCGGCGCGGGCGGCGATGCTGGAACGCCTGGCGGAACATGACGACGAATTCCTCGCGAAGTTTCTCGAGGATGAAGCAGGCATCACGGAGGAGGAGATTCACAACGGAATACGCCGAGCGACACTGGCACAGGCCGTAACGCCGACCTACTTCGGCGCGGCCTTCCGGAACCGGGGCGTACAGCCGCTGCTCGACGGCATCGTACGCTACCTGCCGTCACCGCTTGACCTGCCGCCCGTGGTGGGCCTCCACCCGGCGACTGAGGAACGGTGCGAGCGCCGGCCCGCGGACGGGGAACCGTTCACGGCGCTGGTCTTCAAGATCGACAGCGATCAGCATACGGATCGGCTGGTGTATGTGCGGGTATATGCGGGAACGGTCAAGGCAGGGGCGGCGGTGGTAAACGGCCGCACCGGACGCAAGGTCCGCCTGCAGAAACTGTTCCGCCTGCATGCCAACCGCCGCGAGGAACTGGCGCAGGCGGCGACCGGCGACATCATTGCCGTGGTCGGGGCCGAGCAGGTGGCGACGGGCGACACGCTGTGCGACCGGGAGCACCCGGTGGTGCTCGAGGCGCTGCGGTTTCCCGAGCCGGTGGTGAGCATCGCCATCGAGCCGCGCACGCAGGCCGAGCGCGAGAAACTGGCGAAGGCGCTGGCGCGGCTGGCGGATGAGGATCCGACGTTTCGCGTGCAGGTGGATGCGGAGACGGGGCAGACGATTATCGGCGGCATGGGGGAACTCCACCTCGATATCAAGGTGGACCGCCTGCGGCGCGAGTTCAAGGTCGCCGCCAATGTCGGGCAGCCGCAGGTGGCGTACCAGGAGACGGTAACGGCGGCGGTGACGCACACCGCGGAGTATGAGCGACAGCTGGGCGATACGCTGCACTATGCGAGCGTGACGCTGGCGGTTGCCCCCGGGCCCGGCGGCGGGTTGACCTGGCGCAGCGCGGTGACGCTGACGCCGGCCATCGCGCAGGCGGTGGAAGACGGGGTGCGCGGGGCGCAGAGCGCGGGGCCGCTGGCGGGCTACCCGCTGAGCGGGCTGGCGGTGACGCTGGTCGCGGCGCAGGGGAAGGACGGCAGCGAGCCGGCAGATTATGCGATTGCCGCGGGGCGCGCGCTGCGCGCGGCGGTGAAGGACGGGCAGCCGGTGCTGCTCGAACCGGTGATGCGGGTCGCGGTGGAGACCCCGGAGGAGTTTCTCGGGGCGGTGCTCGGGTCGCTGAGCAGTCGCGGGGGCGCGGTGAGCGGCATGACGGCGCACGGCACGGCGCAGGTGATCGACGTGACGGTGCCGTTGCGGGCGATGTTCGGGTATGCTAACGAACTGCGCTCGCTGACGCAGGGGCGCGCGACGTACACGATGGAGTTCGCGCAGTTCGCGCCGCTGCCGGACGCGGTGGCAAAAACGATGGTCACCTGACGCACGGGGTGACGTGGCGATACACAGGTGACGGGGACGGCCGGCCGCGGGACGCGCGGCGCTGTCCGCCAGGCAGTAGAAAAAAACCTTTTAGGAGGATGCAGGATTATGGCAAAGGAAAAGTTCAACCGGACCAAGCCGCACGTCAATGTGGGCACCATCGGCCACGTCGACCACGGCAAGACGACGCTGACGGCGTCGCTGACCAAGGTGCTGGAGACGAAGGGCCTGGCGACGTTCAAGAGCTACGATGACATCGCCAAGGCGTCCGAGTCGCAGGGGCGGCGCGACCCGACGAAGATCCTCACCATTGCGACGTCACACGTCGAGTACGAGTCGGAAAAACGCCACTATGCGCACGTCGACTGCCCGGGGCATGCCGACTACATCAAGAACATGATCACCGGCGCGGCGCAGATGGACGGCGCCATCC
>CAZWUZ010000263.1:0-5275 GCA_964637655.1 uncultured bacterium | reverse complement strand
CGCGGCGTTTGTCACCAAACCCTTCCGCTCGCGGGCGGAGTTCAAGAAAACCGTGCTCGCCACGGCTGAGGCATGAGGTCAGGAAACATGGAATCGGTGCTGATTATCGACGACGAAGAGGCCATCCTCGAACTGCTGGCCCGCTACCTGAAACTGGCGGGCTTCCCGGTGGAGACCGCCATGACCGGTGAGGCGGCGCTGAACCTTTACCGCGCGAAACTGCACAATATCGTGCTCTGCGATATCCGCCTGCCTGACGTCGACGGCAAGGACCTCATCGTGCGCCTGAAGGAATACAACCCGCTGGTCAATATCGTCATGATCACCGGGTTCACCTCGATGGACAATGTCGTGCACTGCCTCGGGCAGGGGGCGACCGACTACTTCACCAAGCCGTTCCGCTCGATGCAGGAACTTGTGGACGAAGTGAAGCACCTGAACGCCAAGATCGACCGCTGGAAATAAGCGACGCCGATCGCGTCGCATTGAGGCACGGCATGGACAACCCGACCCTGCACGACATCGCGCGACTGCTGGTCCAGGCGGATGCCGACAACCCGGAACACCTGCGGCTGCTGCTCGCGTCGCTCGACACGCTGCTGGCCGGCAGCGGTGTCAGTGTCCGCGTCGGCGAACGGCTGACCCAGGCGCGCAACGCCGTCGCGGAATGCGTCGACGGCGATGCCATGGCCTTGACGGTGGCGGGCATGTTCATCGAGACGGCGCAGCAGGTGGCGGAAACCGAGGCGGAGGAGCCTCTCCCCTCGTCAGCCACGCCCGCCCCGGCAGCCGCGGCCGCGCCGGCGGCACCCGCGCACATGGAGGTCTTCCCGCCGGAGGAAGTGCTTCCTGCCGATCTTGACGCCGGCATGATGGCGGATTTCATCACGGAGAGCCGCGACAACATCGGCTTTGCCGAGGGCTCGCTCCTCACGCTCGAAACCAACCCGGACGACAAGGAGGCGATCAACACCATCTTCCGTGCCTTCCACACGATGAAGGGGATGGCTGCCTTCCTCGGTTTCCGCATGGTCTCGGAACTGGCGCACCACACCGAGTCGTTCCTCTCGCGCGTGCGCGAGGGGGAAATCCGCTATACCCCCGCCTATGCCGACCTGGCGCTCGCCTCGGTCGACCTGATGAAGGAACTGGTACAGGGGATACAGGACGCGCTGGGCGGCAGTCCGGTGCGCAAGCCGGAAGCCTTCGACGGGCAGATGCACAAATTGCGCAACCTCGACCTCGTCGCCGGGGCCGCCACGGTGCCCGCCGGGCGCGCACAGCGCCTGGGGGACATCCTCGTTGCCGAGGGTACGGCGACGGCCGAGGAGATCGAGGCGGTGGCCGCCAGCAAGGGCGACGCCCCAATCGGCGAGGCGCTGGTGCGCGCGCAGGTCGCCTCGGCCAGCGAAGTCGGGCAGGCGCTGCGCCAGCAGCAGGGGAAACCGGAAGCGGCGGCGACCGCAACGGCGGAAGCGACCACGCGGGTGCGCACCGACCGGCTCGACCGCCTGGTCAATCTTGTCGGGGAGCTGGTCATCGCCCAGTCGATGCTCGACGCCGACCCGACCGCCACGGACGGGCAGCACTACGAACTGCTGCGCAAGGTGGAGCAGTCGGCAAAGATCGTGCGCGAACTGCAGACGCTCGGCATGGCGATGCGCCTCGTGCCGCTGCGCCAGACCTTCCAGAAGATGCAGCGTCTCGTGCGCGACCTGTCGCGCAAGAGCGGCAAGAATATCGGCTTCGTCACCTCAGGCGAGGACACCGAGATCGACCGCAACATGGTCGAAGCCATCAACGACGTGCTGGTGCACATGGTACGCAACTCCTGCGACCACGGGGTTGAGGCGCCTGATGTCCGCACACAGCGCGGCAAGCCGGAGGCGGGGACGGTGAAACTCTCCGCCTACCACGCCGGCGGCAACGTCGTTTTCGAAATCGAGGATGACGGGGCGGGGCTCGACCGCGGCCGTATTCTCGCCAAGGCGCGGAAGAACGGGATGGTGGCGGCGGACGAGGAACCGTCCGACGACGCGGTCAACCTGCTCATCTTCGCCGCGGGGTTCTCCACCGCGGAGGTCGTCTCTGACGTCTCGGGACGCGGGGTCGGCATGGACGTGGTCAAACGTGCCATTGAGGGGCTGCGCGGCCTCATCGAGATCCGCAACCGTCCCGGACAGGGGTGCACCTTCATTATCCGCGTGCCGCTCACCATGGCCATCACTGACGGTATGGTCGTGCGCGTGGCTGACCAGCGCTATGTCGTGCCGTTGCTCGCCATCCGCACCACGCTCAAGCCGGAGCCGGACATGCTGTCGACCATCGCCGGGCGTGGCGAAATGGTTCGCTTTCAGGACGAACTCATCCCCGTGGTGCGATTGCACCGTCACTTCGGCCTGCCGGGCGCCTGCGAGGCGCTTACGGACGGGCTGCTCATGCTCATCAACGAAGGGCAGGCTAATTTCGCCATTCTGGTTGACGAACTGCTCGGGCAGGTGCAGGTGGTGGCCAAGTCGCTGGGCGAAGGGATCGGCAAAGTCGATGGGGTGTCGGGCGGCGCCATCCTCGGGGACGGCAATGTCGGCCTGATCCTCGATCCGCGTGCGCTTGCCCCGCAGCAGGACAGATGACGCGCACGACGCGTGACCATACAGGAAATGCATAACAAGGAGGCGGTTATGGCGGAGACAGCAGCGATACAGGGGGGGAAGTTCCTGACTTTTTTTCTCGCTGAGGAGGAGTACGGCATCGAGATATTGAAGGTGCAGGAAATCATCGGGATGATGGCCATTACCCCGGTGCCGCGCATGCCCGACTTTATCAAAGGGGTTATCAACCTGCGCGGTCACATCATCCCGGTCATCGACCTGCGCGCGAAACTGGCGATGCCGGCCAAGGAACAGACGGAGGAGACCTGTGTCATCGTCGTCAAGACGCAGGGGCTCGAAATGGGCATCATCGTCGACCGTGTGTCGGAGGTCTCGGACATCGGCACCGCGGATATCGAGGCGCCGCCGGAGTTCGGGGCGGGGATCGATACCGCCTACATCCTCGGCATCGGCAAGTCGGAGAACAAGGTGCGCATGCTGCTCGACATCGACAAGGTGCTGACCGGCGCGGAAATGAACGTGCTGGCCGGCATGCGCCAGGGCAAGGAATAACACCATGCCTGAACGTCGACACGTCATCGGCGTGCTCACAGGCAGCTGCCTGCTGGCGCTGGCACTGCTGGCAGGCGCCGCTCCTCCCCCCGGTGCGGATGACACCTGGCTGGCACTGGCAGAGGGGAACGCACGTTTTGTTGCCGGCACGTTCCGGGTGCGGAACCACGCGGCCCGTCGTGCGGAGGTCGTCGCGGGCCAGCATCCGCAGGTGGTGCTGCTGGGCTGCGCCGATTCGCGGGTGCCGCCGGAAATCATCTTCGACCAGGGGATTGGTGACGTGTTTGTGGTCCGCTCCGCGGGCAACATTGTCTCGCCGGTTGAACTCGAGTCGCTGGAATACGGGCTGGTGCACCTGCAGGCACCGCTGCTGGTCGTGCTCGGACACAGCGAGTGCGGCGCGGTCAAAGCGACAATTGCCGCCGGCAGCGCTACCGGTATTCCGGGCAATCTGGGCTCTGTCGTTGAAGAAATTCTGCCGGTGGTGCGTCGTATCCCGCGGGCAGGGCACAGCGAGCAGGAACATGTCGCACAATGCGTGGATGAGAATGTTCGCACGGTAATCAGCACCATACTCAAACGCAGCCGGCCGATACGGGACCTGCAGGCGCATAATTCAATCAAAATCATCGGGGCGCGCTACGAGCTGGCCACCGGCACGGTTGTCCCGCTTGCTGCGCCGGCAATGACAGGGGGACCGGCATGAAGCCCATCACCCTGCTGGTCCTGATGATGCTGGCGGTACTGCCGGCTTTCGCTTCCTCCACCGGCGGTCATGCCGGCGGCCCTGCGCCTGACGAACTGCTGGCAGCGCTACTCGCTGATAATGAGGCCTTCCGTGCCGGGACGGCAGCCGGACACCGTACGCCTGCCCGCCGTGCGGAACTGACCGCCGGTCAGCAGCCGCCGGTTGCCGTGCTTGGCTGCGCCGATTCGCGGGTGCCGCCGGAACTGCTGTTCAATCGCGGGCTGGGCGACCTGTTTGTCGTGCGCACGGCCGGCAACATCGTCTCACCGGTGGCACTCGGATCACTCGAATATGCCATGGAACATACCGGGTCGCGCCTGCTGGTGGTGCTCGCCCATGATGCCTGCGGGGCGGTGACCGCTTCCGTGCAGGCGGCGGAGGGGCATGGTGGACATGGCGGTGACGAGGGGAGTATCGGGGCCATCGTCAGTGCCATCCGCCCGGCGGTCGCGCGCACCGCGGCGCATGGCGACGAAGCAGAACATATTTCCGCCTGTATCGATGCCAACCTGGAGGAAGTTATCCGCAGCATCCTCTCGCGCAGCGAACCGCTTCGCGCGATGCTGCAACGCGGAGAAATCGGCATCGTCGGCGCGCGCTATCACCTGGCGAGCGGTGAGGTCAAAGTCGTTTATGACGGGCACTCAGTCGCGGCCATGGCTGACCCCGAGACGCTCGGAGAGGACCTTACGATCGCCGCGCGGCATCGCGCGTGGGGGTATACAGGAGCAATCGTGCTGTTGCTGGTGCTGGGCGTCGTGCTCTGGCGCCAGCGCCGTGCAGTACCCGTTGCACAACCGGCCGCCTGCGACCGGCATATTGCGCTTCACAGAGGGGGAAATGCCATGCTGGACAATATCTCGATTGGGAAGAAACTGACTGGTGGATTTCTGCTGGTCGCATTGCTCACCGCACTAGTTGGCGGCTACGGGACGTACGAGTTGAAAACGGCCAATGCCGACTATACCGGCATGCTCGATGACCTCATGGGGCCGATCAAGACGATCCAGGAAGTACGCACTGAGTATCAGCTGTTCCGGGTGCAGTTACGTGACATCATCCGCGCGGAATCACCTGCGGACATCGCCAAGCAGGAGCAGGGGCTGAACGACCAGTCGAAGAAGGTCGGCGAACTGCTGCAGGAGTACGAGGCAAAAATCGATGAACCGGAGATCAGGGAACTGCTTGCCCGTTTCCAGGAGACCCGCAAGACCTATCGCGCGAGCATAGACCGGATCATCGCGCTGGCCAAAGAGAATCGTGATGCCGAGGCCTATGCGCTGCAGGAGGGTGAATGTCGTCTTGCCGCACAGCAGGCGCGTGAAGCGCTCGACACTCTGGTGGCCAAAGAAATGGAACTGAT
>CAZWUZ010000262.1:0-5305 GCA_964637655.1 uncultured bacterium | reverse complement strand
ATGCTCGACGGTTATCTCGATTCGGGCCGCAACGGCGTCGATCGAGTTTTCAACAAGCTCTTTCACGACCCGGGCCTCCCGCTCGACCTCTCCGCGCATTCGGTCCCCGGGCAGATCACGGTGTTCGAGATGTATTCCGAGTATTGCCCCCCGTGCCGCCGCCTGTCACCGCTGCTGGAAAAAATGGCCGTCAGCCGCCCCGACGTGGTCGTGCGCAAGGTTGATATCAACCGCAAGGGAGTGCAGGGGATTGACTGGCAGTCGCCCCTGGCGCGTCAGTACAACCTGTCCTCCATCCCGGCGATCATCGTGTATGATGCGCAGGGCAACCTCATGGAGACAGGCCTGAACGGGTTTGAACTCGCGGAGCAGTGGACGCGGTAGCGCTTCCGCAACACGCAACAAAACCCCCTCCCCGCGATACGGGGGAGGGGGTTTAATTTTGCTCTTCCTGACGAATATCTGTTGCCTCATCCGCAGCAGGAGTCGGGCACGTTGTTTCGTTCCCGCCCCGCCCTGCTTCAGAGATTCCGCTGCGCCTGCCCCCCCTGAGAAACCGCTTCAGGGGATACGATAATGCGCTTTACTGCCTGATCAGGTGCTTTTCGCCCAGCGGGTAGTACTCGGTGGCCGCCTCGATGATCAGGTCGGAGGTGCTCCCCGGGAACGAGTAGACCTCAACCTTCACCCCATGGGCGCGCAGCATGTTGACCAGGTCGACAAAGTCGCCGTCACCGCTGATGATACAGACGACATCGAGGCGCGACATCATGCTGACCGCATCGATGGCCAGTCCCATGTCCCAGTCGCCCTTGGCCGACCCGTCCGCGCGCTTGCGCAGTTCCTTGGCCCGGAGTTCATAGCCAAGCCCCTTGAGGGCGGTCAGAAACCCTGTCTGGTCGACATCAGGGGACTGGATGACATAGGCCAGGGCCCTGATCAGTTGCCGCCCCTTGGTAATGTCATCGAGCAGGCTGGCGAAATTGACCTTGGCACTGTGCAGAAACCTGGCTGAGTAGAACAGATTCTGCACATCGACAAAGACCCCGATACGCTGATCCTTCAGGATACGAGGCGCCAGGCGCCCGTCTCCACCTTCATTTTTACGTTGCATTACCTGCCTCACTTTCTACAAACTGTTGCTGTATAGGCCTCGCAAAATTCACTGCGAGAATTTTTATTCACATTTTCGTCATATTCAGTTCATATTGCTAACTGCTGAAAAATAGCATGTAAGAAAACTCTAACAGCAATTGCACAATAGATAATAACATTTTTCTCCACAAAAAATCAAGCAACAACTTCACTTCAATTCAGAACTCAAAGCACTTCAATGCTTGCCATGCGCTCTGTCGAGCTACGCCATTCTGCAACAGCGGATTGATTTGAGTGCATATATTCAATACATACAACCGCTTGTAAATGTGAACTGCAGATTACAGTAAATCAACAGCAGTTTTTTGGGCGACCAGAGCAACCACGAAATGCCTTACTGCGCATTCAACTCAATATCAAGTAACTCGACCGCGCTTGCATAACTCAAACAAATTTCTGTCATACCGGCGCACAAAACTCAATTTCGATTCACTCGAACTTCACTGCACAAAAGTCCGGAAAATCAATGTATGGCATAAATAACTGAAATACTGATATACAAGAGATTGTGCTGTGTTTTGCTTGTTAGTTGTTTTGCAGTTTCTTGCTGAGTTCATTGTAGCGCAGCAGGTTCATATCGAGCAGCTGCTTCACCTCTGAATTGATGCGCCCGATGCGTTTCAGGACCTCGGTGGTGGCCAGTTGCACCTTGAGGCACTTGTCAATTTCTTCCCGCAACTGCGCGATATCCTGCTTGGTTGCCAGGTTGCCGGTGTCAGCAAGTACCACCGTCTCCTGCGGGGCGATCTGTTCTGCCGCAACCATGGTGGGCGGCTGTTCCGGCTTGGGGCGTACGACCTCCCGGGGTTCCTCAGGGTCGACCCCGGCCACTGCCACCACGGTGCGTGAGCGGAGGTAGTCGCGGATACTCCCCAGCGACATGCGCTCCTTGCGCTTGAGGCGCACGACCTCGGTCAGCAGACGCAGGTCGGACTCAGTGAAGAGCCGCCGGTTGCCGCTGCTGCGCCGCACCTCAAGGAACTCCGCGAACTGCTGCTCATAGTAACGGACCGTGGTGTCGGGCAGTTTCAGTTTTTCGCTGATCTCCGCAATCCCGTAGGTGCGGGCGATGGTCTCAGACATGCGCTTGTGTTCTCCACTCGATGGCCCGATGTTACTTTACTTCAACAGCACTGTCAACTGCACTTCATGGGACGCCCGCTGCCGGGCGCTGTAGTTATACTGCGGCAGTCACTTGTCGGCATGCGGCTGCTTCGTGCGGTAGGCCAGTCCGTTGAACTCAGCCGCGAGGCGCCGTTCTTCACCTGCGTACACCAGAATGCGGTAACGCCCGAGGTGGTTTTTCGCGCTGACTTCCTCCGCCTCCGCCGTGATGGTCTCACCCGGCTTGACAGCGCTGATATAGGCGATATGCACGTCGATGCCGACGGTCACCGTGCCGCGCGAATTGCAGGCCGCGGCAAAGGCGAGGTCAGCGACGGAGAAAATAAATCCGCCATGCGCCGCGCCCGCCCCGTTCAGGTGCTGCGCCCCGACAGCCGCCCGGGCCACTGCCCGCCCGTCGCCGGCGCTCACCAGTTCGATGCCACAGTGGCGGGCATACGCGTCCCCCGCCATGAAACGCTCCAGGTAGGTTTCCATGCTGTGCCTCCGCCGCGCACCATAGCACACGGCGGCCGGCAGGGTCAAACGGTAGAGCGGGCCGCGATTTTCCGGATGGTCAGTTGAGGTAGCGGATGATGCGGTTGACGGGCTGGCAATAGCCGGCGAGACGGTTGCGGTGACGATGCGGGTCGAATACCGGGAGGAGCGGCTGTTCCTGCTCCGCCTCCTCCGGGCTGATGCCGGCAGTGCCTTCATTGTCCGCCAGCAGTTCGTCCGCGTCATCCTGCCCTGCCGGCAGATCCTCGCGCGCATCGTTCATCGCCTCGCGCAGCAGCCCGAGCAGCAGGTCGTAGAGCACCAGTTTCACCCGCTCGGAGAGTTCCAGATGGCGCGGTTCCGCCACATCATGCCGGCGCCACCAGGCGCTCGGACGCGGGCTGGCTATAGTGTTCCAGTAGAGTTCGAGGTAGCGCCCCTGCTCGTCCGCGATAACCGCACCATAGATGTCCTCGACCGGCAGTGCCGCCCGGTAGCGCACCTGCAGGTATTCCAGCGCGCTCCGGTCAATCGTGTCATTGATCCAGACAAAGCGCACCCGGTCAAGGATGAACTGCGGGATGTCACGGATGAGCGTCTCGATCAGCTCGACCGTGGCCGTGCGCGTACGCCCCTCATCACAGGTCATATCGATAACCGGTACCCAGGATTCCGCCATTACCCGCCCCTTGCTGACGCTGGTGCTCCTGACGGACATATCGGCAGCAGAGTTCAAGTGCTTTACTGTTTGATGTATTGTAATTCTTTTGTTATCAATTTGTTGTAGATATTAGGATACGTATTAGCGTGAGGTTTCATGCGTGTGTGAAAAGCGCTACACCGACGCTGCTGTGGCAGGTTATCCTGCTGGTTGTTCAGGCGGAAAATGTTTCGTTAGTCAGTCAAGATGGCGTGTATCATTATGCCAGAGCAGGGTGGCTGACCCGTCCGTAAGCGAGATCCTGCTTACCCCCGTATTGGCCCAGGCAAGGTTCCACCACTTGCCCGGATCAAGCCCGATCAGCAGGCAGACCAGCACCCTGAGCGAGCCGCCATGGGCCACAATCAGCAGATGGCTCTCTGCCGGGTACGTGGCGAGCGTCTCTGCGAAATGCTTCACCCGCGCGGTCAGTTGCAACACGCTTTCACCGCCCGGAAAGGGGACCGTCACCTCTTCCATGGGGCGCCAGGCATCAGGAAAACTCTGTTCTATTTCCCCCCACGATACCCCTTCGTAGGCGCCGAAATCAATTTCCCGCAGCGCTTCGACTGTCTGCACCGCGGCCCCGTTGGCCACCGCGCGTATGGTGGCTTGCGCCCTTTGCATGGGACTGCTCAGGTAATGGGTGAACCGCTCACCGTGCAGTCGCACCCCCAACCGGCGCGCCTGTTCCCCGCCCGCTGCAGTGAGCGGCAGGTCGGTCTTCCCCCCGATATAGCGTTTGGGCTCAGCGTCATCCGCTTCCGCGTGACGCACCAGTGTCAGCAGCATGGTGCGACTATACCATACACACCGCGGGGTATGCTATACTCCCTTTATGGCAACGCGCGGACTGGTGCAGGGGGCAGACGGGAAACTGCGCTGTTTCTGGTGTGCCGCTGACCCGCTTTATCAGGCCTATCATGACGATGAATGGGGCCGCCCGGTCACCGATGACACCCGCCTCTTTGAGAAGGTCTGCCTGGAAGGGTTCCAGGCGGGGCTCAGCTGGTTGACCATACTGCGCAAGCGTGAGGCCTTCCGCCGCGCCTTCTCCGGTTTCGACTTCCACCGCGTTGCCCGCTATACCCCCGCCCGGGTCAACCGCCTACTGCTGGACAGCGGCATTGTCCGCCATCGCGGCAAGATCGAGGCTACCATCAGCAATGCCCGCTGCGCCTGTGCCCTTGCTGACGAGTGCGGGTCGCTGGCCAACTTCTTCTGGCGCTACCTGCCGGAAAAGCGCCCGCGGCAGTTCACCCTCGCCCACCTGCGCCGTCTCACCGAAACACGCGAATCGCGCGCCCTGTCGCATGACCTCAAGGCGCGCGGCTGGCGTTTTGTCGGGCCGACCACGATGTATGCGCTGATGCAGGCAATGGGCATGGTCAACGACCATATCGAGGGGTGCCATGCCGGCGCCCGTATCCGGAAAGAATGCCTGCCCCCGCCCTGTGCCGCGGTCTGGCACCCCTGAGGAGGTTCATCATGCGTTATCTGCCGCTGCTGCTCCTGCTGCTTGCCGGCTGCACTGCCGCCCTGCTCCACGAAGCCGCTTTCCAAGGCAACCTCGGGCCCCTGCGTGCCGCCGCGCCGGCCGCCATCGATGCCCGTGACGCCTCCGGGCAGACGCCGCTCATGCATGCGGCCCGCGCCGGTCAGGTCGAGGCGCTCTCCCTGCTGCTCGACCGCGGTGCCGCCACCGACGCCACCGACAGCGCGGGATATACTGCGCTCATCCATGCCGGCGCCAACGGGCAGAAAGCCGCCGCCCTTCTGCTGCTCGACCGCGGCGCCAATCCTGCTGCCCGCGATGCCCGTCGCAACTATACTGCGCTCACCTGGGCC
>CAZWUZ010000261.1:0-5338 GCA_964637655.1 uncultured bacterium | reverse complement strand
TTTTCACCCTCACCCCTGCCCTCTCCCACTGCAGGCAGCGGGAGAGGGTGAATAGATACGAGCAGTTGTTGTTTCCGACGGGCAGCCGGCTACTGCCGCACCGGCAGCAGTTGCCAGGCGGTCTGCGTTATGCCGTCCTGCGCGGTGATAACGATGCGGCTGGATGCCGCCCGCAAATCCATGGTGCTGCCCGGACGCACCGAGGCAGTCGCGCCATACGAAGTGCTGAAAGCAACGGCCACGTTGGCTACATCATACTCCGCCGGGAAGGTGGTGGTGATGGTATGGTCATCCCAGTTTACAATGCTGCCGTTGCCGGTTTCCCCGCTCATGGTGACGTGGTAGATGCCCGTGTTGTTGAGCGGAATACCCGCGGCGGTCGCGCGACCAAGGTGCGCCACCTCGCGCGCCGGAATGGCATAGTTCCGCACCTGCACGGCATGGACATAGAACTCGAAGGTTTCATTGTCGTCATCGGCAAACAGCAGAAACCCCTGATTCTGCCCGCCCGGGAAGGTGTTATAGACCGCCCACCTGCCGCCGGATATCGCATTCTCGCCGATAAAGGTGCCGTTGAGGTAGTTCCTGATGGCGGTGCGGCTGACCGCCACCGCCAGGCGATACCAGGTGTCTGTGGCAATGGTGCCATGATATTCATTGGCGATACCAATTCCCTTTTGCCGGTCAATGAACAGATCACCATCGTTGGTGTTCTCCGGATCGGTTTGCAGCAGGCTGGCGATCCCGGTATCCGCGCCGGCGGGGATATACAGGTCGAATACGACGGTATAATCGTAGTGCAGATCCTCTTCCAGGCAGGGCAGAAAATTCGGGAACAGCATCAAGCCGTTGTGCGGATTGAACGCCGGCACGGCCATCACCGTCACCATATTCCCGTCAAGCGGGGCAATGCCGAACTGCTCAGTCGTCCCGAAAGCGACGGGCTGCATGATTGTCGTGTCATAATAGGCCAGCGGCCTGAGCTGGCTGCCGATGCCGGTGCCAAACAGGTCGGGCCGGTCAAACAGATAATTGGCGGTGGTCAGGTGTTCGGCGGTGGCACGGCGCGGCGCGGGCTGAACCGCGAAGGTGTCAGCCGCGCACAGTTCCTGAAAGTATCTGCTCAGGGTAACCGCATTGTCAGTTTCTATCCCGTCAACTCCGACTTCCGCCAGCGCCAGCGCCTCAGTTTCGGTATTGACGGCAAAAACCCAGATTTTCGCCCCTGCCTCATGCACCTTGGTGCGGAATATCTGGAAGGTATCGCTGTTGTCGAGTGCCTTGGAATAATAACATTCGAATATCGTGCAGCCCAGGGCAATGCGCTCGGCGTACCAGTTGTCGTCGTTCGGGTCTTCGGGCAGTCCGCCAAACCAGACCCACGGCGAGTCCGGGCAATACTTTCTGAATTCAATGGCCTTGGCGAGGGTCGAAAGCGAGGGCAATATCCGGTTGGGGTTGACCCCCGTCTCGCGTAGCAGCATGCCCATGAGGTCAGGACGATACCGCTTGGTGTCAAGATACAGATACGCGTCGTACTTTTCCGCCAGCAGCATGGCCTCGCGCAGGGTCGTTACCGGAGTGCCGGCGAATTCCGCACCCTTCCATGCGCCGAAATCAAGTTGCTGCAGGTCGGCATAGCGGGTCAACTGGATGTAGTCATGTCCGCTGGAAGTGCGGTACATGGTCGGCTGGTCGTGAAAAAGCACATAGACGTCGTCGCGGGTGACATTGACGTCGATTTCACAATACTTGACACCGCGCCGGAACGCTTCCTCGATGGCCAGCAGCGTGTTTTCCGGGTAGCGCGCGGAAAAGCCGCGATGCCCGACGAACTCGATGCCGCACAATTGCGGCATGGCTGCCGGACAGTCGACAGTTGCATCTTCCGGCAGCACACTGATGAAATCCTCCAGCGTCGGATATTCGCGGTGCGAATGCCCGAACCGTTCCATTTCCGCGATTGCCGCCGCCCGGGTCCAGCCGTCAACACGCACCCGGTAGAGGGCCAGCATGACGCCCGTGCGGTCGCGTCCGCGTGCGCAATGCACATAGATCGGCCACAAGCCGGTGTCGGTCACGAGGGAGAGGAACTGCCGCTGCTGGCACAGTGTCGGCGGCCGTTCGGGGAACATCGGGATGATGATGTGCGCCATCCCGAACTGTGCCGCCAGTTCCGGTTCGCCGCTGCCCGGGCGCAGGGTGATGACGGTTTTGATGCCCAGCTCGCGCAGTGCTGCGTAGCCATCTTCGCCCTCCGGCGCACTGCCGCGGTAGAGGCCGGCATGGACCCGCCCCAGCATGTGCAGGCCGGACCGGTGCAGGCGTTCGGCACATTGCGGTGGCGCCGCCGCCGCGCTAACGCAGAGCGGTGTCACCGCTATCAGTGCGAGGGTAACGGTAGTGATGACTATTGTCGCGCGCAACCATTGCATCGGGTCATCGCCTTCCGGGTATGGCGGCAAACTGTTTACCAGCCAAGTATACCCGCAGCCCTAAGGCGACACCATTGGCGCTTGACGCAAAATGCTGACGCAGTTCCGCAGCGGACGAACCGGTCATGGCGGCTCCACGCCGACCGGTGGCTGATGCGGAAAAGAGTCAGGCAGAAGCGCGCTTTGCCAATGGTGAGCATCCCAGGCCACGCGTATACTGTTGAAGCAGGCAATCCGCAGCAGGGCAACGGGAGGAACAGTTCGATGCGCGGCAAACTTGACATTTTCAAGGGGCGTCTCGAGGAGGCGACTGGAGTGCTGATCGCCAGCAGCAGGTTGCGCCGGCAGGGCAAGACCGATCAGGCAGTCGGCTGGGTCAGGCACGTCGCTGAAACGACGCAGCGCTGGTCGCGCCGCGCAACCGGCGCGGGCAGACGCTCAGTGTCGGGAGCGGAATAGCCGGCACGCGTCGAACAACTGCGGTCGGGTGCTGCGGGCATTCACGCCAAAAGGAGCGGAGCATGAAAAAACAAGCGGGTTTGTGGATCGATCACAGCAAGGCAGTGGTCGTGCTGGTTTCGGACAAAGGTGAACAGGCAGGCGTGTTGGTCGTGCAGGCGGAAAAGCAGCGTCACCATGCCGACGAGTCACCCCGCCACGGACGTTACGAAGCGCAGAAGGTGCCGGCCGACGACCGCCGGCAGCGGATCGTCACCGCCCATCGCAACGGCTTTTACGATGCGGTTATTGCGTGTCTTGGCGCGGCGGAAGCCATCATGATCTGCGGGCCCGGCGAAGCCAAGGGTGAACTGAAAAAACGCCTGGTGAAAAAGATCTACGGCAGCCGCATCGTCGCGGTGGAAACCGCCGGCAAACTGTCGAATTACCAGGTTGCGGCAAAGGTGCGCCACTACTTCGCCGCGTAGCGTTCGCGCGCCAGCGCAGCAAGGATCCTGGCGAAGCAGACGCGGATGACTGTGCTTTACGGCGTTATGCGATGAAGGAGAACACCATGTCACCGGCAGCCTGCAAAACAAAAATCGTCTGTACCATTGGACCGTCATCCGACTCGCCCGAAATCATGCGCCAACTGCTGCAGGCCGGGATGAATGTCGCCCGCCTCAAGTATGCCGGTGGAGATTATTCCCGGCATGCCGGGGTGATCGACCATCTGCGCGGTGCGGCCGCCTCAGCCGGCAAACGCCTGGCTATCCTTGCTGATCTGGGGGGCGGCGCGTTGGGCGAACACGACGATGCCTGCCTGCAAGCCGCGCTGGCCGGCGGGGTTGATGCAGTCAGCCAGTCAGGCGTCAAGACCCGGTTTGCGGTCGACGCCTTGCGTCAGGCGGCGGCGGCACGGGGCTATCACCCGTTCATCTTTGCCAACATCGAACAGGCCGGCGCGTCTGACCACAGCAATGAGATTCTGCAGGCCGTCGACGGGATCATCATGGCGCGCGGCGAATGGGATGGGGAACTCCCCCTGGAAAACAGTGCTGTCAGCCAGAAACAGCTGCTGTACAAGGCCAACCTGCTGGGGAAACCGGTGATCACCGCGACGCCAATGCTGGAATCGATGGTGGACCATCAGCGCCCCACGCGGGCTGAAGCCACCGCGGTGGCCAATGTCATCCTCGACGGCACCGATGGCGTCATGCTGTCCGCCGAAACGGCGACGGGAAGGTTCGCGGTCGCCGCGGTGAGCATGCTCGTCAGGATCGCGGCCGCCACCGAGCCGCATCGCCTTGATGGCCGCCTGCATCAAATCTTCGCCGATTTCGATCGTGAGCATACGGTTCCCCTGGCGGATATCATTTCCCACCACGTGCAGCAGACCGTGGCGCACCTCGCGCCGACCGCCGTCATTGTCTCCACTGTTTCGGGACACACAGCGCGGATGCTCGCCCGTTTCAAACTGCCGGTATGGATTACGGCGATCAGTCACGATGCGGCGACCTGCCAGAACCTGCAGTTTTCCTTCGGTGTGCAGCCGCTGCATGAGGCACTGCGTCCCGGGGATGGGACCGAACAGACCAGGATCATGGTGCAAAAACAAGGATTGACCGAGGGCTTGGTGGTGCTGATCGCCGGGCCATCCCCGGCCAACCCCAACGCGACGCATCGCCTGGAAATCATCGACTTGAGCCAGCGTGCAGCCACCTCCGCCACCATCATCACGCCCCAACGAGCAGTGCTGTATCCCTATCCCACTGAAGCCAAAATCGAACCGCAACCCGCGGCCAAACCCGAGCCGAAACCGAAAGCAGAAGCCGAACCGAAAGCAGAAACCGAACCGAAAGCAGAAACCAAACCAGAAGCAGAAGCCGAACCGAAAGCAGATGCCGCACCTAAAGCCAAAACAGCGGTCAAACCCGAAGCGAAACCCGCAGCCAAAGATGAGCCGAAAGTCGCAGATAAAGTTGAACCGGAAGCAGAAGCCAAACCGAAAGCAGAAGCCAAACCGAAAGCAGAACCCAAACCGGAAGCAGAAGCCAAACCGAAAGCAGAAGACGAGCCGAAAGCAGATGCCAAGCCCATACCAGAAGTCGAGGCCGATGAACATGCAGATGACGTCAGCCTGCGCACGGCGAATATCAAACTACCGCGCCCTGCTGTCGTGGACGCGGCTGTCGAAGCGGTCAGACAGGCGTATGTGACTGCTACCGACAAACAGTAGCACCAGATCAGGATAGCAGGCGTAGTTCCCTCTCCCCCCGGGGAGAGGGTGCAGGGTGAGGGAAGGTCAGGAAACTGATTATTGCCTCAACCTTCTTCCGCTGTCAGCGCGAACGAGAAACCGATCACCGGCAAAGCGCAGACGCTCCGCGTTCTCTGCGTGCTATGGTGAAGGCAGTGCCCGGTGGTGAAGGCAGTGGCATGGTCAAAACGGCCCGCGTGCGTGC
>CAZWUZ010000260.1:0-5390 GCA_964637655.1 uncultured bacterium | reverse complement strand
GAGCCGTGCTCATCATCAGTCCCGCTCTTTCACGGCACGATACCACTGTGCGGACGCGTCGGGTGCAAAGGACATTGCCTGCCAACGGTTGTCCAAAGCAGCGCATGCGTCAATGATGGCACGAACATCATGCCCAGCAGCGTCGTTCCCGCGATGCAGGCGAGCAATACCAGCAGTATGCCAATGGCGCGCCACCGGCGGCCTGCAACACCGGCCGCAACCATCAGGATGAGGGCTGCCGCGGCCACAGACAACGCAACAAGGGGAACGGGTTGTCGCAAGCCCATATGTACTGTGTCCGGCGGTGCGCTCATCAGCGCAGCGGATACACATTGATACGCCACACTGCCAAACATCAGGAACAGGCTGCACATGGCAACGACAGCGCATGCTGCCATCATCCGCGTTGACCAGTGCCATAGCCGGCTCGTCCCCCACAGCGGATTGCCCGGCGACAGCAGCCCCGGTTGTGCGCTTTCCGGCCGTCCCAGCGGACACGGTGATTGCGGCATCCACGGGTAGTACGTGAATAGATAATTACGGCAGATATCGCGGTTGAGCGGACACACATGCTGCGATAGTTTGCGCACCTGCTCTTCAAACTCAGTCGCCTGCACGCCAAGTTCGCCGATCAGATGCTTTACGCAGACTGTCGCATCAAATGCCATCTCGTTTGAGTATTTGTCATTCTTCCACGTCGCCTTGTGCGCCATGAGCGCAGCCAGTTCCCGGCGGAGGATTGCCTCGGCCTCGGGATGCCTGCTGCAGGCAATTGCCTGCAGCAGGTTTGCGCGCAATCCATGTTCAGTCGCTGCGAGGGCCTGATTGAGCAGTTCGTGTGCCTCGGCAAGCGGCAGTACGGAAGCAACTATCAGGGCTATTCCCTGCCAGTCTTGCGGGCCGCCATACCGCATAATGAAACTGAGCATCTCCGGAAAATCTGACTGTCCCTGCAGCCACGAACAGGCCTGGCAGAATTCAAGGCGCTGCCCGTCATCCCAACCGGGCCATTCACGCTGAAGTTCAGAAGCGGTTATGGCAGCCGAGCCATCCATGAACCGCGATAACTCGGTTCCCCTTTTCAGCGCCTTGTCATAATACCAGCGCGAAAACCGTTTTTCGCCGGACAGGGGAATGCGCACCCCGTTCATGACCACAGCGGCAGGGTCTTCCTCGCCATATTCATTTTTCAAGTCGCTTAGGGCAATCTTCATTACCTACTCATTACCCTCTGCATAGAGCGCTCGTCGATTTGTTGCCTGCAGTCGCCGCGGCGCATGATAGCAACCATATCAATCACTTGAGTTCGCTCAATCTCGGTAGCAGAATCAGGATGTATCCCGTACTGAGCAGGATGGTCATGACTATCATCCGCAGCAGCGTCCGCACGCCATACACTGAGTAGTTCCAGTACAGCAACACGATGACAGCAGCGCTGGCTGCCGGCATTGCTCCGATCGGCAACTGCAGCATATCGAATTTCACCAGCATAACGAACAGCAGGGCGATGGCCGCCAGGCCAATCACCGGGATGTGCAGTTTGCGATTGCGTCCCGGGTTATTCCGCAGTTCTTTCTCACCCCGATAGATGCACACAAAGATCCACGCTCCGGTAAGCACAACCATCAGCAGCCCCGCCAAGCCAGCAAATTCCATTGCCGCTATCCTTTCCCCAATGGTTCACAAGCGCTTCCCGCCCTGACGCACCTCACTGCCGCACCGCGGAAGTATCCATCGCCATTGCGTCGATGGTTGCACGGCATTTCCGGACCAGTTCATTATCTTCCGGCAGGGGATATGCCCGCTGCAGTTTCCCGTATACCGCGCGATACTCCTCCACGAGCGCCGCGCGGGCATGGAGCGGCCGCAGTATCTGATAAACGTTCAGATATTCAAAGAACATCGCGAACTTCGCCCAGGCCGACTCCGGCGTTCTGCGGAGCGGATTTTCATCACGGTACGCCTGCACATCATGCAGCGAGGCGAGCACCAATGTATCAAATTCGACCTTGTCGCCCGCCACGTACATGATGGCCCCACTACTCTCCAGATAGCGCGGGTGCACTGCCGAGGCAACAGCAGCACGCACATCAGGCGGCACCGTGACCGTCGGCAGGTGTGCCAATCCGGCCGGATCAGTGAAAGCGTAGGTATCGATCGGCTCTCCTTTCTTTACCTCGAAGGTGACCGCCACCAGCGCGTCGGCAATCGGCCGTTGGTTCCGATCCGTCACCGCGACGGTGTAATTGCCCACCGGCTGCGCCTTGCCGCAGCCCAACAGCAGGCAGAACAGCAGGCATACCGCCGGCAGCCACCAAAGTTTGCGATAGCGGGCAACACCGGCACGATAGCCGTCCCTGACGATATTCCGGATCATGCGTTTCTCCCCCCTCGCCGTCTGTGCACCGCGGCGCGAGTCGCACTGCATATCTACTTACTATGCTTTTCTATGTATGTCAACCGGCCGCACCTGTTCCGTACGGTCCAAACCATCCCCGCACGTGGCTATTCAGCCACCCACGCATCTTGCAGCGCGACCCTGCGGGCCACCCTGCCCTCTCCCGCCGCAGGCGGGAGAGGGTGTTTGCCTTCCCCCTCTGCGAGGGGGAAGGTTGGATGAGGGGAAATAGTTGCCCACGCACTTATATTACAATATGCATGGTAGTCGCTTGCGCTGCGAATGTTGCAATGTTGCAGTATGGCACTGCATCACGCTGGCACTGCATCACACTGCATCATATCCCTCATCCGGCGGCGCCCAGTTGCGCCGTCAATCCGGCACTGTCGGTGAACATGACCTCGTGCGGTCCATACTTTCTCGTCACTGGCCGGGCAAGACCGTTGGCGACTACGAAGTTTTTGCCTTCCGGGTACCTGCTGCGGAAAATCAGCAGATTTTTTGGATCATATCCGGCCATCGACCATTTGCATTCGATGGCGGCAGGAGTCCCCCTGCGCGAGCAGAGAACAAAGTCGATTTCGTGCCCCTGCTTGTCCCGCCAGTACTGAATCCTGCCGTACGGCAATGCCGCGAGCAGTTCGTTGAGCACGAGATGCTCCCACAACAGGCCAAGGTCATCTGTGCGCAGGGTATCCCACCCCCGGTAATAACAGACGAAGCCGGTGTCGAAACCGTATACCTTGGGTGCCGCGACAATCTCGGTCGCCCGGCGCGTGCTGAATGGCCGCACCACGGTCATGACCAGCGTTTCCTCAAGCACCCGCAGGTAGTTGACAATGGTGGCGCGGTTCACCTCGCACGGACGGGCAAATGCCGTCGCCTCGAATATCCCGCCGCTCTGCGCCAGAAGCAATTCAATGAAACGTATGAATGCCTGCCGGCGTTCAAGACGGAACAGTTCCTGTATGTCCTTGGCCCAATAACTGTCCATCCATTCCGGAAAGTCGTGTTCCCGGACCTGCTTCGCCATGACAAACGGCGGCAGGCCGCCGCGCAACATCCGCCGGCGGACGTCCGGAATGCGAAAGGCGGACAGTTCCGCCAGCAGTATCGGCCGGAGCCAGAGTTCTTCTTTGCGGCCGGTCAGCGTGTCCTTGAACTTCCGCGATGCGCTCAGGCGTGACGAGCCGGTGGCGATGATCTTCACCCGCGGGTAATGATCAGCCGCGATCTTGAGCAGTTCCGAGGGATTGGGCAGCCGGTGGATCTCATCCAGCACCACGCGCTTGCCGGCCAGTTTCGCCAGCAAAGTTTCCGGATCCGCCAGTTGCTCCCTGATGCGAGGCAGTTCGCAATCGAAATATTCAACCGCCGGAAAGGATTGGCACAGGCACGTTTTGCCTGCCCGGCGCACACCGGTGAGCCAGACAATCGAACGCCGCCGCCATGCCTGTTCAATCCGCTCAAGCCAGAACTGCCGCTGTATCATCACGACCTCCCGCCGCTCCGGGGAATTACTATCTGCTGCTACGTTATCATTTAGTATTACTATTGTCAATTCTGTTATCGTTTGGTAATCCCCACGCGGCCTGCCTTATCATCCGTCACTGCGGTAGCGACGCTGCACTGATGCCTTGCAGTTATTCACCCTCATCCAACCGTCCCCCTCGCTGAGGGGGAAAGCAACCACCCTCTCCCGCCTGCGGCGGGAGAGGTAAGGGTGGCCCGCAGGGGCGCTCTGCAAGATGCGTGGGTGGCTGAACAGTCACCCCGGCACTTATATTACAATATGCTTGGTAGACAGTTGTGCCTCGAATGTTGCAATGTTGCAGTATGGCACTGCATCTGGCACTGCAGCTCCGGAATCGTGCTTAGGCGTAGGCCAGTTTACCGCGCGGCACGGGTATAGGCCGACCGAGTTCGCGCGCCGTGGCAATCCATTCGCTGATAATAACCTGCACATTTTTCAGTGCCGCGATATAGGTTTTGCCGTCCGCCATGCAGCCCGGCAGTTCGGGGACCTCGGCGATAAAGGCATTATCTTCGTTGCTCCAGTAGATGATAACTTCGTACCTGTGGCTCACAGTTTTCCTCCCAGGCGATACTTGATGATAATGGCCCTTACCTGCTTGACCTGGTAGCATGCTGTCACGATCCGAGCAGCGTCGCAACCTTGGCCAGGACCTCATCAAGCACTGCGGCCGGCACCGTCGCGATGATCTTCGCCCGTCGTGCACGCCAATCGAGATTCTTGATCTGGTCACTCAGTACCGCACCGGTAATGCTGCCGTCTGCAGGCAGCAGCACCTCGAACGGATACCCCTTGATGTGCGTGGTGACCGGGCACGCGAGCAGCAAGCCGACCCGATCGTTATAGGCCCGCGGCGAAAGTACCAGCGCCGGCCGGCGCCCCGCCTGCTCGTGACCCGCCTGCGGTTCAAATTCCAGCCAGACCAGGTCGCCCCGGTCCGGCACCGCGCGCTTTACCATGCTTCACGCCCGCGGGCACGCCCGGTCGGAATCTCGGCATGGCGACAGGCGGGAGTGATCCCGGCCAGCAGGTCAGCCAACCGGTAGCGGGGTTTCGCCTGCGGCCGCACCAGCAGCGCCCCCCGCTGCACCTCCATGGTCACCGCCGCGCCCGACCGCATGCCCAGTTGTGCGGCAAAGGCGCGCGGAATCCGCACCCCCAGACTGTTGCCCCACTTCTGCACCTGTGCCTGCATGCTCCACCTCCCTATGTTTATACATTGATTATACCACGCCGGCACCGGATGTCAACCGGTTCCCGTGCGTGCCACGTCAACCGGGCGGAAGCCGCGCAGAACCAGTTCCAGCGCGGGGATACAGGCGGCAACCCGTCTAGCGCGGATGACAAGATCCCAGAACGGTTCGAACTTCTTCCAGCCGGCGGTATAGAGCAGGTGGCGCGCCTTCTCCGGCCAGAGGGTCTTGGTCCCCGCGCTCTGCAGTATGGCCGGCCAAGCGT
>CAZWUZ010000259.1:0-5412 GCA_964637655.1 uncultured bacterium | reverse complement strand
CGCCACGCGCGCCGAACTGGTCAGCGTATTCGCCACATCATTCCAGACAGTCACGCTGCCATCCGCGGTCGTGCGCTGTAAGCCCGAGGGATGCTCTGTCCACCCGCGCGCGCGCAGCGCCGCGCGCAGCCGCGCGCGCATCGTGTCCGCGTCGCCCACGGGGGGCACGCACAGTTTCTGCACGTACACCTCGCCGCGTTCTGCGGTCACCACCTCTTCGCGGATTTCCAGGCCGATCCGGTACCAGTCGCTCATCGCTCACTCCGGGCAGGCGTCGCGCAGCGTGCGCGCCGCCGCAAGCAGTGTTTCCGGGACATATGCCCCGTCCGTTTCACGCACCTGCCGCAGCAGGTAGCGGTCGAAAGCGTCACGCTCCAGCAGCCGCCGGTCCTGCGCCTGCGTGATGCGCGCCGCCAGCGCCTCGCCCTCCGCCGCCAGCGCCCGCATCACCTGCTGCGCCGCCTGCAACTGCGCCATGCTCCCGCGCGGCAGTGCCGGCAGTTCGTGTTCAGCATGCACCAGCGCCGCCCGCGCCAGCGGGTACGCCAGTTCCGCCGCGCCCGCGCGGTTCAGCGCATGGTCATCCAGTGCCGCGCGCAACAGCGCGAGTTGCTCCGCCACCGGCGCCAGGTGCCGCCGGACATCCCCGGGGCTCCGGTTGCATTCACTGCGGACATACGCCTGCAGGCGTTCACTCAGTGCCCCGCCCCAGGCGAAGAGCACCGGGGTCCAGCAGGGTTGCAGCAGTTGCCGCAGCGCCGTGGTGCTGCCATGATACCATACGGCGACGAGCGGATTCGCCGCGGTCAGCCACGCGGCCTGCCGCGCGCGCACCGTACACCGCCCGCAGAAACGCGGGCAGCCGCTGAGCCGCAGCAGGAACGCGAGCGCCGCCTCCGCCACCGAGGGGGCAGGCAGTCCCGCATGGTCAGCGCGAAACGCGCTGTCCCACCCGTCATGGCGCGGTACCGGCTTGCCGTCCTCGGCAGCATGGCCGCCCGCCAGCAGGCAGACACCGCAACTGACCGACCCGCGCAGCAGCATGATGAGGTCGTCGCGCAGGAGCGTGTCGGTTGCCTGCCACAAGCGCTCGTCGAGCAGGGTCATGGTATCGCAGACGCCGCCGGCCGCGTAGGCACGCGGGCGCGAGCCGTCGCGGGCAAGTACCTCGACATAGAACCGCGCGAGTTCGCGCAATGCCTGCGCCGCCTCGTCCGCGGTAATGGCATAGGGTGGGAAGGCGCCGCGGGCGGCGCGCGCGGGCGGCTGCACGTGCAGACGGCGCCAGCCGTCGGTGAGCGGGGCAAGCAGTTCCGCGCAGAACTGCTCGCCGGCCACGCTGCCGCGTGATACTTCAGCCATGACGCTGCTTCCATGCCCCGACCAGCGCGGGATCGCCGCTGGCCGTGCAGCCGTCAACCTGCACGCGCAGCAGCAGCGACGAGCCCGATGGCCAGGCGTCACGCAGTTGGTGGTAGCGGTCGGAGAGGAAATGTACCTGCTGATTGTCCGAGCCGATCCAGCAGCGGTGATGCGAGGCCTGCGCGGCGAGATACGGGCCGTCGATGAGCAGGTCGGTAGCCGCCAGCAGGCGTTCTGCATCGTTCACCTGCCCGCGCAGTTCCGCCAGCGTGTAGCCCGAAAAGACGACAACCGTCAGCCCCGCTGCGCGCACGCGCTCCGCCAGGTCGGCGCCGGCCGCCGCCTGCGCGAACGGTTCACCGCCGACCAGGGTCAGTCCCTCAATCCCGGGCGTGGCAGCAATGGTCGCGGCCAACGCCGCCGTGTCATGCGCGGTGCCGCCTGAAAACTCCTGCATCGCGGCATTGCAGCAGCCGTCGCAGCGCAGAGGACAGCCCTGTACCCAGACCGCGTACCGCCAGCCCGGGCCTTCCGCCCGCGTCCCCGCCAGTTGCGCCGCTACCTGCAATTCCGCCATTGGCATCCTTTAGTAACGATATACGCCGGCTGACAGCGGCACGTTGCACTCTGCCGTCTATTTTCTGATGAAAGTCCCCGCCTGGTACTCGCGAAATGCCGTGTTCAACTCTTCTTCCGTGTTCATGACGATGGGGCCGCGCCAGGCGATGAGCTCGCGCAGCGGCTGGCCGGCCGCCAGCAGCACGCGCGCTTCGCCCGCAGGCGCCTTCACGGTGATACTGTCACCATCCGTCAGGATGCCGAGATTCCCTTCAGCCAGTTCCGTGTCACCACAGCGCACCGTGCCGGTCACCGGGTAGGCAAAAGCATGCCACTGCGCATCAACCGGTTGCGTGAACGTCGTCCCGGCCGGCAGGCGCACATCGAGGTAGAAGGTCGGGACGACGATGTCGGTGACCGCGCCGCGCGTGCCGTGGCATTCGCCGCTGATGACCGTCACCTGCACCCCGCCCGGCAAGTTCACCTGCGGTAACTCTGCCGCGGTCAGCCCGCGGTAGCGCGGTCCGGTCATTTTGTGGCTGCGCGGCAGGTTGACCCATAACTGAAACCCGCGTAGCCGCACCGGATCCTCTTGCGGCATCTCCTGGTGGACGATGCCGCTCCCCGCGGTCATCCACTGCACGTCACCCGGCCCGATGACCCCGGCATTGCCGATGCTGTCGCCATGTTCCACCCGCCCGCTATCCATCAGCGTGACCGTCTCAATACCGCGGTGCGGATGCCACGGGAAACCCGGGAGGTACTCTTTGGGGTCGCTCGAGCCGAAATCATCGAACAGCAGGAACGGGTCGAGCCGCTCGCGCTCCTGCCACGCGAAGCTGCGGCGCAGCCAGACCCCGGCCCCTTCTTCCACTCGATTGCCGCTCAATGTCCGCTCAACCCGTCGTGCTGTCATGCCTTCCCCCGTTGTTCGGGTATCCGCGTGTGCTGTAGTGCATCTGCCCTCACGTCGATGCGTAACGCATATATCAGTCGGCAGTTCCGCCTGCGTGAATGTGTCAATGTGCTAGTATGGCCCCCTATTTCTGCAACAGGAACCAGTTGTGGGCGAGGCCGTAGGCCCGCGGGTTGAGCGGCGTGGCGGCAAAGCCGCACTGCGCTGCGAGCGCGGCAAAGTCATCGGGGCGATACAGGAAATTGAGCTGCTGCAGGACCTGCGGTTCGCCCTCCGTGAACATCACCGACAGGAGCACCCTGCCCGCCGGGAGCAGGACGCGATGCAGTTCGCGCAAATAATGCCCAGTCTCGTCGAGCGGCATGTGGGTGAAGACCGACGAGAGCAGGGCGGCGCTGAACGGCGCTTCGGGGAAGTCAAAACGCACGGTCTCGACCGGTTGCGTCCCCTGTTCGCGATCCCACGCGTCATACGCGCTGCGCACCGCCACATGATGGAAGTGCAGGTGCGGCGCGGCCGGCGTCAGGTGTTCCGCACACCACGCAATCATCCCGGCATGACGGTCGAACCCGCAATAGACCAGGTCAGTACGCTCCGCCAACTGCCGCGCCAGCCGCCCGCAGCCACAGCCGACATCGAGCAGCCGCACCCCCGGCCCGAGCATCTCCTGCTTATCGAGCATCTGCACCAGCTGCCGGCCGACGGCAAGGAAATTGTTTTCCAGGTCAGGCCCGCCGCCGCTGACCAGTACCATGTACTCCGCCGGCGGTAGCGGCAATGGACCGTTCATGCGCCATCTCCCGGCGGTTTGCCGCCCAGTTTGCGCAGCAGATTCGGGTCGACTTTCAGGCGGATGCTGCGTCCCGCTCCGTCGGGCGTGCCCGATTCAGGGACGAGGCGTTCAACGGTCGCCACGGGTGCCGGCGTCAACGCCACCGGTGTCGGCGCAGCCGCTGCGGGGGGCGGCACCGGCGCAGGTTCGACCACAGCAGGCGTCCGCCCGGCACTGCCGGCCGCAGACGGCGATGCCACCGCAGACGCGGCGGCCGGAGTTCCCGTCGCCACGCCAATTGCTGACGCCACCTGCGCAGCCACTGATGCTGCACCCATCACTGCTGCTGTCTCCGTACTCGCCGCCTCGGCTGCTGTTGCCACATCCGCTGTCGCGGCTGTTGCCTTTGTCTTCGCTGCCGCAACTGCCTGCGCGTCGCGTTCCTGCGCAGTCAGCGGGCGCGGTGCCGGTCCGGCCGCTGCCGGAGCCGGCGTCTTCTCCGTGCCGCGCATGATCAGGTAGTAGACGAGCGGGATGACCAGCAGCGTGAACAGGGTCGAGGCGAATATCCCGAAAATAAAACTCCACGCCAGCCCCGAGAAGATCGGATCGAGAATGATGACCCACGCCCCGAAGAGGGCGGCAGCCGCGGTGAGCAGGATGGGGCGCGTGCGCACAGCACCCGCCTCGATAACCGCGTCCGCGAGGCGCAGCCCCTGCCGGCGAAGAACCTCGATGAAATCGATGAGGATAATCGAGTTGCGCACGACAATCCCCGCCAGCGCGATCATGCCGATCATCCCGGTCGCGGTAAAGAAGATCGGGTTGGGCGCCCCATGCACCGGGTCGGCAAAGAGGTTGAGCAGCCAGAACCCCGGAAAGATGCCGATCATGGTGAGCGGAATGGCAATCATCTGCACGCACGGCACGAGGAGCGACCCGGTCTGCGCGACGAGCAGGAAGTAAATCAGGAGCATGGCGGCGGCAAAAGCGAGGCCGAGGTCGCGGAACACCTCGACCGTGATCTTCCACTCCCCTTCCCCGTCCCAGACCACCTCGTAGCCGTCCGGCACCACGAGGTTTTTCCGCGCGGCAAACATGGCATCGACGGGCGAAATGCCGACCTGCTCGGCATAGACATAGACCACCGGGCGCAGGTCCTTGTGGTAGACGGTCTGCTCCTCGACGCGTTCCTGCCACGAGGCGATTTCCCCGAGCGCCACGAGGCGCCCGCTGCGCGAACGCACGCGGATTTCCTGCAGCGCCTGCAGGTCGCCGCGCTGCGCGTACGGCAGGCGCAGCCGGATGAACGCCGCCTCGCGGTCCGCCCCGTCGCGCAGTCCCCCAAGGTCCATGCCGGCCAGCGCCAGGCGCGCGGTCTGCACCGCCTCGGCAAATTCGACCCCGGCCAGCGCCGCCTTCTCCTTGTCGATGACAATATCGATGCGCTGCAGGTCATCTTCCAGCGTGGCATCGACATCGCTGACCAGGGGCGTCGCCTGCAACGCACTGCGCACCGTCCCCGCCACGCGCTGCAGCTGCGCATACTCGCCGCCCGGCGGCCCGTACACTTCCGCGACGATGGACGAGAGGACCGGCGGCCCCGGCGGCATCTCGACAATCTTGACGATGGCCTTGTGCCGCCGGCCGATTTCCTCGATGGCAGGGCGCAGCCGCATGCCGATGGCGTGCGACTGCCACTCGCGCTCCTCCTTCGGCCGTAGATTGATGCGCACCTCGGCAACGTTGCCCCCCTGCCGCCAAAAGGAGTGGCGCACCAGCCCGTTGCAAGCCAGCGGGATGG
>CAZWUZ010000258.1:0-5457 GCA_964637655.1 uncultured bacterium | reverse complement strand
CTCTCCCGCCGGGAGAGGAAGCCGCGAAGCGGCAGGGCAGACACGGCCGGACGTATCCCCTTACCCGGCGCTGCGCGTCGCCCTCTCCCCAAGGAGAGGGGACTGATTGGCTGAATAGTTGCCCCGAAAATATGTATCACCCGACGGCAATCCTGTCAAACCGCGGTATACTACCGTGTCAGCCACAGGCCCGCGTCGGTACGCCGCACCCCGGGCACCGGCGGGGCTGGTCAATGCAGGCCGAACGACCCGGGCGGTTGCGGCGGCTGCAGTATCCCGGAATTCACGACGCCGCCGGTCACCTTGTCCAGTTCGCGGTCGTCGAGTTCCTGCGCACTGCCCGGTTGCGCCGCCTGCCGCGGCTGTTCCGCTGATGGCTGCTTATCGCGTTCATCGTTCATGTTCTGCTCCTCTTCTGGTGTCTGCCGCGGCAGGCGGGCGAGAATGGCTGCCGCCTGGTCGTCGAGCAGTTCACTTCGTGAAGCGCCGGTAAGAGCGTCGATGCGGCACTGCTGCGGGCGCATGTCACCCTGGCCCGAGGTGGTGTGCAGCACGATGCGCTCCGGCCGCTGCGCCGCGGCGATGTACGCCGCCACGTCTTTCTGCGCGGCATAATACTCGATGCTGCAAATCAGGATGGCGGCAGCATAGTCCGCTTCGTTCACCGTCGGCAGCTGCGTGACGTCCACCAGTCGTACCGACGCGCTGTCCGCCTGCAGCCGCGCGACCAGTTTCCGCACCAGCGCCTCCTTGTAGTCGCTTCCCTGGCTGGCGATAAGGAGGCAGCGCGTCGCCCCGGGCGTCTCGATGCTGCTCCCGGCGATGACCCCCTGCGAATAATTCAGCCAGTAGCCAACGCAGAACAACACCAGCGCGGCGAGCAGGATACCCGCCCCAAGCAGCAGTTTCTTCAGCATGCTCAGCGCCTCCCCCACGATGGTAGCACCAGTCGGCAGACGCGGTCAACCGCACGTTGACCCGCAACACGAACACACGTTATAACCGGTGCATGCAGAAACTCATCGGCGAACGCTGCGCCTCGGCACCTGATGGCACGGTCACACAATGGCCGCTGCGCTACCACTGTCCCGTCTGCGGCTACGACCTGCGTTTCCCGGAGGCGACGTTGCGCGCCACCGCCGCGGCGTTTGCCGCCGACCGTACCTTCCGTCTGCCCGGCCTGCCGGCAGCACTCGCGGAGAAGTTCCGCGCCGAAACGGAGGGGTTCCTTGCCGGCGCGACGGACACCGCGCTGCACGGCGCCATCTGCCCCCGGTGCGCCCTGCAGGTCGCTATCGGATTTCGCTTTACCGGCGACACCTGCCGCCTCGCCCTGCTCCGGGAAAAGGGCTACCGGAATCACGCCTGAATTTCCGCCGGCGGCTGACGCGTTCTTGACGGCAGCCGGACAAGTAAGTAACATTGTTGCATTACGTGCCAAGGAGACGCACCATGGGCGATCCGCTCGTTGTCATCACCTGGATGTTCGTCGATGCCATCATCCTCGGGTTCACCTCGTACTACGCGCTGTCGCTGCGCTTTCTCGGCGATTATCCCGAGGCCGCCTATATCGGCTGGAGCGCGCTGCTCCTCGCGCTGCTCGTCGCGCATCTGGCCGCCTTCTTCGGCGCCGGGCTCTACCGTACCACGCGCGAGGAGAGCTACCTGCGCCTGCTCCTGCGCGTGCTCAAAGGATCGCTGGGCGGCATGGCGCTGGCCATGGTCTTCGCCTTCTTCCTGCGCCGCACTGAGGCGGCGGCCTTTCCGGCGCTGGCTTTCCCCCTCCTCTTCGTGCTCAATGTCATCGTTTTCGGCGTATTCCGCGCGGTAGTCAAACGCGCCGACGAGAATCACGACTGGATCAACCGCCGGGTCGAGAACGGCCTCTGGCATGTCGCCGAACTGATCCTCGTCAATCTCGCGGTGCTGTTCGCTTTCTGGGTGCGCTTCCGCTCGCTCGACTGGCCTGAACTCGACTTTGCCGCCTACCGCGACCAGTTGTGGCTGCCGCTCTCCGTGGCGTGGCTGCTGGCGCTCATCCACACCAAACTGACCGTGGTGAGCGAGGACGACTGGTTCGGGCGCATCCTCTGGCGCAGCGCGAAGACCGCGGTCATCGGCACCGTACTCTTCCTCATCTACGCGTACTGCGTACCATCGGCCTGGGCCATGCCCACCTCGGTCATCCTGCCGGCCGCGTTCTTTGCCGCGATTTTCCTCGCGGTCTGGCATCTCTGCCGCCGGCGCTATCAGTGGGAACTCGAAGTGGATATCTTCGCCGTCGACCCCGAGGACGAATGCTGGGACGAAGAGGGCGACCGCGCACGCGAAGGGGCCTCCTGCTGCAGCGGCAGCACCGCCGAGAGCGCGCCCTCCTGCTGCTGCGGGCGCTGACGCGCGCCTGACCGCGCGTGCTGCTGACGCTCCTCACTGACCCGCCGCAGTTCCGTTCCGTCGCCGACCTGCTCCCCCTCGGCCTGCTGTTGTTCTGCTGCTGCCTGATTGCTCCCCGCCTGCCCCGCCGCCTCAGCGTACCGCTGGCCCTGCTGGTCGCCACCGGTCTCCTCTCCCGCTTTGCGCTCTACCTCGCGCTGCTGGCGTCAGTCGCCGTCAGTGTCCGGGCGGTACGCCGGGCCGCGCCTGACCGGACGCCACCACCGGGGTCGCCCCTGCTCATCGCCGCCGGCCTGCTGCTTTCTCTGCTGCTCGTCAACGGCTATCTCAACGACGGCGGCGACGCCTGGTGGTGGCTCAATACGGGGCGCACCGTGGCGCAACACGGCATTATCACACAGGAACTGTTCACCGCCAGCATTCCCGGTACGTACGCGGCGCCGCAGGAGTGGCTGTCGGCCTTTTTCGCATATCGCCTGTTCGCCATCGGCGGGTGGCCGGCGCTGCGGGTGACGTCGTTGTTCTGTCTTGTCTTCCCCTTTCTCCTGCTGGTCCGCGCCCGTCGCCACCGCGGCCTCCGGTCGCGGGTACCTGATACCCCGTTGCTTGCCGTCGCCTGCGTTGCCGCTGCCTGGCTGCTGCGCGATGAGTTTGCCGTGCGCGCCGTCACCAGCATCGTGCCGTGCTTCGCGCTGGCCTGGCTGCTGCCGTCGCTGCCGCTGCCGCCCTGGCGACTGACACTGCTCTACGGCCTGCTCGTCACGCTCTGGGCCAACTGCCATCTTTCCTTCTTCCTTGCCCTCATCTTCCCGCTGGCGCAGATCGCCGCCGCGCTCACCGCGAGGCGGCGTCCCGGACGGGCACCGCTGCTGCTGCTTGCCGCCGCGCTCGTCGCGCCGGCACTGCATCCGCTCGGCTTCGGTATCTGGGGGGCGCTGGCGAGCATGCTGACGACGCAGGGAACACAGATCCTCGACGTTTTCCTGCCGCCGGCATTTGCCGACGCGGCCTGGTGGCCGGCGCTGCTGTGGGTGGCGCTGACCCTCGCCGGGCTGGGCGCGCTGCCGCGCAGCGACCGGTTCGCCATCGCCGCGTTGCTCGTTGCCTTCCTTGCCGCGCGCCGCAACCTGCTCTTCTTCGTCATCGTCAGCGTGCCTGCCGTCACTGCCGCGCTGGCGTCGCTGCTGCCGGTGGCGCGCCACCGTGCTGCCGCCGCGCTGCTGCTGGCCGGCGCGTTGCTCGTCGCCGCGTTCGCGATTCCGTCACCGCTGCTGCCGTTGCATCCGCTCGGGCACGCAGCGCAGGACGCGGCGTTCGCCTGGCTGGCGGACCATGTGCCTGACGGCGAAGCGGTGCTCAATTACTACGCGCTCGGCGGGCGGCTCGGCTGGCACGCGTACCCGCAACGGCTGGTCTTTATCGACGGGCGCAACCATCTCTTCGAACCGGCGCCCGTGTGGGATGACTACCTCACCCTGCACTTCGTGCGCGACGATTTCGACCGCGTGCTCGCACACCACGGTTTCCGTTTCGCGCTGTTTCCCGACGGGAATCGCGTCACGCACGCGCTGCGCGCGCGCGGCTGGCAGACCGTGCTGACGGCCGGCGGCATCAGCGTGCTGCGCGCACCATGAGCGTTTCCCGTCGGCAGGCAAGCCGCGCGTGCTGCGCACCGGATTTTTCCGCGCGAAAATATTTTTGCAAAAAACAAAAAAATATATTGACAAGATAATACAATTGTGGTAGTATTGCGTAATCGCAAGCAGTAAGTTCTCGATTGAGAGGGGGTGGACAACACAATGGCTACGAAGAAGAAAGCGGCGAAGAAGGTCGCAAAGAAGAAGGTCGTGAAGAAGGCGGTCAAGAAGGTCGCAAAAAAAAAGGCAAAAAAGTAAGTAAGCGACCTCGCGCGTCACGCGCGAAAACGTCACGGACGGTTATCGAATGGACGGCGGAAAAGGTCGAACTTCTTCGCCTCTGGTACCCGAAAGCGACGAATCAGGTGGTGGCAAAGAAACTTGGTTTCGCAGTCAGTACCGTCGTTGCCAAGGCCACCCTGCTCGGTTTGCGGAAGTCCAAGACCTTCGTTGCCGGGTTGAAAGCGCGGATGCGCAAGCTGTGATGGGAGGGAGTACAAAGGGAACGCTTAGCGGCGTTCCCTTTGATTTTTATGGACGAACCTGACTTTTTCTCGCAGCTGGCTGACGGCTGGCTGAGCTGGGAAGGCGTCCCCGGCCTGCTGGTCATGTCGCTCGGCCTTATCCTGATGTTTTTCATCCCGCTCTTCGTGCATCAGCGCGGGCGGCAGCAGGAAGAGGTCTCCTCCGGATTCGCCCTGCATGCGGTCGCGGAACTGCTCGCCATCCTCGGCCTCGTGCTGCTCCTCTTCGGTCTTTCCTACTACGCCGACCTGCCCGACCTCCTCGAATAGCAACAGGGGGCACGGATTCCTCCGCGCCCCCCCGTCCTTGCGTTTACTGTCTGCTGATGCGCCAGATGGCCGCGATGTTCGTCTGTGGAGCAAGCGTGATGCCCCAGACCCGCCCGCCTTTCCACTGCTGCACCGTACCCGCGAGCAGTTCCTCGGCGCGGTAGGTTTCCCACCCTTCAATCCCCCACGTTTCCAGCGGCAGGTGCATGGTGGTCGTCTGCGCGCTGTGGTAGTCGAGATTGACCGCCACGAGGATGATGTTGCTCTTGTCCGGGGTCATCTTGCAGTACGTGAGCACCTGGTTGTTCTCGTTGTGTACAAAGCGCAGGTTGTCGTATTCCTGCAGCGCTGCGTTGGCGCGGCGGATGGCGTTGACCTTCGCCACGATATCCTTGATATTGCCCGGGCGGTCCCAGTCCCAGACCTTGAACTGGTATTTTTCCGAGTCGAGGTACTCCTCCTTCCCCGGCACCTTCGGGGTGTTCTCGCACAGTTCGAAGCCGTTGTAGATGCCGTACACCGACGACAGCGTCGCCGCCAGCACTAAGCGCAAGATAAACGCGGGGCGCCCCCCCTCCTGCAGAGGCGCCGGGAGGAGGTCAGGCGTCTTGGTGGAGAAATTACAGCGGTAG
>CAZWUZ010000257.1:0-5471 GCA_964637655.1 uncultured bacterium | reverse complement strand
CGTCAGGAAGATCATCAGTTCGACCTTCTGCTTGCTGTTGCGGTTGCTGCTGAACAGGTGGCCGAGGACCGGGATATCCTTGATCCCCGGTACGCCACTGCGCGACAGGTCCTCCTGGTCGCGGATGATCCCGCCAATCACCAGGGTCTGCCCGTCCGCCACAATAACCGAGTTGGTCAGCTTGCGGGTGGTGGTCGGCAGACTTGCCGGGTCGCTGGTCGGCGTGAACTGGGTCAGGTCGAGCCCGAAATCAAGTTTGACGCTGCGGTCGGACCCGATCTGCGGCGTGACATCGACAATCAGGTCGGCATTGTAGGACACCATGCCGGTGGTAACCGCACCGGTGTTCGGGTCGATGCGCGATTCCTGCAGCATGCGCGAAGCCCCAACCGTGATATTGGCCGCCTGGTTATTGAGCGTCATCACACTCGGCGCCGAGAGAACATTCGAGCGCTGCGAACTGCTCAGCGCGTCCATGACCACCGACAACTGCCCCTTGGTCAGGGTAAGCGAGAAGGGCCCGGCAACAGCGCCGCCGAAAACACTCGTCCAGTTGTAGCCGCCGAAGCGGTCGGTGAAGTTCCAGACAAAACCCATGTTCTCGTCTTCGTTGAGCGTATACTCGAGAATGGTCGTGCGGATAAGCACCTGCGGCGTGCGCCGGTCGAGCTGCTCGATGAGCGCGGCAATCAGCGGCAGGTTGGCCGGCGTGCTGTTGACGAGGATCGAATTGGTGCGCTGGTCGGACGACAGCGTGCCGAGCAGCACGTTGAGGTCGTTGTCCCCGCGCGTCGCCTGCACCACCTGCCCGAGCACGGTGACCAGTTCCCCGGCCTGCGCGTTCTTGAGGAAGAAGACGCGGGTGCCGCTCCCCTCGCCCCCTTCGCCCGTCAGGTTGCGGTCGAGATCGCGGATGATGCGCTCGAGACGCGGCATGTTGGACGTGACATCGGTGATGATCAGCGAGTTGGTGCGCCCGTCCGCCTGCGACTTGCCCTGCGTCGAGAGGAAGTCCGTGAGCATCGTCTTGACGTTGTCGGCTTCGCCATAGGTGAGGCGGAACGTGCGCGTGACCAGCGGCTGGTCGAGTTCGCGCAGCACCTCGCGCGCCTTGGCCACCAGCGCGGCGTCGCCGGCGAAGATGATTGACGGATTGGGCCACTCGCTGTAGTTGATGTTGAGGTTGGGGAAGAGTTCCTTGAGTTTGCTCTGCACCTCGGACACCTGCAGGTCAGCGGTCACCGGCACCACGGTGATGGTCTCGCCCACGGTCAGCTGGTCGAGTTCGCCGATGGTCTGCATGACCTGCGGCATGACCTCGCGCGGCACCTGCACGAAGAGCATGTTCTTGCCCGTCGTCGTCGAGGCGATGAACGAGCCGCGGTAGATGAGGTTGAGCACCGACGCCATCTCCGCCGCCGAGATGTTGCCGAGCGTCACCGAGCGCGTCATCAGCCCCTCGGTCGGTGACACGTCCATCTGGGCGAAGAATTCGAGCATGCGACTGACATTCTCCTGCGTGTCGAAGACCAGCAGGCGGTTGCCGAACCCGTCGATGATGATTTTGCCCTGCCCCGTCGTCCCGATGATCTGGTCCGCCCACTCCTTGAGTTGCGAGGTGGTCTGGTAGCGCGGGCTGTAGACCTTCATGGTGAAGTCGGCGGGGAAGGGGGTCAGGTCCATCGCCGCGACCACCTTGCGGATGTTGGGCATGTCCTCGCTGTTGGCCAGCGCGAGGATGCCGAACAGTCCCTCGTAGTAATCGACGTTGAGTTCGCGCAGCGAGGTGCTCCCCTCGACGCGCACCAGTTCCTCGCGCGTCTTCCACTGCCCGAGCGCGAAGAACTTGGCGTTCGGGTAGAGTTGCTGCAGGTTGGTGACCGCCAGTTCCGGGTCGAGGCGCTGCAGGCGGATGACCTCGCGCTGCAAACTGCTCTCGTTGAGCGCGGACAGATTGTGGTCGAGCTTCTCGATCACCGCGCGAATCTCCGCCGCCTGTTCCTGCGGCACGAGCACCACAATGGTGTTGCTTGCCGCCGGTGCCGCCACGTAATTGGCCAGCCCCGGGTAGAGTTTGGTGAGAATGCCCGTCATGTCGGTCGGGGTGATGCGGTTGAGCGCCACCACCACCAGCTCACGCGTCACGCCGCCGGCGACATCGAGCCGCGACACCATCTCGCGGATGCGGGCGATCGTCTCCGGGGTGCCCGAGATGATCAGCCGGCTGGCATCGTCAAACGCCTGCGTCGCGTTCGCCCCGAAGTAGGCGTCGAGCAGGATCTTGAGTTTCGACGGCAGCACCTGGGCGACGGTGATGACCTCGTAGGAGCGCCCGGAATCAAACTGCTCGATGAGGTCAAGCAGCTGGGGAGAGACCGATTTCGGGCAGACGAGCAGGAAGGTGCCGCGCTCCTCGGAATGCACTTGCGCGAGGAATGACGCCGCCGCGTCCACACTGCCGCGGGCGATCAGCGGGTAGAGTGCCGTCAGTTGACGGGCCACCTCGGTGGCACTGGCCCGCTGCAGGGTAATCAGCCGGATAAAGATGTCTTCCGACAGTTCCAGGTTGCTGGCATCGAGCAGGCGGGCCATGGCGTTGACCCGGCGGATATTGGCCACCCGGTCGGTGAGGACGATGTACCCGGAAGGGTCATCCGCCTGCATGTTGGCATCGGCCCCGGCCAGCGACTTGAGCACGGTCAGCAGGTTGCTCGGCTTGCGGTTTTTGACGGGGATGAAGTAGGTGACGACCTCGTTCTCCTCGCCCTCGTAGCGGTCGAGGTCGATCCCCTGGCCGATGCGCGTGACATCGGCCGGCATATCACTGCGCTTGACGATGCGGATGATGCCGGCGTTCTCGACGCGGCCATAGCCCGCCTGCGCGAGGATGTTGTCGAGCACGTCCTTGGCGCCCACCTCGACGAGGTGGATGGTGACCTGCTGACCGTAGAGCGGGTCGCCCTGCGGCGGGAAGACGATGTTCCAGCCGGCGATTTCCGCCAGGGTGCGCACGACATCGACCACCGCCGCGTCGCGGAAGTCGACCGATATCAGCTGCGGCCGCCCCGACTCGGTGAAGACCACGCTGCGCACGGTCTTGCGCAGCAGCCGGTGGCCGTTGAGCGTCTGCAGTTTCGCGTCGAGTTGCGCGCGGTCACCGGGCGCCGTCGGGCTCAAATAGACGGCATTGCCGTCATCGTAGAACCTCAGGTCATCGTCGCCGGCCGCCAGCTGTGCCAGTTCGTGCTTGAGTGCGTGCGTGGTGACATTGTCGAGGTAGAGCAGTTCGACGGCGTCGACATCAAGCGAGCCGGGCAGGTCGCGCAGCATCTCGCTGACGAAGACCGGCACATGTTCCTGCACCGCCTGCGGGCGGACAATTTCGCCGTTGCGTTCGAGCATTTCACCGTCGCGGCGCTGGGCGCTGATCAGCAGGCCACCGCGGGCGGCGCGGCCGCCATTGACGACGATGCTGGCGCGCACCTGGTTGCGCCCGACGCGGGTGCCGAGTTTGAACTTGTCCAGCCGCGCCCGGCCGTGCTCGTCCGTCACCACCACCGACTGGGTGCCGTAGCGGTCGGGATTGGCATCCGCCACCCCGTCGTTGTAGAGCACGGTGAAGACCACCCGCTGCCCGGCCATCGGGTTGGCAAAGCGGTCGCGCACCTCGACCACCAGCGGCTGGTCGAGTTCCGTCCCGACCACGCCCTCCTGATCGTCGCCGTGCACCTTGACGATATCCGCCGCTTCGGCCGGCTGCGAGGTCTGCAGGAACACCACCCCGGCCGCCCCGTCGGCGAGGGCCGCAGTAACGACATTGTCGCCGGCGCGCGTGGCGAAGCGGTACCCCTCGGCCAGCGCCTGCCCCTGCGCGTCGGTGACGACGCGCAGGCTGCCGGCGGTTTCACCGCCGGCGCGGACGAAGCAGCCGTTATTCTCCGTAACCGAAAACCAGACCGGGACATTCGCCTGCGGTATTCCGGCCGCATCGGTTACCTGCACCACCCTCGGGCGCGGCAGCGCGCTGCCCGCGGGCCCGTGCTGCTTTTCCCCGGCAATCAGGCGCAGCCAGTGCGACTGCACGCGGTAGGCGGTCAGCGGACGCAGGTGGGAGACCGCCGGGCGCAGTGCCGGCGGCTCGCCGAGCGCCAGCGGCATGGCCGGACCGGCCCCGGCATTCGGGAAGGTGATCACCACACCGCCGGGCACGCGTTCGACAGTGTACGGTACGGGTTTGGTCAGGTCGAGCACCACCCGGGTCGTCTCCAGCGGCTCCGTGCGCTGCCGCAGATGGCGGATGCGCACCAGCGCGCCGGCATCCACGGCGAGCGAGCGAGCCGGCAGGGCATTGCGGCAGCCGAGCAGGTCGACGACGACCGTCGCCGGCTGATACGTTTTGTTGTCCATGAGGTCGACGGCGCCCGTCGTGCTGAGGCGCACCTTGAGCGCGCCCTGCTCGCTGTAGGCCTCGATGGCGGTCAGCGCCTTGACCCCCGCCGGCACCTGCTCGGCGCGCAGGACGAGACGCTCGGTGAGCATCGGGGCAAGCAGTTGCGGCGGCACGGCGACGGCGGTCGGCGCGGACGCGGGGAGCGGACCGAGCGTGACCAGGCCTTCACCGACCGCGACACGAGCGGCCAGCGGCATCGCCGCGACGGGTGCGCCGGCAACGGCAACGGGCATGCCGGCAGCGGGAGCGGTCCGCTGCAGTTCGGCGTTGACTTCACCAAGCAGGCGGCGGGCATTGTCGTGGCGGGGTGTCTGCGCCAGCGCGCGTTCAAGCACGGCCCGGGCGGCCGGCAGGTCGCCACGCAGGTAGCAGCCCACCCCCTCGTGGAAGAGGCGATCAGCGTCGCTCTCGCTCCACCCGGGCGCGACAACCGCCGTGAGCAGCGCCAGCAGCAGCGCCAGCGCGAAGAATCCGTTGGTGTTACCCAGCCATGCTTTCATGCCTGCATCTCCCCGTTGTAATCCCGTCATATCGTTCCCGCCGGCCGCTCAGCCGGCGTGTACTGTCCTGCCCGTACTACTGCCCGCTGCGCGGCGAGGCGGCCGGCGGCTGGAAGAGCAGCACCAGCCGCCGCAGCCGCCGCTGCAATTCAAGTGCCCGCGGCTCGCGCGGGTCGAGCGCCAGCGCCGCTTCCGCTTCGCGCAGCGCCTCGCTGTACCGTTCCAGGCGGATAAACCCTTCCGCCTTGCTCAGATGATAGTCAACCGATCGCGCCGCATCCGCCGCCACCGGCGGCGCGGGCGGCACAAAGACCGGCGCCGTCGGCACCGGGGCCGGCGTAATGACCGCCGCGCCACCGAGGTAGACGATACCCTCGTTGCCGCGGGCGACCGGCGCGGCCGGGGTCACCGGCAAGGCGCTGACCGGTTCGGGCATGCGCGCGAACGCAAACGTGACGAGGTTGCGCTCCTGCACCCGCGTGGAGTCGACCGGGTCGCGCAGCGCCACGGTGAGACGTACC
>CAZWUZ010000256.1:0-5478 GCA_964637655.1 uncultured bacterium | reverse complement strand
GGCGGCCTTCGGCCTGTTCATCGCTGTGCACGACGGCAAGCGGCGCGCCGGGTTGCTGCTGGCCGCGTTCAGCGCGATATTTTTTATCACGGTGACCGGTGCCGTGCTGCCGCGCTGGGGGATGCCCGGTGACCCGCTCGGTTTTCTCTATGCCGGCGAGGGGAGCCTGTTCGGCAACGCCGGTGCCGGACTCGGGACCGCGCTGCTGGCGGGGGTCTCCCGCTTCCCATCGTGGCTGCTGGCAATGGCGCTGCCGCTGGCATTACTCCCGCTGCTGGCGCCGGAGATATTCCTGATTGCCGTTCCGGTGCTCGCCTACCACCTGGCGGGACCGCCGTGGCTGATGCATCCGTACAACTACTATCAGGCGCTGCTCATCCCGTTTTTCTTCGCGGCCGCGATCGACGGCGCGGCGCGGCTGTGTCGCTGGCTGCACCTGCAGTCGCGTGGCCGGGTGCTGCTGGGGATGGCAGTAGTACTGGCGGCTGCCGGCGACCATCTGTGGCATCTCCCCTACGCGTGCGATGGAGATGTGCCCGCCGCCGCCGCCCGGATGCCGGCTCTGCGCGCGGCGGTACAGCTGGTTCCACCCGTCGGAAGCGTGATGGCAACGGAGAACATCCTGGCCCACCTCGCAGAGAGGCTGACAATCCATCTGCCGCACTACACTGGAGTGCGCGAGGACTGGATCATCCTTGACCTGCAGCATCGGGCCGGCGCGTGGCCGGACTATGAACGGGTGCTGGCCGGCCTGCTGACGGAACTGCAGCGGCAGGTGGCGGCAGGCGTGTATGTGGTGCGCCTCTGCCGGGACGATGTGCTCGTCCTGCAGCGGGAGGGTGGCGTGCCTGCTCCGGAGAACGCGGCGGCGTTCAGGGAGACGGCGGCGCGTCAGCTGACGCTGCTGCCAGCCCCGCCGGTGGCGGGATCCGGACTGCTGGGCCCCGCGAGCCCGTACGACGAGGAACTGGACTACGGCGATATTACCGCCGCGCCGTATCCGCTGGTGGTGGCTCGTGCCCGGCACGGAGTACCGCTGACCCGCCCGTCCGCGGCGACCGTGAGGCGACCGTGAGGGCGACGCTGATGCTGCGTAGTCTCTTGCGTGTTGCGGCGGCCCGCCTGACAGGGATGCGCCTGCCGGTGGCTGTGCACTACGCTGTCACCAGCCGCTGCTGCTGGCGCTGCCGGTGGTGCAATGCCGCGGCCCGTCCGGTTACGGACTGTGATACGGCGGCCGCCGTGCGGGTCATCGACGAGCTGGCTGCCGCCGGCACCTGTCGTCTCCACCTGACCGGCGGCGAACCGCTCCTGCGTGACGATCTCGGGCAGCTGGCGGCTCGGGCTCGGGCGCAGGGGCTGTATGTAACCGTGGCGACCAGCGGCGTGCGGCTGCCGGAGCGGCTTGACCGACTTGCGGCAGTTGATTTGTTCTTTTTGAGCATTGACGGCCCACCGGCGCTGAATGATGCGCAGCGCGGTGAGGGGGCGACGGCCGCTTTCACGGCGGCAGCAGACGCGTTGCACCGGGCCGGGCGGTCGTTCTGGCTGACGGCGGTCCTTACGGACGCCAATCGCGAAAGATTGGAGTTCCTGCTCGATACAGCGCAGGCCTACGGAGCACAGATCAATGTCCATGTTCCGTACCTCTATACCGGTCACGATGCCGCGCACTCGCTGCATGCGTCTGCCGCGGCGGTTGCGGCACCGCTCACAGTCGGGCAGCGCCGGCAGCTTGCGGAGGAGTTGATCCGGCTGAAGCGGTCGCCCCGGGGGCGGCAGCTGGGTTCTTCTCTGGCATATCTGGAGCGGGTTCGTGACTGGCCGGGCGCGGGCTATACGCTGCCTTCGCGCGATGGCGGACCGGGCTGCCATGCCGGCCGGATGCACTTTTACGTCGATGCGAACGGAGATCTCTACCCCTGCTGTGACGTGATGGGTCTGGTGCCGCCGGTGAACCTGCTGACACACGGGTTTGCCGCGGCGGCGGCACGCCTGTCATCCCCCCCCTGCAACGCCTGCCTGGTGGCGTGCTACACGGAGCTGAACCTGCTGTGCGACCTGCATCCGGCGGCCGCACTCAACTGGTGGCGGAGGCTGCGCGGGTGAGCGGACGCGCGTCTGTGTGGCTGGCGGCATGGAAGGACCGCATCCGCTACCAGCGGCAGTTGCGCGTTCTGGCGACCTGCTGGTTCGCGGCGCGGAAGTATCCCGCGGTGCTCGGCATTGATCCGGCCGGGAGCTGCAACCTGCAGTGCGGATTCTGCGGGCCGGCGCGGCAGCGGGCGGCGGGAGCAGCAGGAGGCCTGATGCCGTTTCCGCTGTTCGAACGCATTATCGGGGAGAGCGTCGCGCACGGCCGGCGGGCGATGCTTATTCTCCACAACTGGGGCGAACCGCTGCTTAATCCCGCGCTGCCCGACATGATCGACCACGCCCGCCAGCGCCGTGCCGCGCATACGACGCAGCTGGCGACCAACGGAACCTTGCTCAACGAGGAAACGGCCCGCCGGCTTATTGCTGCCCGGCTTGACGCGCTGGTGGTCAGCATCGACGCGGCGACCGCGTCCGATTATGCCGCGCGCAAGGGGAAAGACGTTCTCACGCTGGTCACGGAGAACGTGCGCACGCTGCAGCGACTGAAGCGCATGCTGCGCAGCGCTGTGCCGCGGGTCTCGGCGAAGATTGTCCGCCGTCCGGGCGGCGAAGCCGAACAGCAGGCCTTTCGCGCACAGTGGCGGAATCTCGCGGATCATGTGCAGATCACGCCATTCTCCAACTGGGGAGGGACGATCGCCGATGAACCGTCGGTGCCGCTGCCGGCGCGGCGCTACGCCTGCCATTTCCTCTGGTTCTACCCGGCGATCAACTGGGATGGTACGGTCAGCTGCTGCTGTGCCAGCTGCACGCCGGATGGCATAATCGGCAACCTTGCTGATGAGACGCTGGCGGCGATTTGGCACGGCGATCGGCTGCGGGAGATCCGGCGCCGGCATCTTGCCGGCGAGTTTGCCGCGGTCCCCGCCTGCAGCGGTTGTACCTACTGGGCGGAGAGTGGCGTGAATCTCGACTGCTGGCTGCGCCGCTGTGGCTGACGCGCCCGGCGGTCGCCGGTTGCGCATCCTGCTGCTGAGCGGCCCGCCTATCACCGGCGGGCTCTACGGTGATTACCAGGCGGCGGCGCCGCGCATGCAGCCCTACGGACTGCTTTGCCTGGCGGCCGTGCTAGAGGCGGCCGGTTATCGCGATGTGCAGCTCATCGACGCGCTTGGCCTTGGACTGTCGGAAAAGGTGACGCTGCGGCGGGTGGCGGATTTTTCCCCGCACCTGATCGGGATTACTACCTACAGCAATACGGTGGGGCAAACGCGCCGGCTAGCGGCGGCACTCCGCCGCTGCTGCCCGGGAAGCGTCCTGGTTGCCGGGGGGCCGCACGCGACGCTGCGCCCGGAGGATTTTCTCGCCGATGGGCTGTTCAATTATTGCTGCTGTGGCGAAGGGGAGGAGGCCTTCCTTGACCTGGTGCGCTGTGTCGAGCGGGGTGATGATCCGGGCGGCATCGCCAACCTTGCCCGGCGCAACGACGGGCGGATTGTGTGCAACCCGCTGCGGCCACTGCGCGAGGATCTAGACACGCTTCCGTTTCCCGCCATGCATCTGCTGGGGGAAACGCTCGGGGCCTACTATCCCCAGCCGCTGACCTATCGCCGCCGGCCGTTCGCCACGGTTGTTTCCAGCCGTGGCTGTCCGTATGGCTGTCGCTTCTGTGGCTCCAACCTGATCTGGACGCGCAGCTACCGTGCCCATTCCGCCGAGTATCTGATCCGGCTCTGCCGCCATCTGGTCGACACCTTTGGCGTGCGCGAAATCTCGTTTTTCGACGATGTGTTCAACCTCGATCGTGAGCGGGTGCTTGAATTCTGCGCCCGTCTCGCCGCGGAACGGCTTCCCCTGCGCTGGTCGGCATCGATCAGCCTGAACACGGTGGACAGTACGGTGGCAACGGCGCTGCGGCGCGGCGGCTGCTGGCTGGTCTCCGGAGGTATCGAGTCGGGGAACGAAACGGTTATGGCCACGCTCGGCAAGCCGCTGACCGTGGCGGAGGCCGAGACAAAGGTGGCGATGTTGGCGCGCGCCGGCCTGCGGGTGCGTGGCTATTTCATGCTCGGCCTGCCCGCCGACACCGCGGCAACCATCGGGGAAACCATCGCCTTCAGCAGGAGGCTTCCGCTTTATGCCGCCAACTTCACGATCTTCGTGCCGCATCCCGGCAGTGAATTCTACCGCCGGCTGACGGCCGAATCGGCGCCAGTGACGCCGATCGACACATATGTTTCCGAGCGGACGGAACTCCCCTACGCTCCGCCGGGACTGTCCGGACGCATGCTGCTCGAGTATCAGCGTCGTGCCTTTCTGGCGTTCTACCTGCGGCCCCGACTCTGGCTGAGATACCTGCATACCCTCACCGGGGTCGAGGATGTCCGCCGGTTTTTGATCATGACGCGTGCGGCGGCAGGCTTGCTGCGGCGCGTGTTGTTCCGATCCCGGCGGGCGACGGCATGAAACGGCGCGGTTTCTACCTGCTGCTGGCGCTGCTCGTGCTGGCGGGGTTTTGGCCGGCGGTTACCGGCGAGGCGGTTCTGAATGGCACGTGGGACCGCCCGGGGTATGAGCTTCCGCTGCACGTGTTTGGGGTCAGGGCGGCCCACCGCCTCGAAATTCCGCAATGGAACCCGTACTACTACTGCGGCACAAGCTACTGGGCCGGCAGCGGCAACAGGTTTCTCTATCCGCTGAACTGGCCGCTCTACGCTCTTGCGGAGGCACAACAGGAACGGGCGCTTACCTGGGCGTTGCTCGCCCATGTCTATGCGGCCGGAGTGTTCGCTTTCTGGCTGTACCGGCGTATCGCGGGAAATGCCTTCTGGGGGGGGATCGCGGCGCTGACATATCTGGGCTCCGCGCCGCTGGTCATGAATATGGTATATGGCCACACGTCATTTCAAAATTTCACCTGGCTGCCACTCTGGCTGTACCTGTTGCATTCACATCGGTCCCGTTCAACGCTGCGCAACCTGATTTACCAAGCGCTGACTGCCGGGATGGTGCTGCTCGGCGGCATGTTGCAGACCTCGTTCTACCTCATCCTGCTTGCTGTCGGGTATGCCGCGTATCTGCAGCTGTTGGCGCGGCATGAGCGCAGCGGTAGCCGGTGGCAGCCGCTGCCGGTGACGCTTGGCGCACTGGTGCTCGCCGGCGTGTGGTCGGCAGGGCGCTGGCTTCCGTTTATCCTGACCATGCGTGGCGATGACATGCCGTATACGATGTTGCTGCGCCAGTGCTGGCTCGAGGGATTTGAACTCGTGCGGCTGCTGTTTCCCGGCATTCTGGGCACGGATTTCAGCGATTATCACGGCGGGATGAACTTTATCGAGTCGATGCCGGCGTATCTTGGCTGGTTGCCGCTGTCGCTTGCCC
>CAZWUZ010000255.1:0-5492 GCA_964637655.1 uncultured bacterium | reverse complement strand
GGTCCCTGGCCCGCCCCCTGGCCGGTGACCTGCACATCGCGCCCGGGGCCGCCGATGATTTCCGGCGCATAGAGTTGCTGGTAGGCGCGGAACTTGTCGGGTGCGGGCGCGGCGGTGCCGCCCCGGCCGGGTTGTACCGGGCCGCCGGTCTGACGCAGATCCGTGGAACCGCGCCCGATACCGGCCCCGCCCTGCTGCGAATTCCCCTGACCACTCTGGCCCTGTCCCTGCCCTTGCCCTTGCCCTTGTCCCTGCCCCTGTCCCTGGCCTTGCCCCTGACACTGACCCTGGCCCTGTTGGCCTTGACCTTGACCCTGCTGGCCTTGGCCTTGACCCTGCTGGCCTTGGCCCTGACCCTGCTGCCCTTGGCCTTGACCCTGCTGGCCTTGGCCCTGACCCTGCTGCCCTTGGTGACCCTGCTGCCCTTGGCCTTGACCCTGCTGGCCTTGTCCCTGACCCTGCTGGCCTTGTCCCTGTCTGCCTTGCGCTATATTCTGGCGCGTGTCGCGCAGCGATTGCGCACCCTGTTGCATGCGGTTCTGCGCGTTGGCGGCTGCCGTATTGCCGGCGGCCTGACGCATGGCTTGCGCGGTCTGCCCGGCATTGCCTGTCCGTGCGGCCTGCGCGGCATCGCGCAGTGACTGGCCGAGCGCGCCTCCTGCCTGCTCGCCGGCGCGCTGCAGCGCGTCAGCCAGTCGCCCGGCCGCGCTGCGGTTGCTCAGTCCGTTCTGCTCGACGGCAGACGCGGCGCTCTCCAGCGCGCGCTGCCATTCACCGCGCCGCAGCGCCTGCGCGGCGTCGCTGTAGCCGCTCTCCGTCATCCCCTGCGCCAGTTCGCCGTTGACGGCGTTTTCCTTCGCCTGCAGTGCGGCACGCTGCGTGTCGAGCGCACGCGCGGCGCGGTCGAGCGCGGCCAGCACGCGGTCCTTGCCGGCGTCCTGATCGCTCAGGTCGCGCGCCGCCTGCTGCAGCGCGTCAGCAGCCTCCTGCACGCGGGCATCGCGCCGCGCATCCTCCGCGAGTTCCTGCTGCAGCGCCTCGGCCTGCTGCACCGCCTGTGCGAGCAGGGCGCGGTCGGCCGCGGTCAGGCGCAGCGGTTGTGGCGGCTCGGGTATATAGGCGAAGGCGAGGAGCGCCGCGAGGGCAAGCGAGGGCGGCAGCAGCCACGGGCGCGACGGGCGCACGGGGAAGAGGCGGCGCGGTGAGAGGGCGGCACTGGTGCTGCTCACCTCGTGCAGCAGCCACTCGGCGCAGGGGGAGCCGGCGGCGGCGGGAGGGAGCGTCAGCGCGGTCAGGAAACGGTCCTTGCTGCCGAGGCGCAGGTCGAGCGCATGCGCGGCACCGCGCAGGTCGGGCATGCGGTGCCGTTCGCGCCAGAAGAGGATGACGGCCGCACTGCAGGCAGCGGTCAGCGCGGTCAGCGGCCAGCCCCAGGCGAGGATGAGCCACTTGTGCAGCAGGATGTGGAGCAGTGCGGCGGCGGCGGCGGCGGTCAGCAGGACGACGGTATGGCGGAGCAGGAAGAGCAGCAGCAGGCGGCGGCGGGTGGCGGCAAGCAGTTCACGCATCTTCGTCGGGCAGTTCGAGTCCGGTGCGGCGGCGGAAGCGCCAGCCGAAAACGGCGGCCAGCCAGGGAATGACCGAGGCGAAAAGGTAGAGGTTGAGCCCGACGAAGTAGTGGAAGAGGAAATCACCGTCGAAGCGCAGCGCCTCGTTGAAATCGTCGAGGCAGTAGGTGAAGATGAAACCGAGCGGCGACCAGACCTCGGGGGCGAAGACAGTATCTTTCAGCCAGGCGCTGCTCCCGGTCCGGTCGAAGAGCATGAGCAGCAGGCCAGGGGAAATCGTGACGAGCGCAATGAGTGCGGCGATGAGCACGGTGCCGAGGTTGAGCAGGCGGCGCGGCGCGAGCCAGAGCGCCAGCGCCTGCGCCAGCCCGCCCCAGAAGAGCACCTGCACCAGCCCGTAGACGAAGAAGAGGAGCAGCAGGCCGAGTGCGGAAAGGGCGCCCCAGTAGAGGATGAACGGGACGATGACCGCGAGCCCGGCGACGAGCAGGATGACATTGTAGAGCGGGAAGTTGAGCGGGTCCTCGCGGCGCAGGTTGCGCGGCCGCAGCCCGTCGAGCCAGGCGCGCAGCAGCGGCTGGTTGGCCTGCACGGGGTGTGGCGGGCGGGTGCCGAAAAGCACCAGCCAGAGGAGCGGGGCGAAGAGGGCGAGACCGAAACAGCCGCCGAGCGGGCCGCGGATGGCTGACGGCAGCGAGTAGAACGTCATGCGTGACGGCATGGCGCTGAACGCGGATACCGGGTGCAGCACCATGGTCGTGCCGAGGATGGCGACGGGAATGAGCACGGCGAAGAGGAGCAGCGCGAGGCGGAACATCGAACCGCGCTCGTACCAGCCCGCCAGCCGCTCGCGCCCGAGCGCGAGAAAGAGGAAGAAAAAGGCGGAGGTGATGACGGTGAAGAGCGCGAAGACGATGAGCAGTTCGTTCACGGAAGTCGATCCGGCGTAGGCGCCGCTCATGCGCGCCATGCGCTGCATCCGTTCGAGGACGTAGACCAGGCTCATGGCGGGAAAGGCGCAGATGCCGATGATGACGTAGGCGGCGATGAAGGCGGGAACGCTGCGCCGCATCTCGATGCCGATGGTGACCCCGAGCGCGGCAAGCAGCGCGCTGAGCAGGAAAAGCCCGCCGGCCCCGACCGCCAGTTGCAGCGGGGACAGGCCGCCGGTGAGGAAAACGACGGAATAGAACGGCAGCGCGACGAGCATGAGGATGAGATTGAAGGCGACGGCGGCGAGCACCTTGCCGGTGACGATATCGCCGGGCGAGAGCAGGGTGGTACGCAAAAAACCGAAGGTACGGTGCTCGCGCTCGCGCGGGATGGCAGTCGCGGTCATGGCCGGGGTGACGAGGAAGAGCGCGCCGAGCTGCAGCATGAAGAGGGCATTGACCACCCGCTCACCGATATGCGCCAGCACCGGCTGCCCGCCGCTGAAGTAGCGCTGTGCGGACATGCCGCCGACCACGGTGGCGACGACGACGAAAAGCAGCAGCAGGTAGGAGGTGATGAGGAGCACCGGGCGGCTGCCGCGCATCCAGCGCCGCATTTCGACCATGAACACGGGGTTGGCAACGGTCTTGGCGGCGAGCAGGTGCACCAGTTCCGAGCGGCGCCAGGAGAAAAAGCCGGTCAGGAAACTCATGCAACGTCGCCCTTTGTCAGGCGCATGAAGATCCCCTCCACCCCCGCCTCGCAGCGGGAAAACTGGGTCACGGAGATGCCGGCGGCGACCAGGGAACGCAGCAGGGCGCTGCCGTCGTCGTCCTCGGGACCCTCGACCGTCAGGCAGGTGCCGTTCTCGTCGCAGACGGTGTAGGCGCTGTCGTCAATGAAGCCGCGCAGCAGCACGAGGTCGCCCCCTGTCTCGATACGGAACCGCGGGCGCGGCTGCATCTCGTGCAGGATGTCGCGCACGCTCCCGGAAGTTACCAGGGCACCGCGCTCGATGATGGCGAGGTGGTCGCAGAGTTCCGCCAGTTCGGTGAGGATGTGCGAGGAGACGAGGATGGTCTTGCCCATCCGCTTCAGTTCCTTGAGCAGCTCGCGCAGCTCGATGCGCGCGCGCGGGTCGAGCCCCGAGGCGGGTTCGTCGAGCAGCAGCAGCTGCGGGTCGTGGATGAGCGTCTTGGCGAGGCAGAGGCGCTGCTGCATGCCGCGCGACAGCGCGTTGACGAAGGCGTCGCGCTTGATCTCGAGGTCGGTGAGCGCCAGCACCTCGTCGATGAGCCGCCGCCGCTGTGCGCGCGGGATGCGGTAGGCGGCGGCGAAGAAATCGAGGTATTCCCACACCTTGAGGTCGTCGTAGATGCCGATGACGTCGGGCATGAAGCCGAGGCAGCGCCGCGCCTCGCGCCGCTGCGTGCGCAGGTCGTAGCCGCCGACCGTGATGGTCCCCGCGTCGGGTTCGAGCAGCGTTGCCGCCATGCGCATGGTCGTTGTCTTGCCCGCGCCGTTGGGACCGACGAAACCGACGATGACCCCGGCGGGGATGTGCAGGGTGAGGTTGTTCACCGCCACCAGGCCGCCGTAGCGCTTGGTCACCTCAGTCAGCCGCAGCATCGTCGCCTCCGCTGACCTCGGGGATGATGACCAGCAGTTCCGTCGCGCTGCGGTCGCGCGCATGGTTGTCGCCGATGGACGGCTCCGCCTCGTCCCGACGCAGGAACAGTCGCGGCCGCTGATCGGTATCGCCCAGCCCGAGCAGGGCGCCGAATTCGGCAAACCGGCCATAGGGGGAATCGGGTTGCCGGGTCAGCCGCCAGGTGTCCGCACCTGCCGCGGTAAGGCCGTAGAGGGCAGTGCCCAGCCGCACGACGCCGTTTGACAGGTCGAGTTCGCCCTCGACGGTGAGGGTGCGTGCGGACGGGTTGAAGGTGACCTGCCAGTCGGGCGTGGTCTGGCTCTGCACAACCACATGCTGCCATGACCACTGGTTGATGGGGAAGGGACCGCCCTCCTCGGGCGGAACGCCGCTGACCGTCAGGACCTCCTCCCGGCTGCCGTGCCCGTGCGGGTTCTCGGCCGGGAACGCGGCATGCAGCGTGCCGGCGGGGAGGCGCAGCAGGAAGTCGTCGCTGCTGCTGGAGAAGATGCCTGCCACCGCCTGCGTGACCGCCGTGCGGTGCGTGCAGTCGGCGCGGGTGACGCGCACCTCGCGGTAGATGGTGCTGCCGCCCATGCTGAAGCGTCCGACCCCGTACATCAGGATGCTGAAGGCGGCGACGATGACCGGGATGGTGAGCCAGGCCAGTTCACGCCGCTGCACGCGCCCGAGGATGAAAAAATTGAGCGGGGCGACAATGATCAGGTAGAGGAACAGGATGATGCCGAGGAGGAAAAGCGGCGGGGGTTTGATGTTGGCCGCGGAGGAGATGCGCTGGAGCAGCGTCTGTTCTTCCTGGTAGTTCATCTGCCACCGCTGCATCAGGGTGTGCTGCTCGAGCGGCAGGCGGTCGAGCACCAGGCCGGCGCAATCGGGCGACGAGCGGAAGGGCTCGAGGGCGGGATCGAAAGCGAGCAGGCGGATGCGTCCCTTGCCGTGACTGGCATCGACAGACAGGCAGAGGCGGGTGCCGTCAGCAGCAGTGACAATGTGTGCAGGCGAGCCAAGAGCGCGGCTGACCTCAAGACCGAGCAGCGGGTAGGGGGTGGAAGCCGGTGCGCCGGGTAGCGCAGAGTCGGTAAGAATGACCGTCAGGCCCCGCTGCGGCAGGTAGGGCGCCAGCCACGAGGTGTTGAGTTCCTCCGCGTTGTCGCCGCCGCGCACGATGAGCATGCCGCCGTCCGCCACCCAGCCCAGGAGCGCCGCGCGCGTGGCGGGCGGCATCTCGTCGTAGGCGAGGTCGCCGAGGATGATGACCTGCGCCGCCTGCAGGGCGAGCGGGTTGTCAGGAAGCGCCGCGGGGGCGCAATGCGACATGA
>CAZWUZ010000254.1:1601-5503 GCA_964637655.1 uncultured bacterium | reverse complement strand
TCGTCCTCGACCCCCGCCAGCTTGCCCAGTTCCGCCTCGACCGGCACGCCCTTGCTGTGCGCGTACTCGACCACCTGCTTCGTGATCTCGATATTCTTTTCGAACGGGTGCTTGCTGCCGTCGATCATCACCGAGGTAAAGCCGCCGTCGATGCACGACTTGCACTGCTCGAAACTGTCGCCATGGTCGAGATGCAGGACGATGTCCGCCCCGGTGCTTTCCATCGCCGCCTGGATGAGGTGGACGAGATACTCATGCCGCGCGTACTTGCGCGCGCCCGCCGAGACCTGCAGCAGGACGGGCGCCTTGGCCTCGGTCAACGCCTCGGTGATCCCCTGGATAATCTCCATGTTGTTGACATTGAACGCGCCGACCGCGTAGCCGCCGGCATACGCCTTTTTGAACATCTCCCTGCTGTTGATGAATGCCATGGCACTCTCTCCTTTGCCCCGTTAGTAAGCGACTATCAATTATATCAGTTTCCCGTCTGTATGTCAAACCCTATGTGTTTTTGTATCCAGTTCAAGTTTATAGCAGATATGCCGATAGTCGTGCTAGTGGGAAGACGTATCGCTGTCCCGCACAACTCACGGATGAGGTGCGTGCATGAATTCCCGACGTGTCAGGACCGCCGTGGCGCTTACCGCCGCGGTATCGACCGGTCTGCTCCTCGTGCAGGTGCATCGCCTGCTGGCCGGCGACCGGGAAGCGGGCAGCGCCGCCGCCGACCCCGGCAGCGGTGAACTCACGCTGGCCACGGTGCAGCATGTGCCGGCCGCCGGGCCCGCCTCATTCGCACGCAGTGCCACCCTCGAATTTCTCGAACATACCGCCCGCCACGATTCCTATGTCATCATCCGCCACGAGGCGGTGCTGGCGCTCGGCAAACTCGGCGAGGCATCCGTCCCCGTACTGCAGTCGCTGCTCACTGACGAGCACTGGCTGGTGCGGGCCGAGGCGGCAACCCAGCTGGGCGACCTGGGCAGTGCGGCGTCACTGCCGGCGCTGATCGAGGTGCTGCGCAGCGACAAGGACCCCTGGGTACAGGAACGGGCGGGACTGGCGCTGGCCGGGTTCGGCAGCGACGGCGTCACCTACCTGCGCGACCACCTGCTCGCCTCCGCCGTCGCGGCGCAGCGCACCCTCGGGATGAAACTGCTGGCCGGCATGGCCGTGGACGGCACCACGCAGGCCGACCTGCTGCGCCTGCTGGCCGACGAGCATGCGGCCGTGCGCCGCACCGCGGTGCAGTACGCTCCCGCCTGGCGCGACCGCGCGGTGGCCGAGGCGCTGGTTCCGCTGCTGCACGACCGTGACCGTCAGGTGCGCAGCGGGGCGCAGGCCGCGCTGCAGCAGCTGGCGGCATTCGCGCAGCCGCAGGCGCGCGCGATGGCCACCTCGGTCGAGCGCGCCGAGCGCACGCGCGGCTATGAACTGCTCGCCCTGGTCGGCAGCGCGGATGACGCGCAGTTCCTCAACGAGTGCCGCACGCTGGAACGGACCCGCAGCATGCAGCAGGCGGTCAACCGCGCGCAACGCGACCTGCGCAACCGCCTGGCAGCGGCGGCCGAAACACCGGCCCCGGCCACCGACCCTGCCGCCGCTGTCCTGGCGCAGGTGCCGCAGCTGGAAAACGAATACCTCATCGCCATCGATTGTGACGCCAACAAGCTCTGGCTGGTGCGCGACCGTCGCGTCCTGCGCGAATGCACCGTCGCCACCGGGATGGACCGCCGCGTCGCCGGCTATTTCTTCCGCACCCCGCGCGGCGAATTCTCCGTGCTGAGCAAGAAGCGCGACCCGCTCTGGTACCGGCCGGCCTGGGCGTGGGCGGAACGCGGGCAGGCGGTGCCGACCGGTCCGGAGCGCTGGCGCGGCATTCCCGGCGTCATGGGCAAGTTCATGATGGACCTCGGGCACGGCTACGCCATCCACGGGACCAACGACGAGGCATCGCTCGGCCGCAAGGCGACCCACGGCTGCATCCGCGTCGGCGGCACCGACCTCGAGGCGCTCTATCACCTCGCGGACGTCGGCACGCGGGTCTACATTTTCTGATGGATCAGCCGCGCCGCCCGGGTCGCGACCTGTTTGTCGCGCTCGCCCTCTGCGCGCTCGGCCTGCTGTTCCTGATTATCATCGGGCGGATGTTCCTGCACCTGCCCTGGTAAGTTCGAACCGCGCCGGCCAGCTGTCCGCCCTCACGGGCGGCGGCGGCCGGTTTTTTACTTTTTCCCGCCCGGCAGCACCCGCAGCGGGCCGTCGCGCAGCAGGCGCGGCGGGTCCACCGTACAGTCGATGATGGTCGAGGGGACGCCGCCGGGAGCCGGGCCGCCGTCGACCAGCCAGAGATCCTCGCCGGCGAACGCGCTGCGCACCGCCGCGGCGGCCGTCGCCGGGGGCTGACCGCTGCGGTTGGCGCTGGTCGAGACCACGGGCGTGCCGAAGGCCTGCAACAGTTCGCGCAGCCAGTCGTGCGCCGGCACCCGGTAGCCGAGCGCCGCACCCGCGTGTGACCGCAAAATAAGCGTCAGCGGCCCGGGCCAGTGCCGTGCCGCCCATGCCTGTCCCGCGGCAGGAACGGTCGCGTGGTTCTCCACCACGTGCCGGTCGGCCGCCAGCAGGATCAGTTTCTTCTCTTCCGGCCGCCCCTTGAGTTCGTAGATGCGCTGCGCCGCATCAGCACGGTGCGCCGCCGCGATGAACCCGTACACCGTGTCGGTGGGAACCGCCGCGATGCCCCCGCCGCGCAGGAAGGCCGCGAGTTCGCGCGGATCAGTCGTCGCTGCTGCCGTGATCCGCATCGCCATGCACCTCCCGGTAGAGTTCCGACTTTTTCATGCCGCGCGCCGCGGCCACCGCCTTGAGCGCATCGCGTCGCGTGAAGCCCAGCCGCTCGTATTCCGCCACCTGTTCCGTCAGCGGCCGCGCATCGGCCATCGGCACCACCGGCAGCCGCGGCCCGATGAGCAGCACGCATTCCCCCTGCGCGCGCAGCGCCACATTGTCACCGCAGGTAAAACGCACCGCCTCCTCGTGCAGCTTGGAAATCTCGCGCACCACCGCGCCCTGCCGCCCGGCAAACAGGCGGCCGAATTCCGCCACCGTCGCCGCGATACGTTCGGGGGATTCGTAGATGACGCAGGTTTCCTCCGCCGCCGCGATGCGCGCGAGCAGCGCCGCGCGCTCCCGCCCCTTGCGCGGCAGAAACCCGAGGAAGCAGAACCGGTCCGACGGCAGGCCCGACAGCAGCAGCGCCGGCGCGACGGCCGACGGGCCCGGCAGCACGGTGAACGGCAGCTGCTCCGTAATCAGCCGCGCGATGACGCGGTAGCCCGGGTCGGAGATGCCGGGCATTCCCCCGTCGGTAACCAGCGCGATATGCTCCCCCGCGCGCAGGCGGCGGACGATGGTGTCGGCGGCCTGCGTTTCGCGATGCGCCTCGCAGACCAGCAGCGGCTTGTCGATACCGTGCCGCGCCAGCAGTTTCGCCGTGTGCCGCGTATCCTCCGCGGCGATGCGGTCGCACGCCCGCAGCACCTGCAGCGCGCGCAGGGTGATGTCGTCGAGATTGCCGATGGGGGTCGGCACGACCGTAAGCCGGCCGCCGGCCGGGTAAGCGTCAGCGGTTTTCACGCCACACCACCTGTTCCAGCAGGTACCGGGTCGCATAGACGTCGTATTTGCGTTCGCCCCGGTGCCGCGCGATGATTTCACCATGCACCCGCCCGGCGGTGACCACGTCACCCGTCGCCAGCGCGCGCACCTCGGCCAGGCGGTGCGCCAGCGGCGGCCCGTAGTCGAGCCAGGCCAGATGCGGCACGGTAATCCCCGTCGTGACAAACTGCGCGCTGCGCCACGCCTGCGGCAGCAGCAGCAGCGTCACCAGCAGCGGCAGCACC
>CAZWUZ010000254.1:0-1591 GCA_964637655.1 uncultured bacterium | reverse complement strand
GGCGCCGCCCGCCGCCGTAGCGCGCCGCCACTGCCGCGCAGCCGATACCGAAGACCAGCCCGGCCGCGGGGAGCAACGCGACAAAGTAGCGGCGCTGCAGCGGCGCGCGGTGGAACAGCAGGAAGAGCATCGGCACCAGCAGCCAGAACAGCAGCAGCGCCGCGCGGCGGTCGCGCCAGCGCCGGACGAGATGCAGCAGGCCGGCCGCCACCACCAGCAGCACGGCACCGTCGAGCGCGGCCCATGCAGTCCCGTACGCCGCGCGCCCGGGCCAGAACTCGAAGGTGGTGGTCATCAGCAGCGGCAGGCGCAGCGCCACCGGCTGCACCTGTACCGGGAGCGCCGCCGCCCGCCGGTACTGCCGCAGATTGCTCCAGTCGTGCTGCCAGTCATGCCAGACATACGGCAGCGCGAGCAGGCCGGCGAGCAGCGCCCCCGCCAGCAGGTCGCGCCAGCGCGGGCGCGGCACGGCAAGCAGGAACCCGGCCGCCACCACCAGCGTGAAGAACACCGTCGGCGGGTAGAGCAGCATGACCGCGGCCAGCAGCAGCAACACCGCCGGCGCCAGCCGCCGCTGGCCATCGACCGCGACGCGGTACAGCAGGTAGAAGAGCGCGAGGGTGAAACAGGCGAGCACGTCGGGCATCCAGATCTTGCGCGCGTAGAATACCGCCCAGGGATTGACCGCCAGCCAGAGCGCGGCGACCGTCCCGGCGGCAGGACCGAACCAGCGGCAGCCGAAGCGCCAGAACAGCCCGACCGCCCCCACATTGAGCAGCGCGATGAACCCGGTCACCAGTGCCGGGTCGCGCGTGACCAGCAGCGGCAGCGCCAGCAGCCAGACGAAGAGCGGCGGGTTGTGCGTACCGATGGAGGAGGCATCACCGACGAGCGGCAGCGCGCCCCCGTCGACCCACTCGAGCGCCAGCAGCAGGTTGTACGCCTCGTCATTCTTGAACTCGACGCAGTCGAGGTTGACCAGCCGCAGCGCCGCCGCCAGCAGCAGCACGGCCGCCGGGAGCGTCCACCGGTACGGGGATAATTGTTCCGGCGGCTGCCGGTGCGCCTGATCCATACCACGGTATCTAACACGCGTCTGTCGGAAAATCAAGCCCGCGCTGCCGCCGGGCCTGATGGTGGTCGTTGACATGCCTGCGGCACGGCAGGTATCATGCCTCCTCCGGGCAGAACAGGCGGAAAGGACCATTATGCGCATCGTGCTGCTGGTGCTGGCGCTTGCTACCATTGCCATCACCCTGCCTGTGCTGCAGGCCCCGCCGGGCGCAGTCATCGGCAGCAACGCCCCCGACGTCAGTTATTTCTTCGCCCAGCACGTCTATGCCGGCGAGCGCCTGCGCGCCGGTGAGCTGCCGCTATGGAATCCGTATATCCTGGCCGGGGCGCCCTGCCTGGCCAATTTTCAATCGGCGGTACTCTATCCACCGCACCTGCTGCGCCTGCTCGCGCCCGGCGCCACCGGTTTCAATGTCATCGCCGTCATGCATCTCTTCCGCGCCGCCGCCGGTGCCGCGCTCTGCGCCGCGCAGGCCGGCATCTCGCGGCCCGGGCAGCTGGTCGCCGGCCTCGCCTT
>CAZWUZ010000253.1:0-5520 GCA_964637655.1 uncultured bacterium | reverse complement strand
GATGCCACCGAGGATGACGGGCAGTGCATGACGGTGATGCACATAGTTGATAACGGCGCGGGCGAGCGGGAATGCATCCGTGCTAACAGAGATGCCGATGACGGCAGCGGCGGCCGCAGCCACGGCATGGTCAATGGCGTGGTGGTCACAGTGCGACAGGAAGAGTGTTTCGACACGATGTCCATCCTGATCGAGGACGGCCTGTAACGCCGCGACGCCCAGGTGAAAAGTGTATCCGCAGGGGTTGAGTGAAACCAGCAGTATGTTCAACGCATATCCCTCGATGAGACGCTACATCAGCAGTGGGACGGTGTCAAGAATCCGCTGCACGGATGAACCGGCCGGCGAGGTAGGTGGCGGTGCGCGGGTCGCGCGGGGAGGCGAAGACCTGCGCCGCGGGGCCGTGCTCGATGACCTCCCCGAGATAGATGAATACCACGTAGTCCGCGAGACGCTTGGCCTGGGCGCGGGTGTGCGTCACCACGACGGTGGTGTAATGCTCCTTGAGCGCCAGCAGGCGGTCCTCGATGCGCTGCGCGGAGGGGGGGTCGAGCGCGGAGGTCGGCTCGTCCGCAAGGATCAGTTCCGGCTCAACCGCCAAACCGCGGGCGAGGCAGAGGCGCTGCTGCTGCCCGACCGACAGCTGCGCCGCGGGGGCGGTGAGGCGGTCATGCACCTCATCCCACAGGCCCGCGAGGGTAAGGTAGTATTCTGCCAGCAGGTCGCGCAGTGACGCGGGCGTTGCTGACGACGCGAGGCGGGCGGCGAAACCGTCAGGCGAATAATGGGCGAGAGCGGTCTGCAGCTGTGCGTGCAGCGCGGCGGCATCAAGCCCGTGCATCTTCGGTCCGTACACGACATTTTCATAGATCGACATCGGGAGGACCACCGGGCGCTGCTGCAACAGCCCCATGCGGCGGCGCAGGACATCGGTATCGACGTCCGCGGCGAGCAGGTCACGGTCACCATCGAGGATGCGGCCGGTCAGGCGCATGCCCGGTTCGAGGTCGTGCAGGCGGTTGAACGACTTGAGCAGCGTGCTCTTGCCGCATCCCGAGGGGCCGATGATGCAGGTGATCTGCCGGCGCGGGACGGCGAATGACACAGCGCGCAGGATGGTGGTGGCGTCGTGGCTGACCGTGAGATTCTCGACGACGAGGTGCGGGTTTTCCATGCTGGCTCCTATGGGATGCGGTACCGGCCGAGATAACGCGCGGCCGCGCGGGTGATGATGCTCAGCAGCAGCACGATGACGAGCAGCACGAGCGCCGCGGCGTAGGCGCGCTCCTGCACGCGCGGGATATGGCTGTTGACGAGCGTGAAGACCGCCACCGGGAGGGTCGCGGCCGGGTCACCCGGGGCGAGCGGCACCGCGGCGGAAAAGCCGGCGGTAAACAGCACCGACGCGGCGTCACCGATGCCGCGCCCGAAGGCGAGAATGGCACCCGCGGCGAGACCGGGGAGCGCCTGCCGGCAGCCGACCGACAGCAGCGCCTGCAGGCGGGTGGCACCCGCGGCGCGCGCGGCGGCAGTGAGCGCGGAGGGCACGCCGCGCAGCGCTTCGTCAAAGGCGCGGATGACGAGCGGTAATTCGAGCAACGTCAATGTCAGCGCCCCGCCCAGCAGCGACGCGCGCAGGCCGCAGATGAGCAGGATGGTAAAACCGAAGACGCCATAGACGATGGAGGGGATCCCCTGCAGGATGTCGAACGCGAGGCGGCAGAATGACGCGGTGCGCGGCTGCAGCAGGCCGCGCTGCAGCAGCAGCGCGACGGGGAGCCCGAGCAGCACCGCGAGCACCGTGGCGGCGCCCGCCATCAGCAGCGAACCGGTAATCGCATTGAGGATGCCGCCGCTGCCGCCAAGGAAGAAGTCCGCGGACGGCGGCGTGCTCAGCATCTCCCACGACAGCGCCGGCAGCCCGCGCTGCAGGATGACGAAGACCAGTGCGGCGAGTGCGGCGAGCACGACGCAGGTGGCGCTGCGCGCCAGCAGCGGCATCAGCCGCTCGGCGGTTTTCACCGGACGACACCAACAGCAGGCAACCACGGAGCACACGGAGCACACGGAAAATATGAAATGAACTGGAAAAGAGTGGGGGGCATGTCAGGCGACCCGGGCGCGCAGGCGTGCCAGCGACCAGCGGGCCGCGGTGACAGAACTGCCGACGATGAGCAGCAGCAGCAGCGCGGCGAAGAGGAGCGCGCTGTCATAGGCGGGGATGGACATCATCTCGCCGTAATTGTTGGCGATGAGCGCGGGGAGCGGGTAGACGGCGGCGAAGGGTGAACCCGGGAACTGCACGACATTGCCCGCGACCATGAGCACCGCCATCGTCTCGCCCGCGGCGCGGCCGAAAGCGAGCACCAGCACGGCGCCCAGCTGCGGCGCAGCGGCGCGCAGCACGATGCGCTGCACGGTTGCCCAGGCGGGGACGCCGAGCGCGCGCGAAGCGAGGCGCAGTTCGCGCGGGATGCCGCGCAGCACTTCCACCGCGAGCGCGATGATGACGGGCAGGACCATCAGCGCGAGGACGAGGGCGCCGGTCAGCAGACAGTAGCCGTCGCTGGCGACGCCGACGGCGGGAGCGATGACGTCGCGCACCAGCGGCACCAGCACGATAATGCCGAAGAGACCGAAGACCACCGACGGGATGCCGGCAAGGATGTCGATGCACGGCAGCACGACGCGGCGGGTGCGGGGCAGGGCGAATTCCGCGAGGTGAATGGCGGAGAGGAGGCCGAGCGGCACGGCAACCAGCAGCGCGCCGGCGGTAACTGCCAGCGTGCCGGCGATGAAGGGCAAAAAGCCGAACTGTCCGTCGGCGGGCAGCCAGGTTGTGCCCAGCAGCAGCGCGGTGAGCGACTGTGTCTGCAGCAGCGGCAGCGCGCGGACGACGAGGAGCAGGACGAGCAGCAGCGCGGCGAGCAGGAGCAGCGCGGTCAGCGCCCGGATGACGGTGAGAAAATAGCGCTCGCCCCGCCCGCGCAGCAGCGCCAGCATGCTAGTCGAGGTGCGCCCGGGCGACGGCGACGGTCGCGGCTGGCAGCTGCACGAAACCGGCACTGCCGACCAGCGCCTGCCCGTCAGTCATCACCCAGCGCAGGAAATCAGCGACGGCGGGACGGGCTGGCTTGCCTCTGCTGACAAAATAGAGGTCGCGCGCCGGCGGGGACGGGTATTTCCCCGCATTGATTGCCGCCACGAGCGTGTCAAGCGTGCCGTAGAAATCCTCGTCGGGGGTGATGCTGCCGCTGTTGTCGAGGTCGAGCGGGACGACGAGCAGCGTCGGGTAGGGCAGGCGTGTCTGCGGGTCGTAGGCAAAGCCGATATTGTTGTAGCCAAGCGCGAACCTGTCGCGGCCGACCGCCTCCGCCATCCCCGGGTCGCCGCTGACGCCGGTACCCTTCAGCGCCTCCTGCGCGCGCAGCCCGAGAAAATCCGCCCAGACCTGCGCGGCGCCGCAGGCGTCGGCGCGGGTGAAGAGGTTGACCGCATGCGTGCCGGCGGCATCCCAGTGCCCGCGGCTGCCGGCATAGAGCCCGGCCAGCTGGTCGCGCGTGACGCCGGTGGTGCGCAGGCGCGCTGCTTCCGGGTTGGCAGGATGCATGGTGGCGACGACGGCGTCTTTCGCGACGGGGAAAGCAAGGGCGCCCTGCGCGGTTTCTTCCGGCTTGATGGCGCGCGAGACCATGCCGAGATCGACGGTGCCGGTGAGCGCATCGGTCATCCCCTTGCCGGCGCCCCCGCCGGAAATGTCGATACGGACGCCGGGGTGCGCTGCCTGATAGGCGGTGGCCCACTTCTGTGCCAGCGGGTAGAGTGCCCAGGCACCGGAGATGGTGATGACTTCCTGCTGCTGCGCGCCGCCACAGGCGGCCAGCATGTACAGCAGGGAGAGACAGCAGAGCGCGACAGAAAAAATCCGGTATTTTATCCCGGACACCAGTAGTGTATTCACTGAGATCTCCATTATTCCATTAGTTGAGTGCCTGGCACCGCTAAATGTATCCGAGCGCCTTGAGGCGCTGCTTGATCAGCTCGACTTCACGCTTGGTGAGGGCAGGATCGCCATCGAGTTTGCCAGAGGCAGCGATATCGCGCATGACATAGACAATGAACTCGGTGACCGAGGCGAAGCCAGTTCCCTCAATCTGTTGTGAGAGAGCGTGATATAGCTGCTGCGGTATCTTGATCGTCACCTTCTTTTCGCTCATAACAACCTCCAATAACACTCTATTAGCACTCTTATTGTAGCATGATTTGACGGTTTTGTCAACAGCAATCTGCTGCAGGTCCGTTAGGTATGCAGGAAAGGTTTACGTTATAGAATCGTAGTTTTTTACGATGCACCGTAAAATACACACGTCTGTTTTACGGTAGAGCGGAAGACGGTGCGGGGCGGGCAGCAGGTAAGTGATGCTGCAGGAAGGCGAGCGCCTCGCGGCGGTAACGGAGGCAGAAACGGGCGAAATCGAGCCAGCGCCCGTTCTTCACGTACGTGGATACATACCCGCGCAGCTGCCAGCGCTCAAGGTCGCGGCGCGAAAGATGCGTGAACTCCAGCGCGTCGCCCAGTTGCTTGTTGTAGGCGGACCACGGAGCGTCGCGCAGGCGGTAGCCACCCTCGCCGCGCGCGGCCATGCCAGCCACGGCGGTGCCCGGGTAGGGGACCATGATGCCGATGGCAGGGAGCGTTGGGTTGAGCTCGACGAGAAAATCGACGGTATCACGCAGCGACTGCGCTGTTTCGCCCGGCAGGCCGAGCACGACATTGAGTTCGACCTCGATCCCCGCCGCTTTCGTCATGCGCACTGCCGCGCGGATGCGCTCCTTGTCGAGTCCCTTGCCGAGCGCTGCAAGCAGCGCGTCGCTGCCGGTTTCGACCCCGAACGCCAGTTTGTAGCAGCCGGCGCGTTTGGCCAGCATCAGCAACTCCGGGGTGATGGTGCCGACATGGGTCTGTGCCTGCCAGCGCGTGCGCGCCGCAAAATCCCCCTTGGCAAGTTCGGTGAGCAGCAGCGCGGGCCGCGCAGCGTCAAGGAAAAAATTCTCGTTGCCGAACATCAGTTCGCGCGGGCAGTAGCGCGTCACCAGTTCGTCGAGAAACTGCGCCACGGCGTGCGGGTCGCGCGTGCGCACCTGCCGTCCGTGCATATTGAGACAGAAGGGGCAGGCAAAGGGGCAGCCGCGCCCCGTGGTGAGGATGTAGTAGTCCGAGACGGGAAGCAGGTCGAACGCAGGGAAGGGGAGCGTATCGAGTTCGCTGATGACCGGACCGGGCGGATTGACGACGATGCGCCCGCCATCGCGGTACGCCAGCCCGGGTATCTGCGCCGGGGCCGTCCCGGCCAGCAGTGCGGCCAGCGGCAGTTCCCCCTCGCCGGCTACCGCATAATTGAAGCACGGGAACTCCCGCAGCGTCTGCTCCGGCAGCGGGGTCGCATGGTAGCCGCCGATGACAGTGACCGCGTCGGGGAGCGCCTGACCGTCGTCACGTCCCTGCCGCCGCCGATAACG
>CAZWUZ010000252.1:0-5545 GCA_964637655.1 uncultured bacterium | reverse complement strand
ATCAGTCCTCTCCTTCGCCGCGCGCACGGCAGCCGCGGCTCTCCTGCTGCAGCCAGCGGCGCAGCAGTTGTTCCTCTTCCCGGTAATAGCGGCGCAGCAGGTTGCCGGCATACTGCGCCTGTGTCAGCGCCGCCCAGAGCAGCACATCGAGGGTGTTGAGCACCACCGTCGGCTCGAACCCGTGCGTGCTGTACTGCCGCAGGTCGGCATGCAGCAGGTCGAGCAACCGGGTCAGCAGCGTCAGGCGCTCTTCCGACGGCAGGTAGCCGACCACCCCGGCCATCCCGGCGATGCTGTCGGTACGGTCGACCCCGGCCGCCGGCAGGCGCTGCAGCACCTCGTCAAGGAGTGCGTGCGCGCGGGCGAAGGCCAGTTGCCGGCAGAGCACCCCGGCCACCACGAGATGCCGTTGCGTGGCGTAGAACGGCTCGGTGAAACCGCGCAACCGCAGTGCGGCCTCCGCCTCGGCAATGACTGTTTCCCGCCCGTCCGCACCGAGTTGCCGCTCAGCCGCCGCGAGGTAATCGTCGATATACTGCAGCCGCAGTGCGTCGCCTGCCGCATTGGTCACCCGGTCCGTCAGTTTCGACCGCAGCGTTGCCCGCTGCTCTGTGTCAGCAAAGCCACCTTTTTCGAGTTCCGCCCGATAGGCCACCGCGGCCTGGTCATCGGCCTGCAGGTTGATGCGCGTCTCGATCAGTTCATCGAAGACCCGGTCGAACGACTGCTCGGCATGCCAGCGCGTCTCGAGCAGTTCGCCGGCCACCTTCCCGCCCGCAGCCAGGCGGCCGAGTTGCGCCAGTTGCTGCTGCACCTCGCCGGGGCCGAGCACCTGCAGTCCCGCCAGTTTCTCCAGCGCCAGCGCGTAGCGGCGCACGTAGAGCGCCAGCGTGCCCCCTTTCGCGCCCGCCAGTGCGGTGGTGAGCAGTTGCAGCGCGACGTCATTCTCGCCGCGGAAAGCATGCATGTAGGCGAGTACCGCCTGCCCGCCGGCACGCAGTTCCGGGACGGTCAGTTTCGCCACGCGCGTGCCGACCGTGGCCAGCAGTTCCTCGAGCGTCCCCGCCTGATGCGCCTGCGCCCGGGCCAGCAGTTCGCGCAGCAGGAACGGCGGCGCCGCCAGCGCCTGCTGCCCCTCGCGCGCCAGCCGCTCATGAGCACGCTGCGCGTGATGCTCGCGCTCGACATCGTCGTGCGTCGCGCGCAGAAAGAGCGACCAGAGCAGCACGGCTGCTTTCAGCGGCAGGTCCGCCTCGCGCGCCCGCAGGCAGGCGTAGCCCGCCTGCCACCAGGCGGCGTCGGGCAGGGGACCTTCGAGCGCGCGGCGCAGCAGCGACAGCAGCGGCAACACGTCAGTGGCCCGTCCGGCAGCCGTCAGGTTGGCCCAGTCGCTTTCCGCCGCGGGAAGCGGCACTGCCGCGCGCACCACCTCGATGAGTCGCGCTACCGGCACCTGCCAGAGATACTGCAGGAAGCAGTACTGCCATTCGCCATGCCGGCGCTGCGCGCGGAACCAGTCGGCCAGCGCCAGCCAGCCGGGGGCATGCTGCCCCTCGCACACCAGTCGTTCGAGGATGGCGCCGAGTTGTTCCGGCAGCGGTTCGTAGCGCGCCGCTACCACTGCGCTCGCGGGCGCTTCTGTCTCCGCCTCTTCCGGCGCGTAGTAGACCGGGATATCGGGGAGCGCCGCAGGGGCGCTCTCCACGACCGCGCGCGCGCCCGCCGCCGCTTCCGTCACCGGGCGCAGACGCCGCTCTGCCGGCAGCAGCGACGCGTAGCGCCGCAACCGCAGCGCGAAGCCGCTCGCCAGTTCCTCCGCCCGCGCTTCCTGCAGCGCCAGTTCGTAATCGGCCAGCCGCACGAGCGGCCCGAAGAGACGTTGCGGGATGCGCCACGCGGTGATGGTTTCGCCGTCCGGTTCCAGCACGCACAGGTCGCTGCCGCGCAGTCCGAGCACGCGCGCCAGCGTGTCCTGCCGCAGCGGCGGGAAGAGCCGCACCCCGGCCGGCAGGTAGACCTGCGCCAGCGCGGGGTGCGGCACGTACGCGACGAGCGCGGTCGCCGCGGCAAGCAGCGACCCGCCTTCGTGCAGGATATGTTCGCGCAGGACATAACGGACCGCACCATCCGCCGCGCGCACCGCCGCCAGGTCGAACCGCGCCAGCGCGGTATCGCCCAGCCACCCGGCCAGCGTGCGCAGTGCCGTCAGATCGCGCAGCAACCAGAGTTCGGGTGCCGCCTGCCCTTCCGCCTGCGGCCGCAGCCGCAGGGTCACCGGCACCGACGGCGGTTCCGGCAGTGCCGCCACCTCCGGTAGCGCGCAGGGAAGCCGCGATTCCACCTTCGCCGCCGCATCATGCCACGCGCGCGGCGGCAGCGTATGCCAGGTCCCGTCGGCGAGAATAAGACAGTCGTGCGCCGCGGCCGGGATGCATTCCGCCAGCGGATGCGCCGTGCCCGGCGGGGTCCAGACCCCGGGCGTCAGGCGGTCCTGCTGCAGGATGAGCGTTGCCGGCCAGTCGCGCCGGCAGCGGGCGAGCACGTACTGTTTCGGCTGCTGCGCGCGGATAAAAAGCGTCTGCCCCGCCAGCGGCGCTGCCAGCGCGGCGAGGTGCAGGTCGCGACAGCCGAAATCGAGCAGCAGTTCCGTCAGCGCGGCATACACCGCCGGGTCAGCGGTACCGAACAGGTAGGCATCCGCGATGCCGTCGACCGGTTCCGGGGCGAACAGCGCGGCGAGATTGTCCGCCGGCGCCACTTCCGCCAGCGCGCGCTCCGCCGCCGCCCGCTGCGCGCGGGGCAGGGCATGCCCGTCGAGCAGCGCCTGCGCCTCCGCGCCCGGCGCAACTGCGGTCGTCACGCGCACGGCATAGCCGCCGTCAGCCGCGCGCGCCACCTGCCAGGTCGCGGCCGGGAGCAGGCGCGCGGCCAGCACCACGAACCGCCGCCAGGCGTGCGCGTGGGGAAACGCCAGCTGGTACGTCACTGGCCCTGCTGCTGTCCGGTCGGCTGCTGCGGCTGTTCCGCGGGCGCTGCCGCCGCGCCCGCCGGGGTGCTGCCGCGCTCGATGACCACGCCCTCCTGCCCGGGCTGCAGCACGCCGCTGCCGAGCAGGGTGGCGACGATGCGGCGATGCACCGCCTCGTGCTCGCGCTGTGTTGCCGAGGCCGGGGAGCGGTAATCGACGATGATGTCGATGCGCCCGGTATGCGGGTTATGCACCAGTTCGATCTGCACTTCGCCGGCCATCAGCCCGACTCCGTTTCCCGGACGATGCGTGTCACTTCGTCCGCCTGCAGTTCGCCCCGCGCCGAGAGTTCGCGGGCCAGCGCCTGCACCGTCGCCCGCCGCTCCGTGAGCAGCGCGCGCGCCCGCTGCCGCTGCGCGTCGACCAGCACGTGCACCGCCGCGTCGAACGCGTCATGCGCCGCGCTCCCCAGGTCGCGCACCCCCTGCTCGCCGTTGGGGAGCGGGAAGGTCCCTTCCGCCATGCCGAGTTCGCCCGCCATCAGCCGCGCCAGCCGGTGGGCGGCCGCCAGGTCCTGCCGCGCCCCCGCCGGAATAGCGGCGCCGAGCAGTTCCTCGGCCAGCAGGCCGCCGAGGCAGACGGCGAGATAGGCCTGCAGTTCCGCGCGCGTCAGCACGTACTGGTTGTCGCGCGCGCGGTTGATGACCGCGCCGACCGCGTCTTCACCCGCCTCGCCGACCACCACGCGGTCGATGGCGGGCGCGTGCGGGATGAGCACGCAGAGCACCGCGTGCCCCGCCTCGTGCAGCGCGATGACCTCGCGCTCCTGCGGGGTCGCCGCCGGCGCCGCCGGCCGCTGGCGCCGCAGCGCGGCGTCGATTTCCGCCGGGGTCACCGTCAGCGGCTCGCCTCGCCGCAATTCCTCGCGCTTGAGCGCGCGCATCAGCGCGCAGAGATGGTCGCCGGTGTAGCGCGAGGCGGCCGCGCCGGGTACCGGGCCGGCGGTCCGCCGCACGAGGTGGTCGAGCGCCGCCTCGTCGCAGTGCAGGTGCAGCGAACGCCGGTAGACGTCGATGATGGCGCGCCGGTCGTCGGCGTCCGGGTAGGGGACGTGGATATGGAATTCGAACCGCCCGGGGCGCAGCAGCGCCGGGTCGAGCCCCTCGAGGTAGTTGGTCGTGCCGACCACCAGCACCGACTCCTCGCCGCGGAACCCGTCGAGTTCCGTCAGCAGCTGGTTGACCACCGAGTTGTTCAGCCGCCCCCCCGCGTCCTCGCCGCGCCGCGCGGCGATGGCATCGAGTTCGTCGAAAATGATCACCGCCGGCGCATTGGCCCGCGCCTGGCGGAAGAGCCGCCGGATATTCTCCTCCGTCTCGCCGTACCACTTGCTTTTCAGTTCCGGGCCGCTGACCACGAGCACCACCGCGTCGAGCGCCGTCGCCAGCGCCTTGGCAAACATGGTTTTGCCGGTGCCGGGCGGCCCCCAGAAGATGATGCCGTTGGGCACCAGTTGTTCCACCGCACTGATGGCGCGCTCGTCCGTCAGCGCGTCGCGCCGCCGGATGACGGCCAGCAGTTCGTCGCGCAGGTGACGTTTCACCGCGGTATAGCCGCCGATGTCACGTTCGATATCGATGTTCGGCATCTCGAATTGCGCCCCGGCGGTGTACGTGCGGATGTCGCGCACCAGGCGTTCCCCGGTCTCCGGGTGTTCCGGGGTCCAGTCGGCACGGTCGGCGAACTGCCCGAGCAACTGCCGCAGACGCACCGGATTGAGCCCCGAAACGTACTTGTAGAGCGCGAACGGATTGAACTCGCGGTTGTGGAATTTGCGCGCTTCGCGCTGCAGGACGAGTTGCGCCAGCCGCTCGCGCCGGATGCCGCAGAGGTTGACCCGCACCGGAAAGAGGTCGCGCACCCCCGCCGGCAGCGACAGCGACGGGTCCTTGAAGGCAAGAAAGACCGCCTCGGGGTTTTCGTAGAGCAGGCAGATGACCTCGCGCGCCTCCGCGGTCAGCATGCTCTCCGTGGTGGTCGTCATCAGGTCGAGATGCGGCACGACGATGAGTTCCCGTTCGCCGGTCGCCGCGCGCACCGCCTGCGCGAGGTGCGCGGTCAGGCGCCCGAGCAGCGTCGGCTGCGGCAGGCCGCGCCCGTCCACCAGGGCCAGGTTCCACGCGCCGTTGGGCGGACTGAGCCGCTCGCGCAGCAGCGCGTAGACGTATTCGAAGAGCTGCTTTTCGCATTCGATCAGCACCGGCAGGCGATGCTGCAGTTTCTCGCTGATCAGCGCCAGTTCCGCGCTGTAGCCCGCCGCCACCGCCTGCTGCGGGGTCAGTTCCTGCGGCAGATCGCCGATGGGCAGTACCCGGCTCATATGCGCCTCCTCAGACCTGCACGGTCAGCGCGAGGCGGTAGGTGCCGTCCGCGGCCGTCGTCTCGTGTTCCGCCGTCACCGTGCCGAGCGCGCGCGCCTGTTCGCGCACGAACCCGGCATACACGTCACGCTGCGCCGCGTGCAGTTCGTCGCGCGCGGCGCGCGCCTCCGCCAGCACGCGCTCGTTGACCGTTGTC
>CAZWUZ010000251.1:0-5552 GCA_964637655.1 uncultured bacterium | reverse complement strand
AACAGCAGCAACGGCAACAGCAGCAACGGCAACAGCAGCAACGGCAACAGCAGCAGCAACGGCAACAGCAGCAGCAACGGCAACAGCAACGGCAACAGCAACGGCAACAGCAACAACGGTCGCAACGGCCGCTAACCAACATAAAGTCACACTGCCGGCTTTCACATCAGCCGGCAGTGTGCTTTCCCTTATCTGACATCAACTGCTTGCAACTATTCAGTCAATCAGTCCCCTCTCCTTTGGGAGAGGGCGACGCGCAGCGTCGGGTGAGGGGATACGTCCGGCCGTGTCTGCCCTCACCTGCCGCTTCGCGGCTTCCTCTCCCGGCGGGAGAGGGGAAATACAGTAGCCGGCTGAATGGTTGCAACTGCTTTACCACGGAGTACACGGAGTGCACGGAGAAAAGCACCGGAAGGGATGGATGCCAGGCCCTGCGGGCATGCATCGTCGGGAGTTCCAGCGGCAATACCAGCGGCAAACCGCAACCGCTCCGCGTGCTCCGTGTGCCCCGTGGTCAATTCGTTACCGTCCCGCCTTTCTCTGCGTGCTCAGCGTGCTCTGTGGTGAATGCAATGATGTGTTTGTCCGTGGTCAGTAACTATTCGGGGACACAATACTGATTTTGCACGAAATCAGTATTGTGTCCCCTTTTTACAGGGGCAGGGAATCGGTGATGTCGATGGGCAGATGCGGGGAAGCGCCGGACAGGAACGCACGATCGGGCAGCAGCGGGTAGTCGAGGTTGAATTCCCGCGTCAGCAGGCGGCGGAACAGGTTGACGGGCGAGCGCGGCGGGTCGGTATCGCCATTGTCAGCCAGCAGGATGCCGAAGCGTTCGGGCAGGTCGGAACGTTCGGGGCGCTCCCAGTCATAGCAGAGGTCGGAGCCATGATCGGAGTGGATAAGGATCCGCGTCGGGCGTTCGCGCCGTGCCTGCACCCGGTCGATCAGTTGCAGCAAACGGTTGCCGGTGTAGGCAACCGCCCCGACATAGAGCGGGATACGCGCTTCCTGTGATATGTCCTCCGGCCAGTCGCTGTGCACATCATGCAGCAGCGGCCCGTGTGCGCTGACACAATGGAAAAAGGTGTAGGTGGGGCGCGCCTCCTCCGGCGGCTCTGCGGCGCGCTGCCAGGCGATTTCCTGCGCGCGGCGCAGCAGCAGCCCCGCCAGTGAGCGCGGCCGGAGCAGTCCGTCGAGCATATCCGGCAGCGGGGTCACCCCGAGCAGCACCACCAGCAGGTCGGCATGCTGCGGGAAGACCGCGTCCGGAAGACGATGGCGCGGCCCCGGGGCGATGCCGGCATACCCGCCCGACGCGTCGCGCACGACATAGCCGCGCGCCTCGAGCAGGCGGATGACCCGGCTGTGTTGCAGCAGGTAGTAGTGCGGCCAGTTGTCGTAGCGCGGGGGGAGCGCGGGAATATACGTCAGGTTGAGCGCTGACCCGAGCGCGAGCAGCGTCTGCGGGTAGTTGGCAATCGCGTGATCATTGATCGTGAACCCGCGCTGCCGCAGCGCGTCGAGGAACGGGCGGTTGTCATAGCCGCAGACGCGGCGCAGGGTGTCGGCCCGCGCATACCCGTCGACGACGATATGCAGAATGTCGGGCGCCCGCACCGCCACGGCGGCGGCCTGCACTTCCGCAGCGCTGAGCGCCGTCAACTGCGCGCAGTGCGCCGAGAAATCGGCCTGGCGGCGCAGCGTGTCCTGCCCGAGTGTCCACCCCTGGAAGACCACGAGCAGCAGCGCGACAAACCCGAATATGGCCGCCGGTTCGCTCCCCGGCGGTGAGCGGCGCCAGCGCCAGGCCGCGATGGCAGCAACCATGCCGGTCAGCAGCAGGAAGAGTGCCGCGATCACCGGCGGCGTGAGCGGCGGTTCAAGATTCACCGCGAACGTGCGCCAGAACGGGTAGAGCGACGGAACGAGGAGCACCAGCGCCAGCCAGAGGCGGCGCGCCCCGGGCGCGGGGAGCAGGCGGCGCAGCAGCAGATTGAGCAGCGCCACGGCAACGACGATGAGCGCGGCAAGCGCGGCAATGGCCACCGGGGAACAGGCGGCGCTGTTGCGCACCGCGAGGCGGACGAGCGGAAGCAGCGCGACGAGATACGGGGCCAGCGCGGCAAGGCGAAGCATGCGGTCAGCGACGGGCAGCGCGGATAAAGGCCACCGCGGCAGCGAGGTTGGCTGCCGCCTGTTCCGTCAGCGTCTCGGTAAACATCGCGAATTCGTAGCCGCGCATGGCCAGCACATAGCCCGCGGCCGGCGCGGAAAAATGGAGCCGCGCGATATGCATGATGCCGGCGGGGGAAACGCTGTGCGTGCTGATGCTCCCCTCGGCTTTCGGTTCCACCACCGCGAAGGAAAACGGCGCCGGGCCATCGACGGCAGCATCGGCAAAGACCACCGCGTCGTACTGCGCGACGGTGGCGGCATACTCGATATTGAGCTGGTAATCGGTCTCGACCGTCAGGTCGGGAAGGTTGAGCGCAGCTGCCGCCTCGGCAAGGAGCGGGCCAAGCCCGTCGTCCTGCCGCGCGGTATTACCATAACACAGGAGCAGCACGCGCCCGCGCGGGAACGCGGGCGCGTTCATCCGCGGGTGCGGCTGGTGACCACGTCTCCTGCCGCGTCGTGCACCTCGACGAGCAGCGGCATCTGCCCGAGCGCGTGCGTGGCGCAGGAGAGACACGGGTCATAGGCGCGGATGGCCACCTCGATGCAGTTGAGCAGCCCTTCCGACAGGTCGTTCTTCCCCGTATAGTGGTCTTTCGCCACTTTCGTGATGGCGCGATTCATCGGCTCGTTGTTGTTGGTCGTCGAGACGATGAGGTTGGCCATGGTCACCTCGTCGTTCTTGTTGACGCGGTAATGGTGGAAGAGCGTGCCGCGCGGCGCCTCGATAAGGCCGACGCCCTCCTCGCGCCGCGGCCCGGAGGCCATGAGGTCCGTCCCCTGCAGGTCGGCATCGAAGAGCAGTTCTTTGATTTTCTCGATGCTGTGCAGCAGTTCGATCATGCGCGCCCAGTGGTAGCACATGGTGACGTTGTTCGGCATCCCCCCGGTCAGCGCCATGAAGTCCTGGCGCGCCGCCTCGGCCAGCGGGGTATCGATGAAGGTGGCGGTATTGAGCCGCGCCAGCGGCCCGACCCGGTACCACCCCTGCTCCGGCCCGAGGGCGGTAATGAACGGGAACTTCATGTACGACCAGGCACGCACCTCTTCGCTGACCACCGACAGGTAGCGCTGGTAGTCGACATCGTTGACGATACGTTTCCCGTCCTTGTCGACAGCGCGCAGCACACCGTGGTAGAGGTCCATCGCCCCGTCACCTTCACGCACCAGCGAGAGGTGGTTGGAGTCGAACGAGCCGAACGGCAGCAGTTCCTGCAGATGTTCCTCGGTGAAGGTGCGGGCGATCTTCACCGCGGACTGCGACCAGGTCAGCATCTGGTCGAGTTCCTTACGCAGGTCGTCACGCTCGGCGATGCTCAGGTTCTTGTTGATGCCGCCCGGAATGGCGCCCGTGCCGTGGATCTTCTTCCCCGCCGTCGCTTTGATGACTTCCTGCCCGTACTTGCGCATCATCACGCCCTGCACCGCCAGGTCGGGGAACTTCCCCGCCAGCGCGATGACATTGCGCTGCGCCGCGGGCGCGGTGAACGCGCTCTGCGCCGTCGCATCCGTACCGAAGAGAAAATCGGGCGCGGAGAGATGGAAGAAATGGAGCGCGTGACTCTGGAACATCTGCCCGTAGTGCATCAGGCGGCGCATCTTCTCCGCCGTCGGGGTCAGGTTCTCGCCGCCGACGATGCGGTCCATCGCCTTGGCCGCCGCGAGGTGGTGGCTGACCGGGCAGATGCCGCAGAGGCGCTGCACCACGACGGGAATCTCCCAGTAGGGACGCCCGAGGATGAAGCGCTCGAAACCGCGGAACTCGACGATGTGCAGGCGCACCTGCTCGACCTCGTTGCGGTCGTCGAGATGAATGGTGACCTTGCCATGCCCCTCGACGCGGGTGACGGGCAGGATGGTATAGTTCTTCGCCATGTGCGTTCTCCTCAGTCGTACTTCAGCCGGTCATAGGCCAGCGTGACGGGCTTGCCGGTGAGCAGCGCCACCAGCGTGTCCCAGATGGCATCCGCCGGCGGCGGACAACCCGGCAAAAAGAGGTCGATCTTGACCACTTCGTGGCAGGGATAGACCTTGTTGAGCAGCAGCGGGATTTCCGGGTCGTTGGGGATGATATTCCCCGGGTTGTAGATGCCCGGCGCCTCGCGGTAGGCGGTCTGCAAACACTCGCGCAGCGGCACGGTGTTGCGCATGGCCGGGATGCCGCCGCTGATAGCGCAGTCGCCCAGCGAGATGAGCAGGTCGCAATGCTTGCGGAAATCCTCGAGGACGTGGACATTCTCCTCGTTGCAGCAGCCACCCTCGATGAGGCCGACGGCGCAGCGTCCCTGGAACTCCTTGTAGTCGTTGATGGGGGAGCGGTCGAACTCGACCAGTTCCGCCAGCTTGAGAATACGGTCGTCGATGTCGAGCACGGACATGTGACAGCCGAAACAGCCGGCGAGCGACACCGTGGCAATACGCGCTTTGCTCATGTTACCTGCCCCCCTTCTCGATGTCGCTGCCGATGGGCGCGGCGTCGAATTCCCGTTTGCCGACCGGCACGGCGTAGCCGACGCGCTTGCGCATCAGCGCCCCCACCGGGCAGGCCTGCACCGCGGCATCGACCACCTTGAGGTCGGTCTCCCCGAGCGAGTCGGCATTCACCTGCAGGCGTTTGTCCTTGCCGCGCCCGACGAACTGGAAGACGTTCTTTTTGTCCGTCTCCTGCGACACGCGCACGCAGCGGCCGCAGAGGATGCAGCGGTTGCGGTCGAGATAGACATCGGGATGCGACATGTCGAGCGTGCGGTCGGGGAACTGGTACGGGTACTGCGGCGCGGCAATGCCGAGACGGTAGGCGAGCGCCTGCAGCTCGCAGTTGCCGCTCTTCTCGCAGAACATGCAGAAGTGGTTGCCTTCGACAAAGAGCATGTCGACGATGTTTTTACGGAACTCGTTGAGTTCCGCGGTGTCGTACTCGACGACCATCCCCTCCGCCACGGTCTGCACGCAGGAGGCCTGGATGCGCCCGTTGCAGCGCACCGAGCAGACGCGGCAGGAGCCGTGCGGCACGAGGTCCTTGAAGGCGCAGAGACGCGGGATGTAGATGCCCGCCGCCTCGGCCGCCTTGAGGACGGTCGTCCCCGCCGGCACGGTGATGGCCTTGCCGTCAATGGTGATGGTAACGTGTTCGCTCATCGTATCCTCCCCGCCTACACGTACAGCGACCGGCGGCCGACGTTATGCTCCGCGTCGACCACCGCTTCCGCCAGGTTGAAGGTCGGCTGCAGCCCGTGCGGGCGCTCCGACACCAGGTTCGCGTAGAGATCCTTGAAGTTGTTGAGCGCGCCGAGCACCGGGTTGGGCGCCGCCTGCCCCAGCCCGCAGCGCGAGGTCTGCACAATCATGTTCGCCAGGCGCCGCAGGTAGTCGAG
>CAZWUZ010000250.1:0-5676 GCA_964637655.1 uncultured bacterium | reverse complement strand
GTCACCGCTGCCTACGACCTGGCGCGGCGCATGGGATGCGACCCGGTGGTGCTCGTCGGAGTCGACCTGGTGCTTGACGGGGAACGGATGTACACGCGCGGGGCGCGGCTGTATGACGGCTGGCGGGCGCAGGCCAACCGGTATGCGACGGTCGAGATGGCCGGACGCTCGCTGTACCACGGGCTCGACCTGGCGGCGCCGGACAGCACCCGCCAGATGGGCTACTGGCGGCACTGGCTGGAACGCGAGGCGGCGGCCTGGCGCGGCCGCACGCTCAATGCCTGTCCGCCGGGGGCCGGGCCCGGCACGCTGCCGCGGGTGGCGCTGGCTGACGTATTGCGGCGTGAACTGCCGAAAGCGCCGGGCGACTGGCGCGTGCAGGTAGACCTGCACGCGGCGGTGCCTGACGCGGTGGCGGCTGACGCCTGCTGGACACAACTGCGGGCTGAGGTGCGACAGGCGCGTGCCCTGCTGGCGACGGGGACACCGGTCAGTGACCTGGCGGCGCTCACCCGCCTCGGTGAACTCTGCCGCTGGGACATCAAGGTGGCGAGATGGCAGGCGACGCCGGCGCAGCAGCGGCAGACGGCGGAGGAGATGCTCGCCACCGTGGCGCGCGGACTCGACCGGCTGGCGGTGCCCGCATGAAACGCTGGCTGCTGCGCGCCATCGGCCTGATCATCTTCGCCGTCATCCTCTGGCGTACCGACCTGCAGGCGGTCAATGCCGCCCTGCAGGCCGCCGGCTGGCTTCCGTGGCTCTACAATCTCGCCCTGCTGGCATTGGTTGTGCTGTTCAAGTCGCTGCGCTGGCAGTGCCTGCTCCGCCCGCTCTGCCGCCAGCCGCTGCGCCGGGCGGCGCTCGATTTCGGCGCCGCCGGCTACCTCGCCATGGTGACGCCGGGCCGGGTGGGAGACCTGCTGCGCGCGCAGTTCGTCCGGGAGGACACCGGCGTGCCGGCGTCGGCGGCGCTTGGCAGCGTCGTGCTCGACCGCATCTTCGACCTTGGCCTGCTGGCGGTCATCGGCACCTGGGGGATCACCACCATCGCGCTCGGCCCGCGGCTCACCGTGCTCTTTGTCTTTGTCGCACTCTTTCTGGTGGTGGTCGCCTGGCTTTGCGCGCGGACTAATTTCATCGCCTGGCTCTTCGCCCGTCTCGGTCGCCATGTACCGCAGCGCTATGCTGCCCTGGTGGCGGGTGGCGGCGCCGCGTTTACCGGCTACTTCCGCCTGCTGACGCTGCGTCATTTCCTGCTGGCGGCCCTGTATACCGTGCTCGCCTATATCGTCATTTTCTTCCAGATGTACGACCTTGCCAACCGTATGGGAATTCCGCTCACCTGGTGGCATACCTGTTTCTTTGTGTCGATTGTCACCATCGTGACCATCCTGCCGATATCGATTGCCGGGGTGGGGACCCGCGACCTGCTTTATATTCTCATCTTCCGGCAGATGGGGCTGAGTGATGCGCAGGCGGTTGCTTTTGCCATGACCCACTTTATTATCAGTTCGCTGTCGTCGATTATTATCGGGGTGGCAGCGTGGCAGATCAGGGCCGGAATAACAGGCACAAAATCAGCAATAACAGAAGATAATAAAAATTCATCAGAAAACACTCAAGTCAGGATACAGAAATGACGAAGAAGGGGATAGACGGGGTAAAAAGGAGGTGAGGTCGATGGATATCTCTAATATCAATGGCATCAACAAGGTGCAGGAGACCCAACGGGCAGAGCGCACGAAGAAGGCGGAAACGCCGAAAGCAGAGCGTTCAGGGGATCGCATCGAGATATCGCCGGCCGCTCAGCAGGCAGCTGAGGTGGCCAGGGCGACAGAGGCGGCGAAAGCTGCTCCTGACGTGCGCATCGACCGGGTCAAGGCAGCCGCGGAACGCATTGCCAGTGGCAACTATCTGACGGAAAAAGTTGCCGAGGCGATTGCGGAACGGATCGCGGATGCTCTGATCGGTCGCCAGTAGACGATACTAACCGGCACATCCCTCATTCGCCGGTCAGCAGTATATTTCCCTTTCAGTGGACCGGACCCCACCAGGCGTCCGGTCCAACCTTTTAGCGCGCTCCTGCTTACGCTCTGCTGAATGCGGACGGTCAACCGCAGTCGCGCACAGCGTTTTGCTCCGGTCCAGCCTTTTAGCGCGCTCCTGCTTACGCTCTGCTGAATGCGGACGGTCAACCGCAGTCGCGCACCACGTTTTGCTCCCTGCCTGAATTTCTCCTGCGCTCCGCAGATCCTGACGCTGCTGCTTACGTCAAATTCGCTGTTCAGTTGTCAGTGTGTGTGGCCACGGCGGTGCGGACCGGTTCAGGCGCGGCGTTCCTTGCGGCGTGACCACCAGATCTTCCCGGCGACGGCGATGACCAGCAGGGCAATCAGGCCGCCCTGCGCCCACTTCCCGTAGGTCATGAACCGGTGGATGTAGGGGCCGCCAAAGTAGGCGCCGTACACCCAGACGGGGACACTGACGAGGGCGGCGATGAAGTCGTAGGTGAAGAAGGTGCGGAAGCGGCTGTGCAGCGAACCGCCGGTGAAGAAAATCGGGGTGCGCAGTCCCGGCAGGAAGCGCGCGATAAAGAAGACCTTGTCGCCGTAGCGGTGGAAGTAGCCCTGCGCTTTGGCCAGGCGCGGCTCGGTGAGAAAGCGCGACAGGGGGCGCACGCGCAGCAGGCGCGACCCGTAGCGGTGCCCGAGCAGGAAGATGGTCGAGTCGCCGATCATCACCCCGAGAAACGAGACGAGCAGCACGACATGGACATCGACCTTTCCGAGAAAGGCAAGATAGCCGCCGGCGATGAGGGTGACATCCTCGGGGAGCGGCAGACCGAACCCGCAGAGCAGCAGCATGCCGAACAGCGACGCGTAGATGGCTGCCGGCGCGCTGAAATAGACCAGCCACCCGGCAATGGTTTCCAGTTCCATGCAGGTCATCATACGTTAGGGCGTGCTAAAAGGCAATTTGCCGCAGCTTTTGCCCTCCATGGCGGCTGCGGCATGCATCGCTTCCTGCGATTTTGACAGCGACGGTGCACCTATGCTACACCATGCCGGTTTGGTTTCCGGCGGCCCGCCCGCACGCATCCCTGCTGACAACGGAACGGCATGGCGCTGCTGTGAAACCCGGAAAGGCATGTCATGACTGATTCACGTCCGCTGGACAGCGAAGACCTCAAGAAACTCGCCGCCATCGACGACCGCATTATCGATATCTTCGCCATGGACCGCCACCCGACGCGTGACGAGATCGTTCACGTCGACGAGGTGGTGGCGCAGAGCGGGGAACTGCTCTACAGCAACATCATCTTCGCCCTGACCGGGCTCCGCTTTGACGAGCCGCTCGCGCGACAGCGCTGGGACGAGATCCTCAAGCACAAGTACCATCTGAGCACGGTGCTCGCGCGCAACGTGGGGGTGCGCGTGGCCTCGCTCGATTACCTGCAGAACGTGACGGGCGAACTGAAATACACGCGCATCATCGGCAGCGAGCAGCTGGAGGAGACGGCGCTGGCGGCGGTGTCGGACACCTTCACCCACACCTACAACAAGACCTTCATCCTCGACCTGCTGGCCAATGAACTGGAGCTGGCGGAAAAACAGGGGAAACCACTGGCGGTGGTGTTCTTCGATATCGACTATTTCAAGAAGTTCAACGACCTCAACGGGCACCTGGCGGGCGACATTCTGCTTATCGAACTGGTCGGGGTGACGCGGCGCGCGCTGCCGCCGCATACCCCGCTGGGGCGCTACGGTGGCGAGGAGTTTCTCGCGGTGCTGCCGGGATGCGACCGGGCGCAGGGACTGCACTGGGCGGAGCAGGTGCGGCAGGCGATTGCCTCCTGGCCCTTCCCGAACCGGGAAAAGCATCCCAACGGGCAGATCAGCATCAGCGGCGGGGTGGCGGCATTCCCTGAGGATGAGCGCGACGGGCAGGAACTGGTGGCGCTGGCGGATGGCCTGCTCTATCAGGCCAAGCGCCTCGGTCGCAACCGTATCCTGACGCTGGCTCCGCCTGTCTGACAACGCGTGCAACCGGATGGCAGAACAGAGGTTGCTGCTGCCGCCCGCGGCATAACCCTTGACAAAGGGATACAATAATGGTATAATGTGTTCCGGGATAGGGGAAAACTGAACAGCAGCACGGTGCTGGCATACACGGACGTCAGCGGGTTCGCGGTCACTCACGGATGGAGGCGATGAACCATGCGTATCACCCTCAACCTCCCTGCGCTTACGGCACATCGGTATTATTCCGCCGCGCAGGATAACCTGTCAAAGGTTCTTGAACGTCTGTCGTCGGGATATCGGATCAATGATGCGGCGGATGACCCCGCGGGATTCGCGGTTGCCGTCAAGTTTCGCTACCAATTAGGAGGGATCGTTCAGGCCCAGACCAACGTCGAAACGGGCATCTCGCTGCTGCAGACGGCCGAAGGGGCGCTGCAGGAGATCAGCACCATACTCGAGGAAGTTTCCGCCAGCGCCATTCAGGCGGCGAATGGCACTCTCACGGCGACTGATCGTGCCAATCTGCAGGTCGCGGTCAACCGCCTGCTGACGGAGGTCAACCGCCTCAGTTCCACCGCGTCTTTCAACACGCTGGCGCTGCTGCGCGGGGAGGTCAATCCCGGGCAGATTCAGGCGGGTCCCGATGCGGGGATGACCATTCCCATCAGCATCGCCAGCATGTCGACGACCACGCTCGGACTGACCGGGCTGTCGGTGGCGACGCAGGGGCAGGCGGAGACCGCCATCGGGACCGCGGCGGCGGCACTGCAGGAGGTGCTGACACAGCTGGCGGATATCGGCGCGGAGGAGAACCGGCTGCAGCACGCGCTGAATTTCCTCGGCACGAGCGAACTGACGGCGACGTCGGCGCTCTCCGCCATCCGTGATGCCGATCTTGCCGCGGAGATGATTTCCTACACGCGCAGTCAGCTGCTGGTGCAGAGCAGCGCGGCGATGATCTCGCAGGCGAACCTGATGCCGGGCCGGGTGCTGGAACTGCTCGGGGTAACCTCGGGGCGGCTGGGCAACTGACGGCCTGAACGCAACACAACCGTTTGTCACTTCCTGAACGCGTGCCGGCGCACGCGGGTTCCGACCTGCTGCGTCTCTTTTCCGAGTATCCGTTCCCGGCGCTGCCGCTGGTTGAACCCGACGGTGAGTGCGCCGGCGTGGTGCGCCGGCGCGCAGTCGAGGCCTATGCCGCGCGCGGCGCGGCGGAGCCGGTGGCGGACTTTCTCGCCGCCTGTCGCGGCACGTACTTCACGCCGGACGAGGAGGCGGAGGTGCGGGGGCGGCAGCAGCGCGAGGGGCGCGCGGTGCCGCTGCTTGCTGCCGACGGCGCGGTCGCGGGTTTCTGGCATCACGGCCCGGCCCCGTGGGAACGGCCGGCGGCGCCCGCGGCGGTCCCGGTGACGGGCCTGTGGCCCTGCGCGCTGCGCTACGACGGGGAGGGACGCGTGCGGCAGCATTCGCCGCTGCCGCGGGCCTGGCAGCAGCTGGCGGCGGTACCCCGCGGCTGGCAGCTCGCCGACCTGGCGTGGCGGCTCGAAACCGCGCGGCGCACGGGCGTGGCACACGGGTATTTCCGCCGGGCGGGGCGGCGCTACCGGTTTGTCCTCGACGCGGTGGCGGATGGCGGCGGCATCTGCCGCGT
>CAZWUZ010000249.1:0-5718 GCA_964637655.1 uncultured bacterium | reverse complement strand
ATCTGGTGCAGCGCGGGTCAGGCGGACGGGTGCTCGCGCTGGTGCTTGTGCAGGGTGTACTCGAAAAATTTTTCGAGTTTGCGCATTTCCGCCTGCGGCAGCAGCGAGTACTTGCAGCCGACCTGGTAGAGTTCGGAGTCGTGCGGAGAGCGGCTGCAGCGCACCACCTTGCCGCGTGCCTGGAACTTGCTCGCCGCGGTCGGGAACTCGATGACCACCTTGACAATGCCACCCGGTTCGACGTAGTGCTTCGACTCGAACGCGATGCCGAGCGCAGAGATGTCGATCAGCATCGAGGGTTCGAAGAGCGAGGTCTCGCCGAATTCCTGCGCCCGCGTCGAGTAGAGGATGGGGAGATCGAGGGCGAGGCGCACCATCCGGCGCTTTTTGACCAGTTCGGCGTCAGTCACCTGCTTGTCATGGAAAAATACGCGAGTGCCGATATCAGGGACGGCCTGCGCCGCGGGCGTCTCGGGTGCGGGCGGCACCGGCGGCTGCTTCGGCTTTTCGTCAAGGTGCAGTACGAGCGCCGACAAGTCGGGCACAATGAAGACCGGGTACCAGTCCTGCGCACTCTCCACCCAGACCCAGTCCATGGCGCTAAGGCGACGCTCCTGCAGCCATTGCATCAGGGTCGGCCGGTCGACCGGCCCGTACTGCTGGTGGTTCACGCTCACGTAATACGCTGCCTGCGGCATGGTCTCCTCCGGGCGCCGGTTGCGCACAGCAAGTATAGCGTATTTTTGACCGGCCTGCCCGCTTTTTCCGAGTGACCGGCCGGCAGGTATATGGCAAGGTACATTTATGCGCCACCTGCTCATCCTGCTGCTGCTCTGCTGTTGTGGTTGTACTGCCCCTGAGCGCGCCACGCTGGCCACCCGCTACCGGGGATGGGAAACCTATGCTGCACCGGGCTACACGCTGCGCTATCCGCCCGGCTGGGAAGTCATCACCGCGGGTACCGACACCACCGCAACCGAACAACACCGGCTGCTCGATGCCGCTTTCGGGGAAGTGCAGAAGGTGACGTTCCGCGAACGCAGCGGCACATGGCCCGGGAGCGTGATGGTCCGCATCATCATCCCGCCCGCCGGTGTCCCGCCCGAAACATGGGTTGCCCGCCACCTGGCGGGGAGCGAAAATCTTGAGGAGGTGGGCGCCGGGGCACTGGGCGGACAGGCGGCAACGCGCGTGCTCTGGTTTGCCTTCGACCGCACGGTGGCGGAACTCTTCTGCCCGCATGCACGCCGCATTATCAGCGTCCAGTATGACCATGCCGCCCCCAACGACCCCGCATTTTCCCGCCACGCGGAGCAGTACCGTTTTCTGCTCGATTCTTTTCGTTTTACTGACTGACACCATCCCACCCTGTGTATGAGGGGAACGTACGGCGGTGGTAGCCGCACCCTTCAGGGTGCGTATGTCGTTCGTCACCACAACAACTCAACGCAGGCTGAAGCCTGCGGCTACCTGCTTCGGGCAAACCGGAGACTGGTTGACCCGCCGATATTCTTGATGTAGAATATCGGCATGCAGATCAGCGTATCGGTCAAAATCCGCAGCGGGCAGGGCGAGGCGGTGCTGGGCAACGGGGCCGCCTTTTTACTCGATGGTATCGTGCGCACGGGCTCGATTCGCGCGGCAGCAGCGGAACTGAACATGTCCTATTCAAAAGCGTGGCGCATCATCCGCCTGCTCGAAGGGGCGTTGGGCGTCCCCGTGCTCGTGCGCTGCAAGGGGGGAAACCTGCACGGCGGCGCGGCACTCACCCCGCTCGGCACGCGCGTGCTGGCCGCCTACACCGTCATGCGCGACGATGTTGCCGCCTATGCAACACGCCGCCACCGCACCGCCATGCGCCGGCTGTTCACCGGCAGGAGAAATGCACATGCCTGACAGAAAGCCGCTCATTCTCATCCGCGGGGCCGGGGAACACGCCACGGGTACCGCGCATCGCCTGTTCCGCAGCGGTTTCCGCGTTGTGCTGACCGAAATCCCGGAGCCGCTGCCGGTGCGCCGCACCGTCGCCTTCGCCACCGCGGTCTATGCGGGAAGCATCACCGTGGAAGGGGTGACCGCACACCACTATGCCGCGCTCCCCGCGGGATTCGACTGGTCGCATCTCCCCGTGCTAGTCGATCCCGAGGCCGCCTGCCGCACCACGCTGCGCCCTGAGGTGCTGGTCGACGCGCGGCTGCTCAAGCGCGACATCGACACACACAGCACCGATGCTCCGCTGGTTATCGGCCTCGGCCCCGGTTTCGTCCCGGGCGATAATTGTCATGTCGCCATCGAAACCAATCGCGGACACGACCTCGGACGCGTACTCTACGACCGCGCGCCGGAGGCGGATACCGGCATTCCCGGCGCCATTGGCGGGGTTACCGCGCAGCGCTGTTTCCGCGCCCCGCATGCGGGCATCTTCCGCAGCGAGCGGACCATCGGGGAGACGGTTGCCGCGGGTGATACGGTCGGCACCGTCGATGCGACGCCAGTATCTGCCGCCATCGACGGCATGCTGCGCGGCCTGCTGCAGAGCGGTATCGCGGTGGCGACCGGCACCAAACTCGGCGATATCGATCCGCGCGGCAGGCAGGAATACTGTGCCACGCTCTCTGACAAGACGCGCACCATCAGCGGCGGTGTACTCGAAGCAATACTCGCGCACAGCGCTGCGGTCCCGCCCTCACCCTGTCCTCTCCCGCCCGGGGCGGGAGAGGGTATATGTCTTTCCCCGTTGCGCGGGGAAAGGAACGGCCTGCCGGAGACGGGCTCTTGACCCTGCCGGCTGCGCTCACCGCGTACCGTTGCCCGCACCTTATCGGGGGCGGCGGCAAGACCTCGCTCATGTATGCGCTGGCACATGCAGCCGTGACGCGGGGCGAGACGGTCATCACCACCACCACTACGCACATTTTTCCGCCATCACCCGGCGAGTCCCCCTGCACGCTGCTGGCACCGGATGCCGGCACCCTGCGTGCCGCGCTGGCAGAGCACCGGCAGGTCACTGTCGCAGAAGCCACGGAACCGACCAGCGGGAAACTGCGCGGCAGCGCGGCGCTGATTGAACAGTTAGCCGGCATGGCCGACCGCATCATCGTCGAGGCGGACGGAAGCGCGGGCCGGCCGCTGAAGGCACACGCGGAGCACGAGCCGGTCATCAACACGGCGGCCGACGCGATTTTCGCGGTGGTCGGCGCCGACGCATTGCTGATGCCGCTGGGCGATTATGTCGTGCACCGCAGCATTCTCTTCGCGGAGCGGTTTCAGCTCGCGCCCGGCACACTGCTGACGACGGCGCATGTGACAGCGGCACTGCTGCCGCCGGACGGATATGCAGCACGCATACCGGAGTGTCTGCCGTTCTTCGTCATCATCACGAAGATTGTCACCCCGCTGCTGTCCCGCCAGGCGAACGAACTCGCCACGCTGCTCCTCGCCTCGCCCCGGGTGGCGGGCGTCGCCACCGGTGACCTGTTCGCCGGCGGCTTCATGCTGCGGGAGCGTGCCGCATGATCTATCTCGATCACGCCGCCACCAGTTTCCCGAAGGCACCGGGCGTAGCGGACGCGATGGTACGCGCGCTCGGTCTGGCCAATGCCAACCGCGCCTCGCATGACGCGTCAATAGCGGCGAGCGAACTGCTCTACACCACCCGGCAGCTGGTGGCAGCACTGCTTGGCGCGCAGGACAGCACGCGCGTGGTCTTCACTTCCGGCACGACGCTGTCGCTCAACATGGTCATCTTCGGTTGTTTGCGCCCCGGCGACCGGGTGCTGGTTTCACCGCTGGAACATAACGCGGTGATGCGTCCGCTGCACTGCCGGGCGCAACGCGACGGCATCACGATTGACCGCTTTGTCATGCGCCGTGACGGCACCATCGACCGCGATGATTGGCAACGCCGGCTCGCCGCGCGTCCCACGCTCGTCATCTGCACCGCGGTCAGCAACGTGACCGGCACCGTGCTCCCGTGGCAGGAACTGGCTCGCGACGCGCATGCCGCAGGCGCGCGCTTCTGCCTCGATGCCGCCCAGGCACTCGGCACGCTGCCGCTCTCCGTAGCGGAAACCCCCGTTGATTTTCTCTGTGCCTCGGGACATAAGGGGCTGCTTGGTCCGACCGGCACAGGCCTCCTGTACGTCGCGCCGGAAGCAGACCTCGCAGCGGTCATCTGCGGCGGCACCGGCTCGCATTCTTCCTCCGAAGAGCAGCCGGAAGAATTCCCGGACCGGTTGGAGAGCGGCACCCCGAACCTCGTGGGGATTGGGGGATTACAGGCAGCACTGCAATTTGTCATGGCCACCGGGGTCGGGCGCATCAGTGCGCATATCGCCACGCTGACCGCGCAGGCGCGCGAACTGCTCGCCGGCATTCCCGGCATCACCAGCCACGGTCCGGCGGAGACGCACGGCATCGTTTCGTTCACCCACGCACGGCATTCCGTTGCGGATATCACCCGCGCGCTCGACCGGGCAGAAGTTGCGGTGCGCTGCGGACTGCACTGCGCGCCGGGCGCACATCGCGCGCTCGGCACCTTTCCTGACGGCACGGTACGCTTGAGTTTCGGCTGGTCTACCACAACGGACGATGTCACTAACGGCATTTCCGTTATCAGGCAACTGCTCCATGACTGACAGCAAGCTGACCCGGCACACGAAGTTTTCCGGTTGTGGCGCGAAATTAGGGCCCGGCTTGCTGGACAAGGCGCTGTGCGGCCTGACGCAACCGCACTTTCCCGACCTGATCGTCGGCTACAATACCTCTGATGATGCCGGTATCTTCCGCCTCAACGATGATACAGCGCTGGTGCAGACGGTCGACTTTTTCCCGCCCATCGTCGATGACCCGTTGCTGTTCGGCAAAATCGCCGCCTGCAACGCCCTCTCTGACGTCTATGCCATGGGGGGCACGCCGCTGACCGCGCTCGCCATCGTCTGCTTCCCGGCATCGACCATGGAAATCAGCGTGCTGCGCGCGATGATGCGCGGCGCACTTGACGTGCTGGCTGAGGCACAGACCGCGCTGGTGGGCGGGCACAGCATTGAGGACGAAGGGGTAACATTCGGGTTGGCAGTAACCGGGCGCATCCATCCGCAGCAGGCGCTGCGCAACAATACCCCGCGTCCGGGCGACACGCTCATCCTGACCAAGCCGCTGGGGACCGGACTGATCAATGCCGCACTGCGCGCAGAATTGGCGGACGAAACCACGCTCGCTGCCGCGATCACCGCGATGACCACGCTCAACCGTACGGCAGCGCAGGTTGCGCGGGAGTATGACGCCTCCGCCTGCACTGATGTTACGGGGTTCGGGTTGCTCGGCCACGCCGCGGAGATGGTCAGCAACACCGCAGCAGGACTGCAGTTCTCCTTCGCGCGCATGCCGCTGCTGCCGCGCGCGGTCGAATACGCGCGCATGGGACTCATCCCCGCGGGCACCTACCGCAACCGCGAATTCCGCAGCGGCATGGTGCGCGGTTTGGAGACCATTCCGCGCGAGGCAGGCGACATCATGTTCGACCCGCAGACCTCGGGCGGGCTGCTTTTCGCCATCCCGCCCGACCGGGCGGAAAGTGCGCTGCAGCACCTTGCCGCAGCAGGCCTGCGCGCGCACCTTCGCCACAGTGCTGCGCGACACGCTGGGTGCCGCGCGCGCGGCGAGCGACTTCATCGCGCCCGACGCACCGCTGGGCGCGCTGCTGCCGGATCGGGCCGT
>CAZWUZ010000248.1:0-5730 GCA_964637655.1 uncultured bacterium | reverse complement strand
GCCACGTTCTGGATCGATGCGTCCGCGTTCGCGCGCGCGCTCGCCGCGATGCTCGCAGGCGCGATTGGCGAGCTGGTTGCGCACGGGCATTTCGATAGGGCGGGTGCGCACGAGCCGGTAGCCGTGCACGCGCTTGAGGTACGCGCCCATCCAGCCGTCGATGGAGGAGTGCGCATGGAGGATGGCGGGGCGCAGGTCGCAAAGGGCGCGGTGCACGCGCAGCGCGGAGGCGATGCTCACCTGCCCGGTGAGCGGCACCAGCCAGACGGGGAGGCCGGCGGCCGCGGCGCGGCGGGCGAGCGCCGCCTGCGGCTGGCAGACGAGCGCCACCTCGTGCCCGCGTTCGCGCAGCCCGAGGCATTCGCGGAGCACACGCATCTCCTGACCGCCCCACCCGCACGATTCCTCTGTATGGACGATGCGCACACGTGCCCCCCGTCCGAACACCGCGCTCTATCATATCATATAATTGTATGGAACGTCAAAAATGAAATACCGCCGCAGGTGTACGCGTATATGAGGGGGGCAGTGCGGGGTGGTGAGCGCAGCGACGGGAGCGAGGGGCGCGCTTGACGTGGCGTGAAAAATAACTACAATGCAGGCGGTTATGGACAGGAATGAAGGGCTGGTCGTACTGCACCAGCAGGACCACAAGATCGATCCCGCGGGCATTGAGCAGCGCATCTGGCAGATCGCGCGCACCATGCAGCGCCAGCACTATGCCGCGTACCTGGTCGGGGGCGCCGTGCGCGACCTGCTGCTGAACAAGCAGCCGAAGGACTTCGACCTCGTGTCGGACGCCACGCCCAACCAGATCAAGCGGATGTTCCGCAACGCCTTCGTCATCGGGCGTCGTTTCCGCCTCGTCCACCTGCGCTACGGGCAGGATGACAATGTCGAGGTGGCGACCTTCCGCAAGGAGGCGGACAGCATCCTCGAACCGGAGGAGGGTGAGGCGCGCGGGAAGGCGAAACGCGTCTACGGGACGCCGCGCGACGACGCCTTCCGCCGTGATTTTTCCGTCAACGCGATGTTCTACGACCTGAACAAGCGGCAGGTGCTCGACTACGTCGGCGGCTATGCCGACCTGCAGAAGAAGCGGGTGCGGACGGTGGTCGACCCGGTCGCCTCGCTCACCGAGGACCCGGTGCGCATGCTGCGCGCGGTGCGCCTGGCCGGGCGCCACCAGTTCACCCTCGACCCGCACCTGCGCGCCGCCATCGTGGCGCAGGCGGGAATGCTTGCCCCCGTCTCGAAGGCGCGCCTGCTCGAAGAGGCGGGGGTGCTGCTCAACTACCGCGCGGCGGAACGCTCGCTGCTGCTGGCGCAGGAACTGGGACTGCTCACGCAGCTTTTCCCGCCGTGGTCAGAAACGCTGGCGGATACGCGCTACGCGCCGCTGCAGCGCGCCGCGTTCGCCTATACCGACGCGGTGACCGAACCGGTCAGCGAGGGACTCGCCTGGGCGCTCTGGCTCCTTCCCTGCCTGCTGCGCCGCCTGCAGGTGACCATCGACGAGTTCTACTGGGACGTGCAGCCGCAGCGCGTGGCTGATGAAATCCAGAATTCCTTGCCCGCGCGGGTCGAGTTCCTGCCGGTGACCAAGGCGGCGCGCGGTGCGGCGCGTGACATCCTGCTGCTGCAGACGCGCCTCGTCGGGGTGCGGCGCGCCGGCAGTTTCGGCAAACTCGCCCGGCGGCGCACCATGGCTGAAGCGCTGCATTTCTTCGACTGGTATGCCGCCATCGGGCGGCGCGGAGCCGAGGCAAAGGCCGATTTAGCCAAAAGAATCCCTGTCTCAGAACAGCTATAACTTGTTTTCCTGCAGAATATTGAATGGTATCACCCGGACGCTGTGACAATACAGGAAACAAAAACCCTTGACAAACTTGAAATTCTATGGTAAGATTATCGCAATGGGCTTTTAGCCCTGCAGCAATGGCAGGTAAGTAGGGTGTTTGATGAGCATTCGTCAGTACCACGTTCTTACCTCCAACCGGAAGTAGCGGGAAAGGAGGCGAGAACAATGGCAGAAGGCACAGTTAAGTGGTTCAACGAGCAGAAGGGCTTTGGGTTTATCACCCAGGACAATGGCCCGGATGTGTTCGTGCATTTTACGGCGATCAAGGTTGACGGCTTCAAGACCCTGAAAGAGGGTCAGAAGGTTAGCTTTGAGATCAAGGACGGTCCGAAGGGGCTGGCCGCCGAGAATGTGATGCCTGCGTAAGGCAACCCGCTCTCACGAAGCGCTGTCGCTCACGCGACAGCGCTTCTTTTTTTGTACGCCCGGCAAACCCGACGTCATCCGCTCCCCCCGCCCGCCACCGGAGTCGTGCACTACGATCATCCGGCCGCGCATGCGTACACACGCTGTGCACGGCCGGCCGGCGTCGCATACCGTAGCTGTGCTCCTGCCCAACCTCCTGACCGGGCTGCGCCCACTGTTGACAGCGGCAGATCTGCCGTCTATACTGATTGTGCTCGCGGGAGGGGGAAACCGGTATGCACATCATGTTTATCTGTACCGGCAACACCTGCCGCAGCCCCATGGCCGAAGCGCTGGCCCTCGCGCTGCTCCCTGACCTGACAGTCAGTTCTGCGGGCATCGGTGCCGATGACGGCGACGCGGCCATGCCGGATGCTATCGCTGCACTTACCGAATTGGCGGCGCGCGACCCGCGCTTTGCCGCTGCTGCCGACCGGATCCGTGCGCATCGCAGCCGCCGGTTCACCGCTGCCCTCTACGACAGCGCCGACCTCCTGCTGACCATGGAGGACCGCCACCGCGAGAGCATTGTGCAGCGGTTTGGCGGGGCGCGGCCGGCGCTGACGCTGCGCGAAGCGGCGGCGGAGCAGCCGGGCGATGTCGACGATCCGTTCGGGCGCGGCGCGGCGGTCTACCAGGGAACACTCGACGAACTGATCGCCCTCATCGAACAACTCGCGGCGCGCCTGCCGGAACTGCGCCGCCGCTACCGCCTCTGATGGAACGCTATTCCCGCGCGCATCTGCGCTGCCGCCGCGCGACTGACGGAACGCTGCGCCTGATGCCGGCCCCGCGCCTGCGCGTGCTGCTTGGCGAACCGTGGCAGGCGGAACTTCCCGGCCCGGGCGCGCGCGTGCAGCGCGGGGCGCGCTTCGCCATCATCACTGGCGCGCGGGCGCAGACCGACCTGCCCGCGCCGGTCAGCGGCACGGTGCTGGCCAGCGGCGACGCGGCGGGCGACTGGTGGGTAACGGTGCAGCCCGACGCTGCCGGCGACTGGAACGACCTCTGGAGCGCGAAGGCCTATGAAAGCGCCTGCGCCTAAAGCGAAGAAGCCGCCGCTCTGGCTGGCGGTGCGCGCGGGTGAGCCGCTGACCCCGCTGCCGCGCCTTTTCACCTGCACCGAATTCGCCGATGCGCGGCGACTGGCGCGCCTGCGCGGCGCCCCGGCAGGCGTGCTCGCGGCGGCGGATGCCGCGACGCTGGCGGAACTGACGGCGTGGCTCGCGACGCTGCCGGTGGCGACGCGCGCGGCCGCCTACGTGCCTGCTGCCCCTGAGGCGGAACTGATCGCGCTGGCGAAGGTGGTTGACTGCCTGCTTGTCGATGTCGCGGCCACGGGCGAAGTGCCCGACGCCTCCTTCGAACGTTTCGCGCGCACGTTCGCGCTGCTCGGTCCGCACACGCGGGTCATCCCGAAACTCTGGGCGGGACGCCGTGACGGCGATCTCGCCCCCGATTTCCGCCTGCTCGACGAACTCTGCACGCTGGCCGGCATGCAGGGGCTGCGCCTGGCGCTGCATTTCGGGGACAACTACGGGCCCGCCTCGCCCGAAGCGGTGCGGCGCCTTGCCGGCGAAGTGCGGGAACGCTTCCCCGCGTGCGCCGACTGGGGCGGGTTCCGCCCGACGGAGCATTACGCCACCTATCTGGCGGGGATGACCGATGACCTTGGCTGGTCGCGCGCCGGCTGGGATGTGACGCGCAGCGATGGTGAACGCCTGCAGCAGGCGGAGGCACTGCTGTGAAGCCCATCGCGCTGCTGCTGCTGCTCGCGCTGGCGGTGGTGCCGGCCGCGGCGGAAGGGGAAGCGGCCTACTTCCTGCAGCGCGGGCAGGCGGCGCTGACGGCCGGCGATTACGAGGGGGCGCTGGTCGCCCTGCAGACCGCGCAGAACTATGCGCCCGGCGACCCGGCCATCGAGGAGGCGCTTGCTGCCGCGTGCAACAATTACGGACTGGCGCTCGCGGAGAGTGAGCCCGACCAGGCCTTGCTGCTGCTGCAACAGGCCTACGCGCTGCGCCCCGACAATGCGCAGCTGGTGCGCAACCTTGCCGCGCTCTACAACCGCCGCGGCGTCACGCTGGCGGAGGCGGGCCAGGCAACGGAGGCGCTTGCCTGGTTCGAGAAGGCGTCGCAGACCGACCCGGGGAACAGCAGCGTGCGGCGCAACGCGTCCGCCGTGCTCGCGCAGCAGGGCCGCGCCGCGTTCGACGAGCGCCGTTTCCGCGACGCGCGCGAACTGCTGGCCCGCGCGCTGACGCTCGACACGGGGAATGTCAACGCGCTGGTCACGCTCGGCTACATCCATTACAGCGAGCAGGACATGACGACCGCGCTCGCCCACTGGCGGCGGGCGCTGGCGCTGCAGCCCGCGCTGGCGCAGGTGCGCGATCTGATCGCGCAGGCGGAGCGCGAGCAGCAGGTGGAGGGGGCGCTGGCCGACCTCTCGTCGCCGCATTTCGAGATCCGCTTCGCCGGCGAGCAGCGCCGCTACGACGCCTACGACGTGCTGCAGGCGCTCGAGGAGGCCTATTTCGTCATCGGGGACGAACTCGCCCGCTACCCCGACCACCGCCTGGCCGTGCTCATCTACGAGGCGGAGGATTACCGGCGGCTGACCGGGACCCCGCACTGGACCGGGGCCATTTACGACGGCAAAATCCGCGTGCCGGCGGAGAACCTGTTCGGCGACCGCGAGCGCCTCAAGGCGATACTGCGCCACGAGTTCACCCATGCGCTGGTGCATGACGCCACCGGCGGCAACTGTCCGACCTGGCTCAACGAGGGGCTCGCGCAATGGCAGGAATTCCGCGGTGCCGGGCTTCCCGTCTTCCGCCAGTTGCCGGCGGCCATTGCGGAGAACCGTTTGCTCACCCTCGCGCAGCTGCAGGGGTCGTTCCTCGCCATGGACGATGCCACCGCGGTGCTCGCCTACGAACAGTCGTACGCCATGGTCGCCAGCATCATCCGCCGCAACGGTTTTTTCAGCATCAACCGCCTGCTGCACAAGTGCCGCGAAGGCGTGCCTGCCGCCGAACTGGTCAGCCGCGAGTTCCAGCTCAGCGAGGCGAAGTTCACGCAGCTGTGGCTGGCGGATTACCGGGCGCATCTCGCGCGGTGAACGTGCAGTTTACCGACGACGGGGCGGGTGACGCTGCCGCACACATGCAGCGCGACGCGGCACTCTTTGCCGCGGCGGAGACGGGTGACGCGACGCTGTGCGGCCGCTGCTATTCCTTCATGCCTGCCGCGGTGACCGCCGGCGCCTACGAAAAAAATGTTCCTGCGGCCTGCGTGCGCCGCCCTACCGGCGGCCGCCGTCTCTACCATCACGCTGATTTCGCCTATGCCGTGGCCGGGCCGGTAAGCCACCCGCTGCTGGCGGGTGGCATCGCGCCGGTCTATCGCCGGCTGGGCGCCTGCTGGCTGCTGCAAATCCGCTGGTTTCTGTTAGTACTCGT
>CAZWUZ010000247.1:0-5749 GCA_964637655.1 uncultured bacterium | reverse complement strand
GAGGGCCCCGCGCCAGTTGCCCAGGGTGAACCGGCACAGGTCCACCAGCCGCCCGTGGCGCAGGTAGAGCCCGAGATAACCGCGCAACTGCGCGAGTTCGAGTTCACGGCGTGACACGGTTTCCAGTTCCAGCGCTTTCCCCAGCTGCTTGTTGAACGCCTCCCAGCTGCGGTCGAGCAGGCGGTAGCCCCCTTCGCCGCGGGCGATCATCGCGGCCAGTTCCGTGCCGGGGTAGGGGACCATGATCCCGAGGGCGAGCAGGTCGGGATTGAGTTCGTTGATGAATGCCAGCGTCTCGTCGATTTCAGCGGGGGTCTCGTGCGGATGCCCGACGATGAAGAGCCCTTCGACCTTGAGCCCGGCGCGGCGCGCATCGGCCACGGCGGCCCGCACCGCGTCTTTGCTGATCTGCTTGCCGAGGGTTCGCAGCACGCGCTCGCTGCCTGATTCAATGCCGAACTGGATGAGAAAACAGCCGGCATCCTTCAGCGCCTTGAGGAACTCGTACTCGGCGCGGTCGACCCGGGTGGCGGCCCACCACGGGCAGCGTTCCCCGAGATGCCGCTGGCGGAACAACTGCAGGATGCGGTAGGCGCGCTCGCGGTCGAGTCCGAAGGTCTCATCGACGAGGTAGATGCGTTGCGGCCGGAAGGCATCGACCAGCGACCCGAACATCTCCGCCACACGTTCCGCGGAGTGCATGCGCAGGGAACGCCCGTGGGCCTGCGCACAGAAAATGCAACGGTAGGGGCAGCCGCGCGCGGTATTGAGATGGTAGACGGGGAGACGCGGCCAGAGATCGAAGGCGGGCGGGGCGAGCGCGTCGAGGTCAGGTGGTGGCGGGGCAGACGGGGTGAGCAGGATATTGTCGTCGCGGCGCAGGGCGAGGTTCGGCACCAGCGCACGGTCTTCGCCCCGGGCCAGCGCGCCGAGCAGGCGTACGAGGGTTTCCTCGCCTTCACCGATGACCGCAAGATCAAACGCGGGAAATTCCTGCAGGGTCTCGCGCGCAAGATAGGTGGCATGCACCCCGCCAACCACGGTGACCAGTGCCGGCTGAGCCTGCTTGAGCGCGGCGGCTACCTCGGCGGCGCGGGCGATTTCATGGGTCATCGCGGTGATGCCGACGACCTGCGGCGACTGCGCGAGCACGCGCCGCACGGTTTCGGTCAGCGACAGCGGCTCGTACTTGGCATCGACGATGGCGACGTCGTGCCCGGCCGCGCGCGCACTCCCCGCGAGGTAGGCCAGCGACAGCGGCGGGTAGTTGGGCCGGTCATAGAGTTCGACCCGGCGCCGCGGCGGCGGGTTGAGCAGGGTCAGGCGCATAGCGGTGCCATTATGACTGTCGCGGGTGGCAGCGTCAACAGCCGCAGGCGCAGCGGGGTGCGGTTTCCTTGCTTTTGGCGGCAGGTAGTGTATAATACCGTTTCACGTGCATATGGTTACGCGCAAGAAGGCCGCGCCGGTCGCGGCAAAAGCACAACCGGTCAAAGCATTACCGCTGCAGGCGGGCAGGCGTGCGTCCGCGCCGGCGCACCCGCACGTCCGCCGTCCGCGCGCGACGCCCCTGTTGCCCGGGGAAACCACCGACCTGCCGGTCGACGAACTGCTCAAGGAAGACCCGCTCGAAGCGGCGCCACCGGCAGCCGAGGCGCCGGCGGAGGAGAGCGGGGGGCCGACAGTCGACCTGCTGCGTCTCTACCTGACGGAAATCTCGCGCGTGCAGCTGCTGACGGCGGCGGAAGAACGGGAGCAGACGGGCATCGTCGCAACCTTCAACGGCACGCTGGCACGGGCGCTGAAACAGTGGAAACTGCGCGGCCCGGCGGCGGAACGGGTCGAGGAACGGTTCAACGATTTCCGCGCGCACGGCGATTTCTGCCGCCTCTACACCGACCTGCGCGACCTGGGACTGCGCGAGCGCGCGCTGCTCATGCTCTTCGGGGTGGAACCGACGGCGGAACGGGTCGCGGAACTGCGCCGGCAGCGGGCGCGGCGCGACGACGCGGCACCGGCGCGGCAGACGCGCGGGCGCGGCCCGGATGCCGGGCGGCACGGGCGCCGCCGGGCTGTACCGGGCGGCACGGTCGCACCGCGGACCGGCGGGACGATTTGCCTGCTGGACAAGGGCGATCAGAAACTGCACGACCTGCTCAGCAAGTACGCCGCCTACCGGGTGGCGCGCGACCGGCTGATCACCGCCAACCTGCGTCTCGTGGTGAGCATCTCCAAGCGCTTCGCCCGCACCAGCATCCCGCTGCTCGACCTGATCAACGAGGGGACGCTCGGGCTGATGCGCTCGGTGGACAAGTTCGACCCGTCGCGCGAACTGCGCTTCTCGACCTACGCGACCTGGTGGATCCGGCAGTCGATCACGCGGGCGCTGGCGGACAAGAGCCGCACCATCCGCGTCCCGGTGCATCTCTCGGACATCATCAGCCGCCTGCACCGCATGCGCGACACGCTGCGACAGAAACTGGGACGCGAGGCGGATGCCGAGGAACTGGCCAAAGCGCTGAAGATCACGCCCGAGCGCCTGGCGGAACTGGAAAAATTCGCGACGGAACCGAGTTCGCTTGACATGCCGCTCGGGCAGGATAACTCGGGGCAGTTGCAGGACATCGTTGAGAACAGTGATTCGTTTGACTCGTTCCGCAACCTCGACCGCAGCGTGCTGCGCGAGGAACTGGACAAGATCCTCGCCTCGCTGCAGGAGAAGGAGCGGCGGGTGATCGCCCACCGCTTCGGACTCGAGGGGGGGCAGCCGCTGACGCTCGAGGAGACCGGTACGCTGTTGCGCCTGACCCGCGAACGCGTGCGGCAGATCGAGGCGCGGGCGCTGCGCAAGATCCGCGCGCACCGCAGCAGCAAGGACCTGCTCGATTTTCTGCGCAAGTGACATTACCGGCGGCTCCGCCGCCGCACACCGGAGAGATGAACATGGACTGGAAAGCACATATCCGCGACGTACCCGACTTCCCCAAGCCGGGAATCGTGTTCAAGGACATTACCACGCTGCTGCAGAACGGCCCGGTGTTCAAAGAGGCGTGCGCGGCGATGCTCGAACCGTTCCGCGCCGCGGGCATCGACGTGGTGGCCGGGGCGGAATCGCGCGGCTTCATCTTCGGGGCGCCGATCGCGGCGCAGCTCGGGGTCGGGTTCGTCCCCGTGCGCAAGCCGAAGAAACTCCCCGCCGCGGTCATCAGCAAGTCGTACGCGCTCGAATACGGCACCGACACGGTCGAGATGCATACCGACGCCATTACGCGCGGGCAGAAGGTGCTGCTGGTCGATGACCTGCTCGCCACCGGGGGCACCGCGCTGGCCATGGCGCAGCTGGTCGAGGAGGCGGGCGGCATCGTGGTCGGAGTCACCTTCCTCATCGAGCTTTCCTTCCTGCCGGGGCGGCAGAAGCTGGCCCCGCGCCCGGTGCATACGCTCATCGACTACGCGAGCGAGTAGCGGATGGCGCAGACGCTGCAGTGCGACGCGGACACCCCGCTTTACCTGCAGGGTGACCGTACCGACCGCGTCTACTATGTGGCGTCCGGCAGCGCCGTTGAGCAGTACGAGGAGGGGTCAATCATCTTCCCCGTGCGTGTGGCTGCCGGCGAATTCGGCGGCGTGATGGAGCTGCTCGCGGGCGCCGGCACGCGGCTGGGGCGCCTGACGACGGCGGGTCCCGCCACGGTGCAGATCCAGACGCAGGAGGAGTTCTTCGCCGCGGTGCTGGCGGATGCGGCGCTGCTCGACCGCACGCTGCGCCGCAGCATCGGCGCGCTGCGGCAGCTGAACAGCATAGCCAAGCAGTACATGGGGTCGGTCGAAGAACACGACGCCGGGGAAAACCTGTTCGCCATGGCGGCGTTCTTCCTCGGCATGAAACGGCCGCTGCAGGCGCTGTACGTGTTCCGCCGCTACGCGGAACTTTACCCTGACGGTCTGCACGCGAAGACCGTGCATGAGCAGCTGGCGGCGCTGCAGGACGAGGTGGAGAGCAGCGGCCTCGGGCTGACCCCGGACGAGATGCTGACGAAAGCGACCGCGCTCGAACAGCGGGGCGATTTCGCCGCCGCCGCCGAACTCTACAAGAAAGCGCTGGTGAAAAAGCCGGAGGCGGGGGCGGTGCCCGGCATCGTCCTGCGGCAGGCGAATGCGCTGCAGATGGCGGGCAAGCCGCTGCTCGGGATCAAGGCGCTCAAGACGCTGCCGCCCGATGACCTTGCCGCGGACGATCGCGCCCAGGCGCTTTTTCTCGAGGGACGCTGCTACGAACTGATGCAGGACCCGAAGAAGGCGTGCCTGCTCTACACGCAATGTGACAGCGGCATCTGGCAGCAGCTGGCGCAGGCGCGGCTGCTGGAACTGGGGCACGGGCATGGCTGAAAGCGCCGCGAAGTTCCGCCCGGGCGAGATCATCTTCTGCGAATATGAGCCGGGCGACTGCGCCTATATCGTCAAGGAAGGGCGGGTGCAGATCTCGCAGGTGCATGACGGCAAGGAACGCCTGCTGGCGGTGCTCGGGGCGGGGGAAATCTTCGGCGAGATGGCGGTCATTGCGCATACGCCGCGCTCGGCGACGGCAACCGCGCTCGACGACGTGCTGCTCTACCGCGTGCAGCAGGATAATCTCGGCGCGGTGCTCGCCGGCAATGCCGCCATCGCGCGCAAGATGCTCACCTTCATCGCCCAGCGCTCGCTGGCGGCGTTCCACCAGCTGCGCCTGCTCTCCATCCATGACAGCGAGGTGCGGCTGGCGGCGATGCTGGTCGCCCGCCTGCAGCAGCTGGCGGATGCGGGCCGGCCGCTGGTGCTTCCCGCCCGCGTCGAGCAGCTGGCGGCGCTGACCGGGCTGGCGGCGGCGGCCTGCGCGCAGCACCTCGAGGATTGGGCGAAACGCAAGGTAATCGCGGTGCGCCCGGACGGGATAGAATGCCGCAATCTCAACGCGCTCAAATCGCTGGTGACGCTCTACCAGCGCAAACACCGGGGGAACGCATGAGCCGGCTGACGGCATGGCTGCAGCGGTACCGGCCCGGCGGGATGACGCTCGGCCTGCTGGTGGCATTGCTGGCCGCGGCGGCGCTGGCGGCGGGCTGGGGCGACACGGCGGAGCGCAAACTGCTCGACGCGCGTTTCCGGCTCTGCCGCGACGGCAGCGGCGCGGACACGAACATTGTTATCGCCGATATTGGTGAGGCAGACCTCGACGCGCTGGAACCGCTGTTCGGGCGCTGGCCCTGGCCGCGCGGCGTGCATGGCATGCTGGCAGAGTATCTGGCCGCCTGCGGCGCACAGGTCATCGCTTTCGATGTCATCTTCGCCGAGCAGTCGTTCTCGTCGGTCAAGCCGGCGCAGGTGGCGGCGCTGCAGGACCTGGCGGCGGCACTCGATACCGGCGGCGCGGATGCGCGACTGGCGCTGCGCCACGCGCTGGCGCGCCTGCTGACGGACGAGGACGGGGTACTGGCCGCGGCGGGCGAACGCACGCAGCGCGTGGTGCACGCGCTGCACATCGCGGGGGACGACCGCGGCGCCATCGACACGGCGGCGCTGGCGGCGGTGTCGCTGCCGCTCGATACGGCGCGGACGACGCGCCTGGCACGCGCGCGGGGGCCGGTGCTGCCGCTGGCGCGACTGGCGCGCTCGGCCAGACGGGTCGGCAACATCGCCATGCAGGCGGATGATGACGGGCCGGTACGCGCCATGCCGGTGCTGATGCGCTATGAGCGTGACGGCGTCGTGT
>CAZWUZ010000246.1:0-5754 GCA_964637655.1 uncultured bacterium | reverse complement strand
AAATGCCCTGCTGTCATTTTGTATATCATTTTTAAATATAAATATTATAATTAAAAATTAATATCTTGAGCTCCGTCCCCGACCGATTTCACGATTTCATTTGGCAGTTTGTGTGCCAGAACGGCATGCTGTTGTGCTGGCTACGAACTAATATATCTCCTTTAAATAAAGAGCATTATAGTCATAGACGTGTATTGGCATGAGGTGTGCTCTAAGAGAGTGCAGAAGAGAATAAAACACGAAAGGGGGCGTTGATCATGACACTGGTACGATGGAAACCACTACGTGAACTGGTCGGTTGCGACGACTACAACTGCTGGCTGGACGGCCTGCGCGGCGAAAACCGCATCCGCGAACTGCTGGTGCCGCCGCTGGATGTCGAGGAGAACGAGCGGCAGTACGTCATCCGCACGGAGGTCCCGGGGGTCCCGCGTGAAGGACTGCAGGTGACCGTGGAGAACGGCGTGCTGACCATCCGCGGCGAGAAGAAAGAGGAGCACGAGACGGGGAAAGGGACACGGCAGCACCGTATCGAGCGGAGCTACGGCAGTTTCCACCGCACGCTGCTGCTGCCTGACACGGTGGACCACGGCACGGTCGAAGGGGTACTGAAGGACGGGGTACTCACCATCACGCTGACGAAAAAAGAGGAGACGAAGCCGCGCCAGGTGCAGGTGAACATCGGCTAACACTGCAGGGCAGGGACGCGGTTGTCCCTGCCCGTTTTTTGCCACGCGCGCGCGAATCTGCTATCATAGCCGATTGAACAAGGAGACCAGACGACATGGCCACACAGCAATTCCAGACGGAAGTATCGCAACTGCTGCACCTGATCATCCACTCGCTTTACTCGCACAAGGAGATCTTCCTGCGCGAGCTGATTTCGAACGCCTCGGACGCCATCGACAAGCTGCGTCACCTGACGCTGACTGACGCGGCCTACAAGCCGCTGGCGTTCGAGCCGCGCATCGATGTCTCGTTCACCACAGGCGACAGCCCGACGCTGACCATCAGCGATTCGGGGATCGGCATGGACGAGGCGGACCTGGCGGCCAACCTCGGCACCATCGCGCGTTCGGGCACCAAGGAATTCCTCGCCGCGCTCGAAGGCGAGTCGCGCAAGGACGCCAACCTCATCGGGCAGTTCGGGGTCGGCTTCTACTCGGCGTTCATGGTGGCGGACCGCATCGAGGTCATCAGCCGCAAGGCGGGCACCGACGCGGCGCATCGCTGGGAGAGCGACGGCAAGACCGGGTTCACCATCGCCCCCGCGACACGCGACAGCCACGGGACGACCATCATCCTGCACCTGAACGCGGAAGGGAAGGAATATGCCGCGCGCTGGTCGCTGGAGAGTATCATCAAAAAGTACAGCAACCACGTGGTCTTCCCCATCCACCTGCACTACGAGGAGGAGACGGACGGGAAGCAGGAAACGAAGGCGGAACAGGTCAACGCGGCCACGGCGCTCTGGCGGCGTCCCAAGAGCGAATTGCAGGACGGGGATTACGCGGCCTTCTACCAGGAGATCGCGCACACGGACGAGGAACCCCTGCTGCACCTGCACACGCGGGCGGAAGGGACGATCGAGTACATCACCCTCTTCTACGTGCCGCAGAAAGCGCCCTTCGACCTGTTCCGCGCCGACTACCGCCCGGGCATCAAGCTCTACATCAAGCGGGTGTTCATCACCGACGAGGACAAGGAGATGCTCCCCGCGTGGCTGCGTTTCGTGCGCGGCGTCATCGACTGCGAGGACCTGCCGCTGAATGTCAGCCGCGAGATCCTGCAGCAGAACGCGGTGCTGGCGAAGATCAAGAGCAGCGCGGTCAAGCACATCCTCGGGGAACTGGCGAAGCTGCTGAAGGAGAACCGCGAGAAGTATGTCGATTTCTGGAAGCAGTTCGGCATCCCGCTGCGCGAGGGGCTGTTCCAGGACTATGCCCACCGCGACGCGCTCTTCGACCTGATGCTGGCCAAGTCGACGGCGGTCGCGGGGTTCACCACGTTCGCCGAGTACCAGGCGCGCATGGGAGCGGAGCAGAAAAAAATCTACTATCTTGCCGGGGTGGGCGAAGAGACGCTGCGCTCCTCCCCGCTGCTCGAGTTCTACAAGGAAAAAGGCATCGAGGTGCTGATCCTCGACGAGCAGATCGACGAGATCGTCTACGGCGGGGCGGGGAAATACGGCGAGTTCGATCTAATCGATATCAGCCGCGAGGACGCGGCCAAGGACCTGCTGACGGACGCGGACCGGGAAAAGGCGAAACTGGCGACCCCGGTGGCGGAGAAGGTGAAACAGTCGCTCGGGGCGCGGGTCAAGGACGTGCGCGTCTCGGCGCGGCTGACGGACGCGCCCGCCTGCGTGGTGCTCGAGGCGAACGCCCCGACGGCGCAGGTGCGCATGATGATGAAAATGATGGGGCAGCACGAGCTGCCCGATGCCCCCCCCATCCTCGAGCTGAACCCGTCGCACCCCATTGTCACCAAGCTGTCCATCACCGAGGACGCGCAGCTTATCGGCGACCTCAGCACGCTGCTGCTCGACGGAGCGCTGCTGCTCGCGGGCGCGGAGACGAAGGATACCGCCGACTTCGTGCGGCGGCTCAACCGCATCATGGCGCGCGCCTCGTAGCGCCCGGCCGGAGGCAACGATGAAGGTCTACAAGAAGAGCAAGTTCGAGGAGCAGCTCGACGCGCAGCTGCTGGCGCGCACGACGGGAAAATGCCACCAGGCGGTGGCCTATCTGCTTGATCACAAGCCGCTCGAACAGCTCATGCAGTTCTGCAATGTCGTTTCCATCGAGCGGCTGCAGATGAACGACCACGGGCGGGTGCACACCAAGACGGCGGCGCTCAACGCGCTGACCTTCATGGACCTGCTCGAACAGGCGGGGATCGAGCCCCACGTGGTGAAGGAAGGGACGGGCGACCTTGACGACGCGCGCCTGGTGGTAGTCGTCGCCGCCTACCTGCACGACCTGGGGATGTCCATCTCGCGTCAGGACCACGAGTTTCATTCCGCGCGCCTGGGTGATCCGTTCATTCTCGGGGTGCTGCGCCATGTCTACGAGGACGAGGGGCTGGTCTATGTCCTGCGCTCCTATATCTACGAGTGCATCATGGGACACATGGCGCACATGAGCGTGTCGTCCATCGAAGCGGGTGTTGTGCTGGTCAGCGACGGCTGCGACATGGAGAACGGACGGGCGCGCATCCTCGCGCAGAAACATCACGAGCCGCATATCGGCGACATCCACCAGCACTCGGCGATGAGCGTGACGGACGTCACCATCCAGTGCGGGCAGAAGAAACCCATCGAGATTTTCATCAAGATGAAGGATGCCACCGGTATCTTCCAGGTCGAGCAGGTGCTGATGGGGAAGATCGCCATGTCGGCAATCAAGCCGCACATCGAACTGGCGGTGCAGATCGGCAGCGGGAAGAAGATGTACTATCTCAAATAGTTGGACGCTGTCCCCCGGTTTGTGCTACAATTGCGGCTATCCTGCGCATTGAGGGAGGCAGTCGGGCGGATGCACTACCGGCGGTTGCTGGCACTTCTTTTCATGGCGCTGCTGTACGCAACCGCGGCCGCCGGTGCACCAGCCGCTGACCCGCTGACCGCGGAGCAGCGCGCCTGGCTGGACGCGCACCCGGTCATCCGCCTCGCCCCTGATCCCGACTTCGCCCCCCTCGAGTTTTTCATCCCTGACGGCACGTACAGCGGGCTGGCGGCTGACTATGCGCGGCTGGTTGCGCGCAAACTCGGCTGCGCGTTCACCGTCGTGCGCTGCGCCACGTGGAGCGAAGTGCTGGAAAAAGCGCAGCGGCGTGAGGTGGACCTGCTCAACGTCACGGTGCGCACTCCCGAACGCGAGCGCTACCTGCGTTTCGCCCGCCCTTACCTGCACCTGCCGATGGTTATTATCGCCCGCCAGACCGGCGCGGCCTTTGCCGACGCGCACGCGCTGTCAGGAAAACGCGTGGCCCTGGTGCGCAACTACGCTCACGCGGAACTGATCGTGCGTGAGAACCCCGCCATCCGTCCGCTGCCGGTGACGGACGTGGCGGCGGGTCTGCGCGCGGTCGCGTTCGGCGAAGCGGATGCCTTCTATCATGACCTGGCCACCGCCTCGCTGGGCATCGAGCGTGCGGGCATCACCACGCTGCGCGTGACCGGCACCGGCTCCGTGGACAACATGTCGGGCTTTGCCGTGCGCCGCGACTGGGAACCGCTGATCGGCATCCTCGAACGGGGCATGGCGCTGGTGACGCCGGCGGAGTTTGCCGCGCTGCAGGCACGCTGGATCAGCATGCGCGTGCCGCCGCCGCTGACCTGGCGCGACTACCTGCCGCAGTTTGCCGCCGGGATCGGGATTGCCGCGCTGCTGCTGGTGCTGGCGCTGCTCGGCAATCTTGTGCTCAAGCGCGAGGTGGCGCGGCGTACCCAGGCGCTGCTGGAAACAGAACGGACGTTGCGCGCGGCACTGCGCATCGGGCAGATGGGCTACGGGACCAAGGATGCCGCAGGCAGCATCTGCTGGTCGCCGGAACTCTACCGCCAGCACGGGCTCGAGCCGGGGAGTATAGCACCCACGGCGGAGAACCTGCTGGCGCAGGTCCATCCTGACGACCGGGAGCGGGTGCGGCAGACCATCGCGGTGGTCATGCGCGGCGAGTTCGCCCCGGGCGTCGAGTTCCGCACGCTGCCGCGGGACGGGCGCTCCCGCTGGCTGTACGGTGAGTGGCACGCGACCCATGACGCGCGCGGGACGTATGCCGGGCTGATCAGGGTGACGCAGGACCTCACCGTGCGCAAGGAGCACGAGGTTGAACTGCGCCGTGAACGCGATTTCGCCGAGCAGGTGATGAACGCGCAGACCGACACGGTGGTCATCATCGCCCCTGACGGCAGCCGGCTCATCCGCTGGAACCGCGCCGCCTGCGTCGTCACCGGCTACAGCGATAACGAGCTGGCGCGGCTGCCGCTGCCGGCGGTGCACCCGCCGCGCTGCGCGGGCGACCTGCCGCGGGCGCTGGCCGCCCTTGAACGCGACGGGGAGCTGACCATCGAACTCCCCCTGCTGACGAAGGACGGGCGCGAACTTCCCTACGAGTTCAACGTCACCCTGGTGCGTGACGGGGAGGGGCAGCCGCGCTTTCTCTGTTCAGTCGGCCGCGACGTCACTGAGCGCAACGCCATCGCGCAGGTGCTGCGCGCGAGCGAGGCCCGCCTGCGCAGCGTGCTGGAGACCCTCCCCTTCGATATCTGGATGATGGACATTGACGGGCGCTATGTCCTGCAGAACGAGGCAAGCCGCTGCCTGTGGGGTGACGTGACCGGCAAGCGTCCCGCGGAGGTGGCGCGTGACGATGCGCAGCGCCGGCACTGGGCAGCGCAGAACCGCGCAGTGCTGGAGGGAAAGCGGCTGGAAGGCGAGGTATCGTACACGGTCGACGGTGTACAGCGCGACTACCGCTATGTGCTCAGTCGTATCGCTGCCGCGGAGCAGGTGCTGGGAATTGTCGGGGTCAACATCGATATCACTGACAGCCGCCGGGCGGAACACGCACTGCGTGCCAGCGAGGAACGCTACCGCTCGCTGTTCACCACCATGACGGACGGCGTCGCGCTGCACGAACTGGTGACCGGCGAGGACGGTACGCCGTGCGACTACCGCATTCTCGACGTCAATCCCGCCTACGAGCAGATCCTCGGCGTAACCCGGGACCAGGTGGCGGGCAGGCTCG
>CAZWUZ010000245.1:0-5763 GCA_964637655.1 uncultured bacterium | reverse complement strand
CTCGTCACCGAGTCCGGCGGCATGCAGAAGGAGGCGTACTGGCTCGGCCTCCCCTGCACGACCATGCGCCCTTCGACCGAGTGGCGTGAGACGCTGGGCGACGGCTGGAATGTGCTCGTCGATGCCGATCCGGCACGCCTCGCTGCCGCGCTGGTTCGCCCGCGCCCGACGGCAGTGCGCCCGCCGCATTACGGCGACGGACACGCCGCCGCGAAAATCGTCGCCGCCCTGACCAATGCCTGAACACCACGCGGCAGTGACGGTCAATGCCGCCGGGCAGGTGCGTATCCCCGCCGCCATGCGACGCTGCTACGGCCTGCGCACCGGTTCACGGGTATGCCTGCTCGATACAGGATATGGCATTACCATAGTGCCGTTGCCGGATGATCCGGTACGTGCTGCGCGCGGCTCGTTGCGCGGCATCACCAGCAGTCAGTTGCTGCGCGAACGGCGACGGGAACGAAAAACAGCACAGAGACACCCTCATCCAGCCTTCCCCCTCAGCGAGGGGGAAGGCAAATACCCTCTCCCTCAGCGAGGGAGAGGGCAGGGTGAGGGTGCGGTGTAGCCGCAAAGGATTTGACGGAAGTTGCAACGGGGCGTACTATCACGACCGGCAGTTCGCAGTGCAGAGACACTATAGGGAAGCGAGGCACACGATGAACACCATTCGCGTCGGACTGGTCGGCTGCGGCCGCATCGCCGAGTACCATTTGCGGGCTTTCAAGGAGTTGCCGGATTTCCATGTCACCGCGCTCTGCGATGTCGTGCCGGAACGCGCGGCCGCGGCGGCAAAGACGCTCGCCGGGGTCAAGACGTACACTGATTACCGCGAACTGGTCGCGGCCGCGGCGGACGTTGACCTGGTTGATATCTGCACCCCGAGTGGCATCCACCCCGAGGTCGGCATCGCCGCGGCGCAGGCGGGGAAGCACGTCGTGACGGAGAAGCCGATGGGGGTGCGCCTCGCTGATGCCGACGCGCTGATTACCGCCTGCCGCACCGCCGGCGTGCAGCTCTGTGTCGTCAAGCAGAACCGCCTCAATACCACCATGCAACTGCTCAAGCGCGCTGTCGACCGCGGCCGCTTCGGGCGCATTTTCATGATCAACTCCACCGTGCGCTGGCAGCGCCCGCAGGCGTACTACGACTCCGCACCGTGGCGCGGCACCTGGGCGCTCGACGGTGGCGCCTTCATGAACCAGGCCTCGCATTACGTCGATTCGCTCGTCTGGCTCGCCGGCCCGGTCAAGAGTGTCTATGCCGTCACGGACACCTTCAATCACAAGATCGAGGCGGAGGACAGCGGCGCGGCGGTCATGCGCTTCGCCAGCGGCGCCATCGGCACCATGGAAGTGACCATGTGCGTCCATCCGAAGAACCTCGAGGGGTCGGTGACGATCATCGGGGAGAAGGGGACGGTCAAACTCGGGGGCATCGCCATCAACCGTTTTGAGACGTGGCAGTTCGCCGACTACGACGACGATGACGGACTGGTCTACAAGAGCAACTACGAGCCCCCCAACGTCTATGGTTTCGGGCACCTCGCCTATTTCACCAATGTCGCTGCCGCCCTGCGCGGCGAGGCGGTACCCGGGACCGACGGTGACGAGGGGCGCAAGTCGCTCGAACTCATCTGCGCCTTGTACGCTTCCGCAAAGTCCGGCCAGCCCGTCACGTTGTAGGGGGCAGGTTGTCATCCCCGAATTGTTCAATCGGGGATCCAGCCGTTGTTGTTCGCCGTCGCTGTAGCGTTTATGCCGTCATCCCCAGGTTGTGTTGGTGTTGTATGTAGTCATCCCCGAATTGTTCTATCGGGGATCCAGCGGGTGTAGTCATCAGTTGCATGTTTCCCCTCTCCCGCAGCAGCGGGAGAGGAAGCCGCAGAGCGGCAGGTGAGGGAATGAAATGCAACGCAGACGGAGAAACAGGAACAATGGCAGAAAATAGGTTTCCGGAAGGGTGGGACGAATCCCGCGTGCAGCGTGTTGTCAATCATTATGAGCAGCAAAATGAAGCTGAGGCATTGGCGGAGGATGAGGAGACCCTTGCCCGGTCAGGACAGACGGTCATCGAGGTTCCAACAGAACTCGTTCCGGCAGTGCGCGCGCTTATTGCCAAACACCGGGCGGCATAGACCTGTTCTGCTGTTTGGAGGTTTAGGTACAAAGGAGAACAACCATGGCACCCAAAGACATCGATCGCCTTGCCCGTGAATGCGCCAAACTTGACCCGGTAGAAGAGCAGCGCGACGCCGAACTGGATATGCCACCTGCCCCGGCTGAATGGCCGGAATACTGAAGGCGCACCAGTAAACGCCCTCCGGCACACTGAAGAAACCGCGTCAATTTGATTCTTTGCCATCCCCTGCCGATATGTTACCTGACGGGCAACTGTCCCTCCGCCTCTCCCGCCGGGCGGGAGCGGGTGATTTGCCTTCCCCCTGAGGGGGAAGGTTGGATGAGGGGGCGGTTGACCGGCGGATGCTTCCGCGCGGAGTAAGCCATGAAGGAACTGCTCATCATCCTGGTGCTGGCAGTTATCATCGAGAAGGTGCTCGGCATCGTCAAGGACCTGCTCGGGCGCAAGCCGCAGCCGCGCACCATGCGCCTCGCCGCGCTCTTCCTCGCGGTGGCGCTCACCGTCACCACCCGCACCGGCATCCTGCATGCCCTTGGCGTTCTCCCCGGCGACGCCAACAGCGCGCACTTCCTGATTGACTGGCTGCTCACCGGGGTCATCATCGGGCGTGGCAGCAACGTCATGCACGACATCTTTGCCGTGCTGGAGAAGGCGAACAAGGCCCTCGGCACCCGCCCGTAGCCGGGACGCTGCACGGCGACTCGCCAGCAGTGCGGGCGCAGTGATTATCCTGCCTTGCGTTTTTCCTGCGGGGGCGGGGGAACCCGCAACTGTTCCGGCAGCTCTTTTTCGACGGCACGCACCATGTCCACATAGCGGGCGATGTCGCCGCCTGCCTCGCTGGTCATCGCCCGGCGGATCGCGCGAATCTCCCCGACACCGTCATCAGTTTTCTTCATCGTTTTCCTCCGCAAGCAATTGTAGCGGCGTGGCCAGCACAGGAACGGGGTTGCGCAACCACGGCCTGCGCGGTTGCATGACACCCTCCTGATTCAGTATACCACAATTGATGGCGGGCAGCACGGTGAAATGCGCCCCTGCTTTGCCGTGCTGGAGAAGGCGAACAAGGTCCTCGGCACCCGCCCGTAGTTGCAGTTCGCCGGATACATCCCGTCGTCCCCCGGAACGCGCAACTGTACGACGTTTTCTGCTTCGACCGGTCATCCCCGAATTGCCCCCGAAATATGTAATCGGGGGAATCGGGGATCCATTATGTTGGAATGCATAAATGCCGATATAATTGAATGATATGCGGGCATAGCCGCAACCTGAAATTTGTGCTGGCAATTCGCATATCCTCTTGACAAAACGGTGAATTGTGGTATAATGTGTTCAATGAATGAACATGTGCGTGGGGAAGAATGAACAACAACTCGGTACCCATCGCTTCCCAGTTGACGGAAAAGGAGTTCGCGCTCATCAGCGAAGTGGGTGATGGTGTCAATTCACAGCGCCAGCTGGCGACCCGTCTCGACATTTCGCTCGGCATGGTCAACCTCTTTCTCAAGAAACTTTCGCAGAAGGGGTTCATCAAGATAAAGAAACTGGGCAATGCCCGCACGCTGCAGTATCTCCTCACCCCGGCGGGCTTCCGCGAGCGCGCCAATTACAACCTCCATTTTATCAAGATGAATGCGCGCTACTTTGCCAGCGCGCAGCAGTCGCTGACGGAGAAACTGACGACGCTCACCGCCGCTACGGCCGCGCCCGTGCACATTTTCGGCACGGGTGATTTCAGCAAACTCGTCTACCTCGGCGTGCTCGACCTCAATCTCAACTTCGCGGGTTTTGTCGATTTCCCGCTGACGGTGCGCAGCAAGTTCAATCATCCCGTGCGCCTGCCGGAGGAACTGCCGGCCGGCGCCGTGCTGATCGTGTCACAGGAGGAGCAGTCCCGCCTGCAGAACCTGCCGGCGGGCATAACCCTCCTCGTCGTGTAGTCAGTCTGTCATCCCCGAAGTTTTCAATCGGGGATCCAGCAGTGCAGTACGCAGCGTCGACCGCGTTCCGGCCGGCGGCGCCGCCAACTGATCAGAGCAGGAACCGCCAGCGGGCGGGGAAGGAGAAGGTGTCGATGAAGATACTGGTGGCAGGCGGCAGCGGCTTTCTCGGCAGCCATGTGGCGGATGCGCTTACGGCGGCCGGGCACGACGTGGTCATCTTCGATCGCGTCCCTTCGCCGTGGCTGCAGCCGCAGCAGACAATGATCACCGGCGACGTGCTCGACCGCGCAGCGGTGGCCGCCGCCTGCGCCGGCGCCGGCGCTGTCTACAACTTTGCCGGGGTGGCGGATATCGACGAGGCGGCGGACGATCCGACCGGCGTGATCACCGCCAACGTGGTCGGCACCGCCAATCTGCTGGCCGCGGCGCGCACGGCCGGGGCGCAGCGCTTCGTTTTCGCCAGCTCCGTCTACGTCTATAGCGACAAGGGCTCGTTCTACCGCTGCAGCAAGCAGGCATGTGAACTGCTCGTCGAGGAATACCAGCAGCGCTACGGGCTCGACTACACCATCCTGCGCTACGGCTCGGTCTACGGGCCGCGCAGCGACGCGCGCAACTGGGTGCGGGCCATGCTCCGCGCGGCGCTCCGGGACGGCGTCATCAACCGCATGGGTGACGGCAACGAACTGCGCGAGTACATCCACGCGTTCGATGCGGCGCAGAGCAGCGTCGCCATCCTCGCCCCGGCCTATGCCAACCAGCACCTCATTCTCACCGGCGGCACCGCCATCCGCATCGCCGACCTGCTCACCATGGTGCAGGAGATGCTCGCCCCGCACCGGCAGGTGCAGGTCAATTTCCAGCCGGCGACGGAAGCGTCGCATTACGAGATCACTCCCTACGTCTTCAAGCCGCGCCTGGCGCGCAAGCTGGTCCCCAACCCGCAGATCGATCTCGGGCAGGGCCTGCTCGACCTGCTGCACGAACTGAACGAAACGCGGAAGGATTGACCAGAGCAGTGAGCAACCAACGGGCAATTGACGGGGGCGCACCGGTGCGGCCGCAGCAGCTCGTGTACGGCAAACCCGTCATCGGCGAAGCGGAAATCGACGAGGTCGTTGCCACGATGCGGGCTGGATGGCTGTCGACCGGGCCGCTGGTGGCGCGCTTCGAACGCGAATTTGCCGCCTACTGCGCCGCGCGACAGGCAGTGGCGGTCGCGCATTGCACGGGCGCGCTGCACCTCGCACTGGTGGCTGCCGGCATCGGGTCCGGCGACGAGGTAATCACCACCCCGTTCACGTTCGCGGCCACAGCGGAGGCGATTCTCGCCGCCGGTGCCACCCCGGTCTTTGTCGATGTCGAAACGGAGCGGCTGCTGCTTAATCCGGCGGCCGTCGCCGCGGCCATTACGCCGCGGACCCGGGCGCTGCTCCCCGTGCATTTTGCCGGCAATCCCTGCGCCATGGACGAACTGCTGGCGCTGGCATCGCGCCATGGCCTGAAGGTGATCAGCGACGCGGCGCATGCTACGGAGACCCGCTACCGGGGCCGCCACGTCGCGACGCTCGGCGACTTCGCCTGCTTTTCTTTCTATGCGACCAAGAACCTGGTCTGCGGTGAGGGGGGGATGCTCACCACCGCTGACGCTGAAGCAGCCGACCGCCTGCGGGTAATG
>CAZWUZ010000244.1:0-5792 GCA_964637655.1 uncultured bacterium | reverse complement strand
CCAGCGGGGCGTCTTGGATGTTTTGAAATGATGAAAAAAGTTTAACTAATTTAAAATTGTGGATAACTTTGTGGATAACATGTGTCAATGTGCTAGTATGGCCCCTTTCTTGGCCCCCTTCTTTCTGGACTCGGCTGCGGCGGGGGAGATACGCGCGGCGCTGCAACTGCCGTGGTGCGGGGGGGTGACAACCAATCCGGTGCTGGTGGCGCAGGCGCTGGGCAAATCGCCGGATATGGCGGAATATCTTACTGCACTGCAGGAACTTCTCAAGATTGGAACCTTGCCGTTTTTTGCGCAGGTGCCGGAAGGGACACCGGCAGCGATGGCGGAACGGGCGGTGCAGTTGCGTGCTCTCGCCCCGGAGCGCGTCGTACTCAAGGTGCCGTGCACGCCTGACGGACTGTCGCTCACCGCGCACCTCGTGCGCGACGGGGCGCAGGTGGCGGTGACGGCGGTCTTCAGCACGACGCAGGCGCTGCTGGCGGCAGCGGCGGGGGCGCAGTGGGCGGCCCCCTACTGCCATCGCCTCACGGCGGCAGGTGGCGACGGCGTGCAGGCGGTGGCACAGATGCAGCGGGCGCTGCGCGAACGCGGTGCGGCGACGCGACTGCTGGTGGCGAGCATCAAGACGGCGAGTGAAATCGAGCAACTGCTCGCGGCGGGTGCGGATTCACTGACGCTGCCGCTGCCGTTGCTGCGCGCGCTCGCCGACCATCCCCTCACCGCGGACGCGCGGACGCATTTCGCCGCTGCGGTGCGAACCTGACCCCATGGCCGGCGCCTATATCCACATCCCGTTCTGCAGCACGAAGTGCGACTACTGCGATTTCTTCTCGCTGGTCATCCCCGAGACGCTGCGCGCGCGGGTGCTCGATGTGTTGCAGCACGAGATCACCCGCTGGCAGCCGGATCAGATCAGCAGCATCTATATCGGCGGGGGCAATCCCGGCCTGCTCGACGACCGCGAACTGATCCGCCTCGTGCAGGGGGCGGCACAGGCCTGGCAGGTGCTGCCGGAGACGGAATGGACGGTCGAGATGCGCCCGGAGAGCGTGACACGGGAGCGACTCGACCTGCTGCGCGGACTGGGCATCACGCGCGTCTCGGTCGGCATCCAGTCGCTCTGCGCGGCGGAGCGCGAGGCGCTCGGGCGCGGCGGCACGGATGCAGAAGTCCGCACGGCGCTGGCCACGCTGGCGGCGCACTGGGACAACTGGAACCTCGACCTGATCTACGGCATCCCGCGGCAGACGCTCGCCTCGTGGGAAGAGACGCTGGCGGCGGCGGAGCGCTACCGCCCGCCCCATCTTTCGCTCTACGACCTGACGCTGGGGGAGGGAACGCTGCTGGCGCGGCGGGTGGATGAGGGAAGCGTGCAACTGCCGTCGGAGGACGAAACGGTGCTGATGCTGCAGCATGCGCAGGAGCGGCTGGCGGCCTCGGGCTACGAGCAGTACGAGGTGAGCAACTGGTCGCTCCCCGGCTACCCCTGCCGCCACAATCTCAACTACTGGCAGGGGGGCGACTACCTCGGGGCGGGGCCCGGGGCGGTGAGCACCTGGCAGGGGCGGCGCTGGCGGCGGACGCAGGACCTCGCCACGTACCTGGCCACCGACGGCGAGGCGCGCGAGGATGAGGAGGAACTCGACGCGGCGACGCGGCGGCGCGAGGCGTTGCTGCTCGGGCTGCGCCTGAGCGCGGGCATCGACCGCACGCAGTTCAGCCGCGAGCACGGCATCGACCCGGTGCAGCAGGCGGCGGCGGCGGTGGCGCGCTGGCAGGCGGCTGGCGCGCTCACCTATGATGAGGCGCGGTTGTGGGTTACGGCTGCGGGCATGCGCTGGAACGCGGCCATCATCGCCGACCTGCTCGATTGAGAAAATGCCGCCGGCATGCTACACTGACAGCAGCAGACAGATGTTCAGGAGGAATGGACGATGACCAGCCATGATAACCCGCAGGGCGACGGTAGCAGGGAACTCGCCGGCAAGGAACTGTCCGGTGTCGCCGGCGGTTCCGGCATCGAGGGGGAAATTGGCGGCTCGCTGTCAATTTCCTGCACAGCCCCTGACGCGGCGGCGGCCATGGCTCTGGCCTGTGCCGGTTCGCTGGTGGTTTCCGCTGTCTGCCTCGGCTGCCGGTTTGCCCGCCAGCTTCCGTAGCGCTTGACAAGCGGGCGGTCGCTAAGGTAGTATCCATATCCGTTATCGCTTGTTCCCGCCATGCTGCCATGGATGGCGTGTGTGCAACGGCTAAAGGAGAAGCAGGATGAAGAAGACGGCCATCATTCCCAAGGACAAGGTGCCCCGCACGTCGCGGCTGTTCGACGCTGACGGCAAGGTGCTCGGACGCCTCGCGACGCAGGTTGCGGTCGCGCTCATGGGCAAGGACAAGCCCGAGTACCATCCCGCGGTCGACTGCGGCGACTTTGTCGTCGTCATCAACTGCGCGAAGGTGAAACTGACGGGGCGCAAACTCGAACAGAAGAAACTGCAGTGGCACTCGATGTACCCGCACGGCTTCAAGGAGCGGACATATACGGAAGTGATGCAGAAGACACCCGAACTGGCGGTGCGCCTGGCGGTGGAGCGCATGCTCCCGAAAAACCGTCTCGCGTCGCGCCTGAAGAAGCGGCTGCGCGTCTATCGCGGGGTCGAGCACAAGCACGCGGCGCAGAAGCCCGCGGCGGTCAAGTAACGGAGGATACCGGCAATGGCGCGTGATACGTTTATGGCAGTAGGCAAACGGAAGACCTCGATCGCCCGGGTACGGATGAGCGCGGGCACGGGCAAGGTGATGATCAACAACCGTGAACTGCTCGACTATTTTCCCCGTCCCGCGTACAGCGAGATGGTCATCTCCCCCTTCGCGGTGACCAACACCAAGGAGAAATTCGACGTCAAGGCGAACTTGTGCGGCGGCGGCCTGTCCGGGCAGGCGGGCGCGCTGCGCCACGGCATCGCCAACGCGCTGCTCAAGGTCGACAAGGAGTACCGCAAGGCGCTCAAGCAGGCGGGCTACCTGACGCGCGACGCGCGCGAGAAGGAACGCCGCAAGTACGGCCTGCTCAAGGCGCGCAAGCGGCCGCAGTACTCGAAACGCTAACCGTTCGGACAGCGACGGGGAAGGCGGCAGCACCGCCTTCCCCGTTTTTTTTCGCACCGGCGGTTCGCCCGCGGGCGAACCGCGATGGCGGCGCAACACTTCAGCCACCCGCGCCTGTCCTGCTCCCTGAGGGGGAATGCGGGTGACCGATTTGCGGAGAAACCAGATGACTACGGTACCAGGATTTATTTTTGCCGCCGCGCGCGCGGGGCTCAAGCGCAAGGGCAATGACGTTGCGCTGCTGGCGGCACCCGACGGCTGTACCACCGCCGCGGTCTTCACCACCAACCGTTTCGCCGCCGCCCCGGTCATCCGCGGCCGCGCGGCGGTGCGGCGCGGCAATCCCAGCGCGATTCTCATCAACAGCGGCAATGCCAACGCCTGCACCGGCGCGGCCGGGCTGCGCGCGGTCGATGCGCTGACCGCGCAGGTCGCGGCGCAACTCGGCCTGCGGCGCGGCGCGGTGATGATGTCCTCGACCGGGGTCATCGGGCACCTGCTGCCGGCGGCAAAGATCAGCGCACAGATGGCCACGCTGGTGGCGGGACTCTCGCCGCGCAAGGGGCCGGAGGTGGCGCGTGCCATCATGACCACCGACGCCTTCCCCAAGAGCGCGTCCGCCACCTGCCGCCTCGGCGGGAAACAGGTGACGGTCTACGGGTTCGCCAAGGGGGCGGGGATGATCCACCCGAACATGGCGACCATGCTCGCGTATGTTTTTACCGACGCGAATATCGGCAAGGCGGAACTGCAGCGTCTGACGCGGCAGGTGGCCGACCGCACCTTCAACGCCATCGTCGTCGACGGCGACACCTCGACCAACGATTCGCTGTTTGTCATGGCCTCCGGCAAGGCGGGCAACCGTCCCGTGCGCGGCGCGGCGCTGGCCCCCTTTGCACGGGCGCTGGAACAGGTATGCGGCAAGCTCGCCCGGGCGATGGTGCGTGACGGCGAAGGGGCCACGCGCATGATGGAACTGACCGTGGCGGGAGCCAGAACGGAGAAGGAAGCCAAAGTTATCGCCAAGGCCGTCGCGCAGTCGCAACTGGTGCAGTGCGCACTTTTCGGGGGCGACCCCAACTGGGGGCGCATTGTGGCGGCGGTCGGCTACAGCGGTATTCCGCTCGATGCGGAAAAGGTGGTTGTCACGGTAGGCAGGACCGTACTGGTGAAAAACGCCATGCCGCTGCACAAAGCACCGTCTAACTTGTTTATGGGCAAGAAGATAGAATGCCGCATCGACCTGGGAAGGGGAAAAGCGGCAACCACGGTCTGGTTCAGCGACCTCTCCTATAAGTATGTGGAAGTGAATTCCGCCTACCATACCTGATTTGTTCCGCATCAACTCTGTTCATCCTTGAACGGTCGCGGAGCGCTGTTCATAACATGCTTGATATAAATAATTTATAATAAAACAGGAAGTAAGGCATTGACAACTTACAACTCTGTGGTAGAATTACTCTTACTTATCGTTGCGGACAGACACCGTACGCGAAGAAGGACAGACGACAGATGTCAGACACGGCAGCGCCGCAGAAGCGCGAAGACCTCCATCTCGTGAGTTCCGCTCAGGCCGGGGATCTGTGTGCGCAGCGCGACCTTATCCGGCGCTACCAGTCACTGATCCACCGGGTGGCGGAGCGCTACCGCTTCACTGCCACCGACATCGATGACCTGCGGCAGGAGGGGAACATCGGGTTCTGCAAGGCCATCCGCCATTACGACGCCACGCGCAATTCGTCCTTTCCGACCTTTGCCACGCTCTGCACGCGGCGGCAGATTATTGCCGCGCTGCGCGCGAAGAACGGCGATGCGGCGCCGCTGACCGAGGAGGGGGTGGCGACGCTCGCCGACCCGGCCCTGACTCCCGACGCACGGCTGCTCACTGACGAGGCGATTGCCGATGTGCGCGATGCGGTCGCTGCCGGGCTCTCGTCGCGCGAGTACCGCGTGCTCTGCGCCTACCTCGACGGCAAACCCTACCAGCGGATGGCGGCGGAACTCGGCGTCACCCCCAAGCATATCGACAACACCCTGATGAAGGTGCGGCAGAAACTGGAACGCATCCTCGCGCAGCGGGCGGTGGCGCGCGACATCGTGGTCACGGCGCTGCAGGGCCTGACCGCCGCCTGACACTTCCCTTTTCCCGCGATTTCCGCTACACTGTCCGCACCCTGTACCGGAGGTAGCCCATGCGCATTGCTGATGCTGTCCGTCTCTGCCGCACCCTCGCGCCGCCCGACCTGGCGCTGGAACACGATCGCATCGGGCTGCAACTGGGCGACCCGCGCGCGACGCTGCGCGGCATCCTCGTCGCGCTCGATGTCACCCGCGCGACGGTGACGCTGGCGGTGCAGCGCCGCTGCAACCTGATCATCGCGCATCACCCGCTCATCTACCAGCCGCTGAAGACCGTCACGGCGGGGACGCGCATTCCCGACCTGGTGCGCGACCTCATCCGGCACGATATCGCGCTGGTGGTCATGCACACCAATTACGACGCGGTGGCCGGCGGGATGAACGACGTGCTCGCGGCGAAGGCGGGGCTGCGCGACGTGCGTCCGCTGCAGGGGAGGGGAGGGCGCATGGTCAAGTTCGCGGTCTTCGTCCCGGAGAGCCATGCGGCCGCAGTGCGCGACGCCATCGGCGCCGCAGGGGGCGGGCAACTGGGGAACTACTCCCAC
>CAZWUZ010000243.1:0-5822 GCA_964637655.1 uncultured bacterium | reverse complement strand
GGCGGTCTTCCTGCTCAATGCCGGGCAGTCGTTCCGCCCCTTCCGCCAGCTGGCGCAACTCGTGCGCCTGGGCGGGGAGCGCGCCTTCGTCGAGGGGGAGATCAGCACGCCGGCCGGCGCGGTGACGCTGACGGTGACCATCGCCGCGACGGGGGCCAAGACGCTGCTGCGGGACGGCAAGAAGGCGACGCAGGCCGATTTCCTGCGTGCCTGGCTGGCGGTGCTGTTCACGCCGGACGACGCGCTGCTGGTCAACGGGGCGCCGCAGGTGCGCCGCCGCTACCTCGACATGTGGCTGGCGCGGCGCGAGGCGGGCTACTACGAGGCGCTGCGCCGCTACTGGCAGGCCGTCGAGCAGCGCAACCGCCTGCTCGCTGATGTGCGCAACCCGCGCCGCAGTGCGGGCCTGCCCGACTGGGATCTGCAGGTGGCGCAGCACGGGGCGGTGCTGCTCGACGCGCGGCGGCGCGGGCTCGCCCTGCTGCTGCCGCAGGCGCAGACGCTCTACCGGGCGCTGCACGGCGGCGCGGAACTGACGGCCGCCTACCGCGCCAGCATCCCGCTGGCAGGGGCCGACAGCGTGGCGGCGCTGCAGGCGGTCCTGCAGGCGGCGCTGGTCGAGGCGCGGCCGCGCGAACTGCAGCGGCAGCAGACGCTGGTCGGGCCGCACCGCGACGACCTCGACCTGCGGCTCGACGGGCAGGGCGCGCGGCAGTACGGGTCGGGGGCGGAACGCTACCTGCTGGCGCTGGCGCTGCGTCTGGCGGAATACGCGGACCTGCGCGCGGTGGCGGGCGACACGCCGGTGCTCATCCTCGACGAGCCGTTCAACCCGCTCGACGGGGAACGGCGTGAGCGGGTGCTGGCGGCGCTGCGCGGCACCGGGCAGTGCTTTCTGACGACGGCGCTGCCCCCGGCAGCGCTGCCCGCGGGTACGCAGGTGTTCCGCCTGACGCGGGGGACGATCGATGCCGCCGCCTGAACGGCGCAAGCGCTACCGCGGCACGCCGCAGAGCGCGGCGGAGATCCTCGCCCGCCTGCCGCTGGTGCGCGACGCGGGACGCGAAGCGGTCATCGCCCGCTGGGATGACCTGCTGCCGGCGGCGCTGCGCGGGCACGCGCAGCCGCTGCGCTGGAACGATACGACGCTGTGGGTGCGGGTGGACGCGCCCGTCTGGGCGCAGGAAGTGCTGCTCGCCGCCCCGCAGATCCTCGCCGCGGTCAATGCCGCGGCCGGCGGGCCGCGGGCGCGGGAACTGCGCACCAAGGTGGTGCCGCCGCACGGCGGCGGCTGGGCAGGACGACGGAAGGAAGGGTAAGGCGACATGGTCAGTGACAAGGCACAGCAGGACTACGGAGCGGACAAGATCCAGGTGCTCGAGGGACTGGAGCCGGTGCGGCAGCGCCCGGCGATGTACATCGGCTCGACGAGCGCGCGCGGACTGCATCACCTCGTCTACGAGGTGCTCGATAACGCCATCGACGAGGCGCTCGCCGGGTTCTGCACGCTGATCACCGTGACGGTCAATGCCGACGGCAGCGTTACCGTGACCGACAACGGGCGCGGCATTCCCGTCGACCCGCACCCGAAACTGAAGGTCCCCGCCGTCGAAGTGGTGCTGACCAAGCTGCATGCCGGCGGCAAGTTCGACAACGACACCTACAAGGTTTCGGGCGGCCTGCACGGGGTCGGCGTCTCCGTGGTCAACGCCCTGTCGTCCTGGCTCGAGGTCGAGGTCTGCCGCGGCGGTGTGCTCTACCACCAGCGCTACGAGCGCGGTGTCCCCGTGACGAAACTGGAACAGCGGGGGAAGACCGACGCGTCGGGCACGAAGGTCACCTTCCAGGCCGACGCGGAGATCTTCGAGACGGTCGAATACAAGTGGTCGACCCTCGTGCAGCGGGTGCAGGAACTCGCGTTCCTCAACAAGGGGCTGGCGCTGACGCTCGCGGATCAGCGCAGCGGGCAGACGGAGAATTTCTGCTACGCCGGCGGCATCGTCGAGATGGTGCGCCACATCAACGCCAACAAGAAACCCTCCTTCGAGCAGGTCATCTACTTCGAGAAGGAGCAGGACGGCATCATCGTCGAGATCGGCATGCAGTACACCGAGTCCTACTCCGAGAACACCTTCACCTTCGCCAACAACATCAACACCGTCGAGGGGGGGATGCACCTGACCGGCTTCAAGTCGGCGCTCACCCGCGTGGTCAACGAGTACGCGCTGAAGAACGACCTGGTCAAGGCGGGCAAGGACGAGCTCGAGGGGGAGGATATCCGCGAGGGCTGCACCGCGGTCATCTCCGTCAAACTCCCCCACCCGCAGTTCGAGGGGCAGACCAAGACCAAGCTCGGCAACAGCGAAGTCAAGGGTCTGGTCGAGGCGATCGTCGCGGAACAGCTGGCGGTCTACTTCGAGGAGACCCCCGCGGTGGCGAAACGCATCGTCGCGCTGGCGCTCGTCGCCTCGCGCTCGCGCCTCGCGGCGAAGAAGGCGCGCGAACTGACGCGGCGCAAGAGCGCGCTCGAGTCGGGGTCGCTCCCCGGCAAGCTGGCCGACTGCGCCAACAGCGACCCGTCCGCCAGCGAACTCTACCTGGTCGAGGGGGACAGCGCCGGCGGCTCGGCCAAGCAGGGGCGCGACCGTCAGTTCCAGGCCATCCTCCCGCTCAAGGGGAAGATCCTCAACGTTGAGAAGACGCGTCTCGACAAGGCGCTCGGCAACGAGGAGATCCGCACCCTGATCACCGCCATCGGCTGCGGGGTCGGCGAGGAGGAATTCACCCTGGCCAAGGCGCGCTACCACAAGATCATCATCATGACCGACGCCGACGTCGACGGGGCGCATATCCGCACCCTGCTGCTCACGTTCTTTTTCCGCTACATGCGCCCGCTCGTCGAGAACGGCTACGTCTATATCGCCCAGCCGCCGCTGTTCAAGATCAAGGCCGGCAAGCGCGAGGAGTACCTCTACAGCGAGCGCGAGCTGGAGAAGAAGACCGCCACGCTCAAGGGGGAGAAATACACCATCTCGCGCTACAAGGGTCTCGGCGAGATGAATCCCGAGCAGCTGTGGACGACGACCATGGACCCGTCGGCGCGCACGCTGCTGCAGGTGGATCTCGAAGACGCGGTGGAGGCGGACAACCTCTTCACCGTGCTGATGGGCGACGCGGTCGAACCGCGGCGCAAGTTTATCGAAGAGAACGCCCACGAAGTGAAGAACCTGGACATCTGAGGCAGGGACGGACGAAGGAGCATCACCGGCTATGGCAGATCACGGACAGATCCTCAAGACGTACATCGAGGAAGAGATCAAGAGTTCCTACATCGACTACGCGATGAGCGTCATCGTCGGGCGGGCGCTCCCCGACGTGCGCGACGGGCTCAAGCCCGTGCACCGGCGCGTGCTCTACGCGATGCACGAGCTCGGGCTGACCCCGGGCAAGGCGTACAAGAAATCGGCGGCGGTGGTCGGCGAAGTGCTCGGCAAGTACCACCCGCACGGCGACTCGTCGGTCTACGACACCATGGTGCGCATGGCGCAGGATTTTTCGCTGCGCTACCCGCTCGTCGACGGGCAGGGCAATTTCGGCTCCGTCGACGGCGACTCGGCCGCCGCCTACCGCTACACCGAGGCGCGCCTCGACCACATGGCGGTGGAACTGCTGCTCGATATCGACAAGGAGACGGTCGACTTCGCCCCCAACTTCGACGAGTCGACCACCGAGCCGAAAGTCCTGCCGGCGCTGCTCCCCAACCTGCTGGTCAACGGCTCCGCCGGCATCGCCGTCGGCATGGCCACCAACATCCCGCCGCACAACCTCACCGAGGTGTGCAACGCCATCGTCGCGGTCATCGACGATGCCGAAGTCGAGACGGCGGAACTGCTGCGCCATATCACCGGGCCTGACTTCCCCACCGGCGGCTTCATCTACGGGCGCGCCCCCATCCGCGAGATCTATGAGACGGGACGCGGCCACCTGACCCTGCGCGCGCGCACCACGGTGGAGGAGGGGAAGAACGGGCGCGACCGCATCGTCGTCAGCGAGATCCCCTACCAGGTCAACAAGACCAGCATCATCGAGCGCATCGCCGAACTCGTGCGCGACCGCAAGCTCGAGGGGATCGCCGACCTGCGCGACGAGTCAGACCGCGACGGGATGCGGCTGCTCATCGAGCTGAAGAAGGGGGCGGTGCCGCAGATCGTCCTCAACCACCTCTACAAGCACACCCAGCTGCAGACCACGTTCGGGGTGATCATGCTGGCGCTCGTCGACGGCCGCCCCGAGACGCTGCCGCTGCGCCGCATCATCGACCGCTACCTCCTGCACCGCAAGGAGGTGGTGGTCCGCCGCACGCAGTTCGAACTGGCCAAAGCGGAGGCGCGCGCGCACATCCTCGAGGGGCTGAAGATCGCCATCCAGAACATCGACGAGGTCGTCGCCATCATCAAGCAGGCGAAGGACCGGCACGAGGCGGCGGCGAAACTGATGGCGCGCTTCGCCCTCTCCGAGGTGCAGACCGCCGCCATCCTGCAGATGCAGCTGCAGCAGCTGACCTCGCTCGACGTGAAGAAGCTCGACGAGGAGTACCGCGCGCTCATCGAGCTCATCGAGGAGCTGCGCTCGATCCTCGCCTCCGAGCGGAAGGTCATGTCCATCATCCGCGGCGAGGTGGTCGCCCTGCGCGACAAGTACGGGGACGGGCGCCGTACCGACATCGTCGACGCCGAGGGGGAATTCTGCGCCGAGGACCTCATCGCCGACGAGACCGTGGCGATCACCATCACCCACGGCGGCTACATCAAGCGCATGCCGCTCAACGCCTACCGCGCGCAGCGCCGCGGCGGTGTCGGGCTGACCGGGATGGACACCAAGGAGGAGGATTTCGTCGAGCATATCTTCACCGCCTCGACGCACAGCTATATCCTCGTCTTCACCGACAAGGGCAACTGTTTCTGGCTCAAGGTCTACGACATCCCCTCCGGGGCGCGCAACGCGCGCGGCAAGGCGATTGTCAACCTGCTCGCGCTCGGCAGCGAGGACAAGATCACCGCGTTTGTCCCGGTGCGGCAGTTCGCCGAGGGGAAGAACCTGTTCATGGTCACCAGCCGCGGCGTGGTCAAGCGCACCGACCTGATGGCCTTCAGCAACCCGCGCAAGGCGGGCATTCGCGCCATCACCCTGCGCGACGACGACACGCTCGTCGAGGTGGTCAAGACCTCCGGCAGTGACGAGGTGCTCATCGCCACCCGCGGCGGGCTTGCCATCCGCTTCACCGAGCAGAAGGTGCGCCAGATGGGGCGCGTCTCCGCGGGCGTGCGCGGCATCCGCCTGCTCGGGGACGACCGCGTCGTCGGCATGGTGCGCGTGACGCCGTCGGCGTTCCTGCTGACCGCCACGGCCAACGGGTTCGGCAAGCAGACCCCGCTCACCGCCTACCGGGTGACGGGGCGCGGCGGGCGCGGCGTGAAGAACATCGCCACCAGTGAGCGCAACGGCGAAGTGGTTGCCGTGCGCGAGGTCATGCCCGGCGACGAGATCATCGTCGTGACGAAGGGGGGCATCGTCATCCGTACCGCGGTCGGTGATATCCGCGTCTCGGGCCGCGCCGCCCAGGGGGTGCGCCTCATCCGCGTCGCGGACGATGACGCGGTCATCGATGTCGCCCGCGTGGTGGGCGAGGCGCGCGAAAAGCAGGAACTCAACGGGGAGAGCGCCCCGGCCGTGGCGGCGCTGCCCGACGATGAACAGCCCGAGGAGCCGGAGGCGGATGACGCCACCGATGACGACGCGGACGATGCAGCGGACGGCGACGA
>CAZWUZ010000242.1:0-5827 GCA_964637655.1 uncultured bacterium | reverse complement strand
TTACGTATATCAAGGATGTGGTGCCCGCCCTGCAGGCGTTCATCCGCCGGCGCCCGGAAGTGGAGGTCAACATCGGCACCGGCATATCCACCCGGCTCGGCGACCTGGCCCGCTGGCTGGCCGGGCGCACCGGCAAGCCGCTCCTGACCATCCCGCCGCGCGAAATTGATAACGTGGCGCATCGCGTGGTGGATACCTTCAACCTGCGCACGGTGCTGGGCTATGAGCCGCGCTACGACGTCTACAGCGGACTGGCGGATTACCTGGCGCAGCTGCCGTCGCGGAACGCCGGCCAAAGCACCTGTTGACGACGGATGGCGTCACTGCTACAATGACGGGCAACTGGCCACAGCAAAACGCCGGAGGCAGAGAGGAAACCGCGCAGGCATGATGGCGCATGATTCCAGGAGCGGTGCCGACCGGAAGACCACCATCCTGCTGGCGTTGACGCTGGGCTATCTGCTGGCCCTGACGCTGTTTGCCCACTTCGGTTACCGGCCGGCGGAACGCGAGTATGCCTGGCTGTGCCACCTGGCCGGGCAGCACACCCCGGCGGCGGATGCGGAACTGCTCGGGCTGGCCGGCGATTATTTCACCCGCAATTCGTTTTTGCCGGATGCGCCGAAGGTGGGAGAACTGCTGGTCGGCGCGCTGATGCGCCGGGGAGAAACGGCAGCAGCCCGCCGGGCGGCGCTGACGCTGGCGCAACGCTATCCCGCATATCGCGAACGCCTGCTGGCGCTGGCAGGCGTCCCGTGAGGCGTTTCGTGCTGGTCCACGTACTGGCGGCAGCCATTCTCCTGCTGGCGGGCTGGCAGTGGGGGCAGCATCAGCTGCTGCTGTCAAACGAACTCCTCAATATCATGACCATGCAACAGATGGTGCGGTCAGGAACCTTCTATCTGTCTGCTGCCCAGGTTGAATTTTTCGAGCGCTACGACACCATCCTGATCCGTGACGCGGCCGGCCGGTACTTCGGCAAGGATAACGTGGCCAATCTGGTGGTGCCGGCGCTGTTCTGGTCCATGGCACCCGATGCGCTGGTCTTCAATCAGCTGCCGTGGCTGGTCCTGTTGCTCTACCTGCTGCGCCGCCTGCAGCGCGCCTGGCAGCAGCCCGATGCGGCGTACTTTTTTGCCGCCGGGTTTGCCCTGTTCGGCTCGGTGACGACACCGTATCTCTTCTCCTATTTCCAGTATGTCCAGCTGGGGGTGCTGCTGGTGGTGCAGGTGTTCTTTCAGGAACAATTCCTGATGGCGCCGCAGAGCCCGGCCGGACGGCGCGGGCTCCTGGTGGCGCTCCTGGCGCTGATGGCGGCGGTGCTCATGAAACCCGAAGCCGCAGTGAATACCGCGTTGACCACGCTGATACTGCTGATTCCGGCCTGGCGGCGGCACGACCGGCGGACGTTCCTCACGACCGTGCTGGCTGTCGGTACGGCGGTTGCCTTTGCCGCCGGCTATACCATGGCGCTGAACTACATCAAATCGGGCAATATCATCGATAACGGAGCGCACTGCTTTTTCTGGTCGCTCGACGGCTGGTGGCGGGGATGGCTGACGATCGGCGACAACCTGCTGGTCGCCTGCCCGCTGCTGCTGGCACTGCCCCTGGTCAACCGCCGCGCCGCACCGTATCTGTGGGCGGCGTTTTTTGCCTGGGCGCTGTATGCCAGCTGGTTTGCCTGGAATGACGGCTACCACCGGTTTTACGCCACCGCCATGCTGGCACTGACCCCGGCGCTGCTGCTGATGCCGCGTCGCACCGGCACGGTACTCCTGCTCATGCTGGGGATTCTTCTGAACTCGGCCTATCTGGTGCTGCCGTTCTATGACACGCATGACGTGATGTATGTACAGTATAATCCGGGCAGCTACGAGCTCAAACCCCTGCTCGGGGTTATCTATCTGTGGCAGCTCGTCCGGGGCAACCTGTTCCCGCTGACCGGCATCTACTGACGCAGACGGTGCCGGACAGCCGCGACACCCCCCGCGGGGGGGCGGGAATGGAGAAACGGCCGGCGTGTCCGGCGCGTCAATCGAGCGCCACGCTGCCGCCCGTGCAGTTGCGCCATGGCAGCGCGCCGCTCCCTTTTACGGCCTGACCCGGGCGGATATCGCCCGCTACAGCCGGAGTTGCGACACGTACACGCGTGCCGGCAGGTTTGCGGCAGCGGCATGAAGTTGAAAGGGCTTACCGGCCCCGCGGAGGCGGGATTGACTGTCCTATGGACAGCCGAAGAAGAGACGCCTGCGACAGAAAAATTGCGCAACATACATGATTGCGACTATGCTCCCCTGCTGCCAGCGTCTACGTTGCCGAACTGCTGCCCGTCAGGGAAACTCATTGACGACAGTCAGAAACGGCGGTAGAATAGTTCCATGAATATGCACCTTGCTCCCCTGTTCAAGCGGGTGGCGATGCACTGTCCGCTTTTTTCGCTCATGCCTGACCCGGCGCCGACAGCCGGCCGGAAGGGAGACGGAGCCGCCGGTCCGGTCTGCCGCCCGGACACGGAACCCGCGCTATCGACGGGGCGCTGTGGCGGCTGGCGATCCCGCACCGGCGCGCTGCTGCTCACCCTGCTTCTGGTCCTGGCCGTCGGCCAGTGGGCGCTGATCACGACGGTAAAAACCCCCGCCTTCGACGAACCGATGGATATTGCCGGTGGCCTGCTGAACCTGTATGCCGGCGATTATCGGTATGTTCCCGAGCACCCGCCGCTGCCCCGTCAGTTATTCGCCGCCGCGGTCGGTTTCCGGCCATTCTTCATGCCGCCGCCAACCATCAGCCGCGAAGACGCCAACGAACTGATCGCGTACGCGAACACGGTGTTCTACCGGTCGGGCAACGATCACCCGGGCATGCTGCGGCGGGCGAGGATCCCGTCGCTGCTGGCCTGGCTGCTGATCATCCTTACCGGGTACGCGTGGGCGCGCCGCGATCTGGGCGAGAAAAGTGCGGTGTTGTACGCGGTGGCGACCGTTTGTTCACCGGCACTGTGCGCTGGCGCCGCCACCGCCGGGGCCGACATCTTTCTGGCGGCGTTCACCCTGGCATCCGCGTATGCGCTCCGCTGCTACGCTGCCACCCGCGCGCCGCTGGCCTTCGTGCTGGCGGCGGCCTTCGCCGGTCTGGCGGCGGCATCGAAGTTGACCGCGGTTGTCTACCTGTTCCTCCTGGTGGCCGGGTGGGCGGCGATTGCCGTCGGCCGGCGGGAACGGGGCGCCGCCCGACGGCTGGCGCCGCCCGCGTTGTTTGTGCTGCTGGCCACGCTGACGGTGTGGGGCTGCTACCGCGGCGAGACCGGCCGTTTTCTGGCACATGTGGAACGCGACTGGTGTGCCCTGAGGGAACTGCCGCAACCCGCACTCCAGGTCCTGCTGGCCCAGGACAGGTATCTGCGGGTGATTCCGATGCCCGATTTCTTCGCCGGCTTGCTGCAGCTTTTCCTGCATACCCGGCTGGAGCATGCCGGGTTTTTCTGGGGCGACAATATCACCACCGCGCCCTGGTTCTACTGGCCGGTGGTGCTGCTGCTGAAGACGCCGCTGCCGGTACTGCTGTTTCTGGCGTGGCGCGTAGTGCTGCTGCGTCGGCGCGACTGGCCGGATGACCGCTTTTTCCTGGTACCGGCTGCGGTGATTTTCCTCGTCGGTCTGACGATCCGGCTGCCCAACGGTGTGCGCTACCTGCTGCCGCTGTATCCCCTGCTGCATCTGTTCCTGGCCGGGTTGGCCCGGAATGCGGGGGGTGTCATCCGGCGCTGGCTGACACTGGCGCTGATGAGCGTGGTCCTGATGCTGCCGCTGCTCTTCACCCTGCCGCATGCAGACGCGTTTGCCAATTCGCTGGCGGGCGGGGTGACCGGGCTGCACCGCTATCTGTGCCTGAATGACGTGGACAGCGGGCAGGATCTGCAGCTGCTGCGCGATTACCTGCGCGCTGTACCACCCGGTGAAGAGCCGTTCTCGCTGGCGTATTTCGGATCAGTCGAACCTGGATTCTACGGTGTTGATCTGCCGCCCATCCCGGAAACAGCGATCTTCCGGCGTCAACCGGGGAATTACGTAGTGAGCGTCACGTGCCTGCAGGGGTTGACCGACGGCCGGCCAGGCGCCTATGCCTGGTTCTGGCAGGAAGAAACGGCGGGCACCATCGGGGGGAGCATGAAGGTATACCGAATCCGTTGAGGACGGGGGGCGGATTTCCGCGGCGATGCTGGCCCGCAGGGTGCACTTCGCGAAGACGGGCAACCCGAACCAACCGGGCCTTGAGCGCTGACCGGCGTGTACCAATGTGACCGGCCGCTACCTGTACTTCGGCGCTACCGTCACTGTCGGCACGCGCTGCTGTCCGCCGGTTCACGCCCCGGCATTTGCTGCCGGGCGAGCCGTGTTTTTACTGTGACGTGTGACTGACACACCTCTACCTGGTACTGACAAGAAGAAGGGGCGGCGGGATTACCCGCCGCCCCTGAATGCTGCCGACTGATACTGCGGTGCCGCTGTGCTGCAGTGAGGATTACATCCCCATCCCGCCCATGTCGCCCATGCCGCCCATGCCGGGGTGGCCGCCGGGCATGCCCTTCTTGTCCTTCTCGGGCTCCTCGGTGACGAGCGTCTCCGTCGTCAGGATGAGCGCCGCGATGGAGGCCGCGTTCTGCAGCGCCGAGCGCACGACCTTGGTCGGGTCGATGACCCCCGCCTTGATCAGGTCCTCGTACTCGCCCGTGCGGGCATTGAGGCCGATGCGCTTTGACCGAGCCGACATTCAGCTGGTCTGGTTCAGACAGAAATCTGTTTTGGGGTTAGCCTGACGACTTTGCCGTTGCGGGAGACATAGATGCAGCGGCTGGCGCGCTTGTGTTCGCGCAAAGCATCGCGTACACCCTTGCGGATGCCGCGCAGCAGGATTCTCTTTTCTTCAGCTGCCGTTCGTGGTCCCATTGCACCCGCGCTGAATCAGTTGCCAGAGTTAGCATCATGCACGGCAACCGCGCCATCGTGATTGTCGCAGGCGATAAGCGCGGGCGACTCGCCTGAGTTGTTGAAAGCATACCAGTGGTCGGCCAGCGGGAGATACAGTTTCAGGAAATTTCGCCGGCCGGCATGATAGCGTCGGATGATATCTACCCTGGCAACATGGTGTCCGCCGGCAGCGACCCGCTCGCGGACGCGCTGCACGGCCAGGTGTGGAGAATCGAGAAACACGTAGGCGATGGAAACCAGATAGCCGTTGCTCCGGCAACGGGCGAGGAAAGGGGCGAAACTGCGCGAGGCCATGGTTGTCTCGAAGGCGAAATTTGCACGCGCCTTCGCCAGTTCGCTGACCCTGCGCACCATCAGTTTCCCGGCCTGCAGGGAAACTGTTTCCGGCTGGAACGGAGAAAGGCCGGAAGCGATGGCGTCGGCGTTGACCTATTCAGAACAATCAAGCAGTTGCGGCAACAAGGCAAAAGCGGACGTTGTTTTGCCGGCGCCAATCGGGCCGCCAATAAGGAAGATTTTAGGGCGACCGGGGATTGATTTCGCCAATATTGCCCCTCCTTGTGACGCGTAGTGATTGTACCACCGCCGCCGGCGGGCGTCAACGGATATTTTGCCAGTCGGCGGTACGGTGAAAAAAGCCCCCTCCCGCGCCATACGTGTGGTATAATTACATGGTCGGGAGGGAAGCCAACCGTCACTGTCGTTCCGGTTGCCCCTGCGGGGCGCGCTTTCTTCTCGCGGCCACCTTTCCGTGCTGCGCACGGGCCCGGCCGCTCACAGTAAGCCAACCGTCACTGTCGTTCCGGTTGCCCCTGCGGGGCGCGCTTTCTTCTCGC
>CAZWUZ010000241.1:0-5828 GCA_964637655.1 uncultured bacterium | reverse complement strand
AGCGTGGTGATCTGCCCGCCGATCCACAGCTTGGTGGTCGTCACGTCGCCGTTGGGTGACCAGGCGCCGCCGGCATTGGCGGCGATGACGATCATCCCGGCGAAAAAGAGGCGGTCGTCGCGGTTGCCGAGCAGCTTTTTCATCAGCGAGATCATGACGATGGTGGTGGTGAGGTTGTCGAGGATGGCGGAGAGGAAGAAGGTGACGAACCCGACGAGCCACATCAGCACGTTCAGTTTCGTGGTGCGGATGCGCGAGGTGATGACCTCGAAGCCGTTGTGCGCGTCGACCACCTCGACGATGGCCATGGCGCCCATGAGAAAGAAGACGATCTGCGCGGTGGCAGCAAGCGATTCGCTCAGGTTATGGCTGACCAGGTTGTGGTCACCGGTGCTGAGCGCATAGACGGTCCAGAGCAGCCCGGCGCCGATGAGCGCGGAGGCGGACTTGTTGACCTTGAGCGGGTGCTCGAGCGCGATAGCGGCATACGCGAGCACAAAGATGGCGATGAGCAGCATGGACATCGGACAACCCCTTGCCAAACGGTATCGGTTACTGTATACACCCCGTCGGCGCGGGTGTCAAACGGTGATCAGTGCAGCAGGCGCGACAGGGCGATGTAGACGGCGGCGCCGGCAGCGTAGCCAAGCAGGGCGTAGCCGCTGATTTTACGCACGTACCAGAAGAAATCAATCTTCTCGAGACCCATGGCAGCGACGCCCGCGGCGGAACCGATGATGAGGATGGAACCGCCGGTGCCCGCACAGTAGGCGAGGAATTCCCACAGGAAACTGTCGGGTGCGTGGGTGGCCAGGTCGTACATGCCCATGGCGGCGGCCACCAGCGGCACGTTGTCGACGATGGCGCTGACCAGGCCGATGGCGATGACGATGCAGTCGAGCCGGCCGATGGCGATCGTGAGCCAGTGCGCCAGCGCGGCGAGGATGTGCGTGTGTTCGAGCGTGGCGACGGCGAGAAGGATGCCGACGAAAAAGACGATGGAACTCAAATCGATGCGGGTGAGCGCGTGCACGAGGGTGAGCGGTTCGCGGTCTGCATGCGCCTTGCCGCGGTGGACGAGCTCACCGACCAGCCAGAGCAGACCGAGACCGAAGAGAATGCCCATGAACGGGGGAAGATGCGTGACCGCCTTGAAGACGGGGACGGCCACCAGCACGCCGATGCCCAGGCAGAACATCAGCTGCTGTTCGAACGAGGAGGTGCGTAGCGTGGCGCGGCGTTCGACCGTGGCGGGCGGCACGACCGCCCGGCCGCGCAGGGAATAACTGCAGGCGGCCAGCGGAATCAGCAGGTTGACGAGTGAGGGGAGGAAAACCCCCTTGATGATGGCCAGGGTGGTGATCTGTCCGCCGATCCAGAGCATGGTGGTGGTGACGTCGCCGATGGGGGTCCACGCGCCCCCGGCATTGGCGGCGATGACGATCATGCCGGCGAAAAGGAGACGGTCGTCGCGGCTGCCGAGCAGCTTTTTCATCAGCGAGATCATGACGATGGTGGTGGTGAGATTGTCGAGGATGGCGGAGAGGCAGAAGGTGACGAACCCGACCAACCACAGCAGCGCGCTCAGTTTCGTGGTGCGGATGCGCGAGGTAATGACCGCGAACCCGTTGTGCGCGTCGACCACCTCGACGATGGTCATCGCGCCCATGAGAAAAAAGACGATCTGCGCGGTGGCAGCGAGGGATTCGCTCAGGTTGTGGCTGACGAGCGCATGGTCGCCGGTGCTGACACTGTAGACGGTCCAGAGCAACCCGGCGCCGATCAGCGCCGAGGCGGACTTGTTGACCCTGAGCGGATGTTCGAGGGCAATGGCCGCGTAGGTGACGACGAAGATGACGATCAGGAGGGACAGCATGGATGGTTCCCCGGGCAGGCGGCCGGTGAGCATACCGTGCCGTCGGCGCCGCTTATACTACTCCCCGGTCAACCTGTCAAGCAGCGGGCCGGCGGCGCAGATAAAAGTGCAGCGCGGTGCCGATGCCGAGCAGCGCGATGCTGATCCACTGGCTGACAGAGAGCGACAGCAGGTACTCGCCCCGCCAGTCAGCGCGGAAGAACTCGAGCGCGAAGCGCACGGGGGCGTAGAGGAACAGGTAGAGAACGAAAAGCCAGCCCTCGTAGCGGACACGGCGCGAGCAGCGGAGCAGGATGGCGAAAATCAGCAGGTTGAGCCCCGCCTCGACGAGTTGCGTGGGAAAGACGGAGAGCGAGTGCGCCGCGCCCGGGGCGAGCAGCCCGTGCTGCGCATGGTCGACGTAGGCGGGCGAGCCGGGAGGGAAGCAGACGCCCGGCTCCCACGGCACACCGTAGCAGCAGCCGAAGGCGAGACAGCCAAGCCGCCCGAGCGCATGGCCGACCGCCAGCGACGGGATGAGAATGTCGGCGAGCAGCCAGAGGCGCAGCTTTTTGCGCCATGCGTAGACGATCACGGTGAGCGACGAGGCGATGAACCCGCCATAGAAGACCAGGCCACCCTGGCTGAGCGAGAAGACCTGCAGGGGATTGGCGAGATAATAGTCGAACTCCTCGAAGAGCACGTAGGCGGCGCGGGCGCCGACCACCGCAGCGACGAGGATCCAGATGCCGAGGTCATAGACCCACTCACCACCGAGGTTGCGGCGCTGCGCGGCGCGCGCAGCATACCACATGGCGAGCAGAAAGCCGATGGCCATGAGCGTGCCATAGGTGTGGATGGTCAGCGGAATGCCGCCGAACACCGGGATGGTACCGAGTTTGAGCAGGACGGGATGCATCAGGAAACCTCCGGGGGGGCGCTCTCAGGCGCGGTGGCTGCGGCCTGCTTCGTGTCGGCCTGCCACAGATGCCAGACGAGGAAACAGAGCCCGACGGTGATGGCGCTGTCCGCGACGTTGAACGCGGGCCAGCGGGCGATCTGCCAGTGGAACGTGGTGTTGAAGAAGTCAAACGGGCCGACCGTCAGGTCGGGAATGTCGACATCGAGAAAATCGATGACCTTGCCGAGGCGCAGGCGGTCGATGAAGTTGCCGATGGCGCCCCCGATGATGAGCGTGAGCCCGAAGCGCGGCCAGACGTCAGCCGCAGGGAGCGAGCGGCGGTACCAGAGCATCACCGCGACCGCGATGACGGTGACGGTAATCAGCAGCAGGCGCTGCTGCATGAGGATGCCGAAGGCGGCCCCCGTGTTATGGATATAGGTGAGGCGCAGGAGGTCGCCGAGCAGCGGGATGGATTCGAACTCGCGCATCTCCACCGTCACCAGCCACTTGGTCGCCTGGTCGAAGAAGACGAGGAAGACGATGAGCGCATGATGCAGCGACGGCTGCAGCAGCAGCGCGCGGAGGCGGGTCATCCGGCAACCGCCTGCGCACAGCGCGGACAGAGCGTGACGCCGTCGGCATCAGGGGTGCCGTCGGTGACATAGCGCCAGCACCTGCCGCACTTGCTCCCCGGGGCCTTTTCCACGCGCACGGCAAAGCGCCCGTCATCCGCGGTCCATTCGCCCGCGTCGCTCTCCGCGAGCGCGGCGGCGGAGACGACGTAGACGGCGGCAAGGTCGCTGATGGCGGTAAGCGCGTCGCGGTCGGCGGTCTCGCGGCAGCAGACGGTGACGGACGCCTCGAGCCCGGAGCCGATGAACTTGTCGGCGCGGCGCAGTTCGAGCGCCTTCATCACCGCGCTGTAGGAGGCGATGACGCGGTCCCAGCGGGCGACAAGTTCGTCCTGCCGCCATGCGGCGGGCGCCTCCTGCCAGTCGGCGACAAAGACGCCCGGCGCGGTGGCGGCGAGCGAAAAGTCCGTGTCGGCGAACGGCTCGCGCCAGATCTCGTCGGCGGTATAGGAGAGTATGGGTGCCATGGCGAGGGTGACGGCGCGCAGCACTTCGTAGAGCGCGGTCTGCGCGCTGCGCCGCGACGCCCAGGCGGTCCCGTCGCAGTAGAGACGGTCCTTGAGCAGATTGAGGTAGAAGGAGGAGAGGGTCACCGAGCAGAACTGGGTGAGGTTCGTCACCACCTGGTGGAAGGTGTACTCGTCGTAGGCAGTGCGGCAGCGGCGGGTGAATTCCGCGGTCTGCGCCAGCACCCAGCGGTCGACTTCGGGGAGATCGGCGTAGGGAATCGTGTCGCGGCGCGGGTCGAAGCCGCGCAGCGCCCCGAGGCAGTAGCGCACGGTGTTGCGCACGAGGCGGTAGGACTGCCCGAGCGCGTTGATCATGCTGTCAGAACACCTGACATCCTCGCGGTAGTCGGAGGAGGCAACCCACAAACGGAGGATGTCAGCCCCGTACTTCCCCATGACCTCCTGCGGGACGACGACATTCCCCTGCGACTTGGACATCTTCAGGCCCTTCTCGTCGACGGTGAACCCGTGGGTGAGCACCGCCTTGAACGGGGCACTGCCATGCGCGGCGAGCATCGGCAGCAGCGACAACTGGAACCAGCCGCGATGCTGGTCGGAGCCCTCGAGGTAGAGGTCGGCCGGCCAGGGGAGGTTGTGGTCTTCCACCAGCACGGCGCGTGACGAGGAACCCGAATCGAACCAGACGTCGAGGATGTCGCGGTTGCGTGCGAACTGCTGATGTCCGCATTTCGGGCAGGCGGTACCGGCAGGGATGAGCCCGTCGACCTCGCCTTCGGCAAACCAGTCGTCGATTTTGCCGTCGCGGGCGCGCGCAGCGAGCGCGTCGATGACGGCGGGGAGGAGCGATACCTCACCGCACGTGGCGCAGGTGAGCGACGGGATGGGGACGCCCCAGGCGCGCTGGCGCGACAGGCACCAGTCGGGGCGCTGCTCGACCATGCCGGTGATGCGGTTCTCACCCCATGCGGGGATCCACTGCGTCTGTTTGATGGCGGCCAGCGCTTTACCGCGCAGGTCGTTGTGTGCCATGCTGACAAACCACTGCGGGGTGCTGCGGAAGATGATCGGCTTGTGGCAGCGCCAGCAGCAGGGATACTGGTGCTGCATGGACGCGGCATTGAGCAGGTGCCCTTTTTCTTTGAGCAGGGCGATGATGTCGTCGTTGCACTGGAAGACGTGGCGCCCCGCCATGAGCGGAAACTCGTCGGTGAATTTTCCATAATCATTCACCGGCGAATACGGCGGCAGGCCGTGCGCGGTGCCGAGCCGGTAGTCGTCAGCACCGTGACCGGGGGCGATATGCACCATGCCCGAACCCGTGTCCATGGCGACGAAATCGCCGGGGAGGACGGGGACCGTGCGTTCGAGGAACGGGTGCTGCGCACGGAGGGCGGTCAGCGCCTCGCCCTTCACCGTGGCCAGCACCGGCAGTTCGCTGCCGAGCGTCTGCGCCATGCCCGCACGCAGCGGTGCGGCCACGACGAGTTTCCCGCAGGACGAGGAGACGACGCAGTAGTCCTGCGCGGGGTCGACGGCAATGGCGAGGTTGGCCGGGAGCGTCCAGGGCGTGGTCGTCCAGATGACCAGCGCCGCGTCCGCGGGTACGCCCGAACTGCCGGCGTCAGCGACGGGGAACTTCACGAAAATGGCGGGCGAGGCGTGGTCCTCGTACTCGACTTCGGCATCAGCGAGCGCGGTGACGCATGAGGCGCACCAGTGCACCGGCTTGAGCCCGCGGTAGACATACCCGGCCTTGACCATGCGCGACAGCGTGTCGAGGATGGTGGCGGTGTAGGTCGGCTTGAGGGTCAGGTAGGGATGGTCCCAGTCGCCCAGCACCCCGAGGCGCTCGAACTCTTCGCGCTGGATGCCGACGTACTTCAGGGCGTATTCGCGGCAGAGGTTGCGCACGTCATTCTGCGTCATCCCCTTGCGCTTGCTGCCGAGCGAAGTGGTGACCTTGTGCT
>CAZWUZ010000240.1:0-5829 GCA_964637655.1 uncultured bacterium | reverse complement strand
TCACCCTCATCCAACCTTCCCCCTCGCAGAGGGGGAAGGCAAACACCCTCTCCCGGGGGGAGAGGGAACAGCGGCAATCGGCTGAACAGCTGCCGCTGCAGTTATTCGTACAGGTTGAGGTCCGTCACCACGCCCGTCGCGCAATCGACTGAAAATGCCGTCCAGTCGTCACGGCTCATGTCCTTGCTGACCATCCCCGACCGCGTCACTTCCGGCATCCCGGGAATCGTCAGTTTCAGCGTCAACTGCACGTCCTTGTCGGCCGAATTATTGCGCACCCCGATTTTGTGCACGCCCGGCTGCAGGACCACCGACTCCATCCCCGGTCCCTGCCGCACATCCGGCGTCCCGCCCATGTCATACGCCTTGTTGCCGTCGACAATCAGGTCGACATCCGCCGCTTCCGTCCATGACACCGAAACCGTCAGCGGGCCCTGCGGTACCGCCGGCGCGGCGGGCGCCGCCGCCTGGTTGCTGCTGCCGCCGCCGCATGCCAGCAGCAGCATGAGCGTCGCTGCCGCCACTACCGTCACTGCCAGTGAACCGAATCGCATAGTGTTCCCTTTCCCCTGCCTGCACCTGATGGCGCCGCCTACGGCGGTGTACTCGCACGAGAGCATGACAGACGCCTGCCTGCCCGTCAAGCGTCGCGGTATGCTATAACGACGTCCATGCGCCCGTACCCGCTGCTCCGTTCCTACCGCGACATCATGCGCATCGCCTGGCCGCTGATGCTCACCTCGGCCTCCTATACCCTGATGCAGTTCACCGACCGCCTGATGCTGTCGTGGCACAGCGATGTCAGTGTCGCCGCCGCGGGCGCCGCGGGTCTGCTCAATTACACCATCGCCGCGGTCTTCATCGGCATCGTCAGCTACGCGGGAACGCTCGTCGCCCAGTACTACGGAGCGCAGCAGCCGCAGCAGTGCGGGCGCAGCGCCTGGCAGGGGATCTGGCTGGCGCTCGGCAGCTATCCGCTCTTCCTGCTGACGCTGCCGCTCGGCCTCATGCTGCTGCAGCACAGCGGGCATGACGCCCCGGTCATCGCCGCCGAACAGTCCTACTACCTGGTACTCGGTTTCGGCACGCTCTTCCTGCTGCTGCAGAACACCGTCTCGTCGTTCTTCAGCGGGCTGGGGCATACGCGCATCGTGCTCGCCGGCTACCTCGCCGCCAACCTCATCAACATCCCGCTCAACTACTGCCTCATTTTCGGGAAATTCGGGCTGCCTGAACTCGGTATCGCGGGCGCGGGCCTCGGTACCGTCATCGCCAATGCTGTCATCACCCTCGTCTACGCCTGGCGCTTCCTGCTGCCGCACTACGCCGCGCAGTTCGGCACCCGCGCGCAGTGGCGTTTCGACCGCGTGCTCGCCGCGAAACTCTTCCGCTACGGCTTTCCCGCGGGGCTGCAGCACGTGCTCGATCTCAGTTCGTTCACGGTGTTCGTCTTCCTGCTCGGAATGAACGGCACCACGGAGCAGATGGCGGGGAACATCCTGCTCACGGTCAACTCGCTCCTCTTCCTGCCGATGCTCGGGCTGGGGACCGCGACTGCGACGCTGGTCGGACAGAACCTCGGGGCGCGCCGCCGCGCCGCCGCCGCCCGCTACACCTACCGCGCCCTGCATCTCGGCTGGCTGTACCAGGCATGCGGGGCGCTGGTGCTCCTCGCCTTCCCCGACGCCATTCTCGGGCTCTTCCGCGGGCCGGAGACCGACCCGGCGCAGTTCGCCGCGGTGCTCGACTTCGGGCGGCAGGTCATTATCATCATCGTGCTCTACAATGTGTTCGACGCGGCGAGCGTCGTCATCACCGGGGCGCTGCGCGGGGCGGGTGACACGCTCTTTCCCATGGCCTGCGGCGCCATCATCGCCTGGGGCTGCTTCGTCCCGCTGACCTATACCGTCATTGCCGTGCTGGGGCACTCCATCGTCTGGGCCTTTGCCTGCCTCGGGGTTTACGTCGTCATTCTCATGCTCGTCCTCTGGCTGCGCTTCCGCAGCGGGGCGTGGCGCCACCGCGTGCTCGTCTGATCAGGGCCACCACCACGGCCGCCGCTTCGCCAGCAGCAGTTCACCCGTCCCGATCAGTTCCTCGATATGCCCGGTAAGACGCCAGCGCGCCTGCGCCCGCTGCCGCGCCGGCATGAGGTGCAGCCGCGCGTATTCTTCGCGCAGCGCTTCCCCCTGCCGCGCTGACAGCGCCGCTGCTATCCGTTCACGTACCGCCGGCGGATAGTCCGCCAGCGCCGCCGCCAGTTCCGCCAGCGGCCGCCGTGCCATCGCCTGCAGCGCCTCAGCATCGTGCATCACTGACAGGTAGCGTTCCAGCGACAGCAGCGTCTGCTGCCGGAACAATTCGTCAGCCAGGGTATACGCCACCGTTTCCGTCACCGCGCGACAGGCGCGCAGTGCGGCCGCACGCGCGCGCGCGGCATGCGCACGGTCGGCCTGCAGCCGCGCTCTCCCCTCGTCGCTGATTTCCGCGAAGACCGCGTCGAGCACGCGTGGCGGGAAGAGTGCCAGCGCCTGCACCAGTTCACCCTGCGGCACAACACCGTTGCCCGCCTGCGCCCGCGCCGCACAGAAACGTTCCGCCCAAACGTCGGGCGACATTGCCAGCAGCAGCGCCGCCGCCGTCTGCTCCTCCCACGTGCGCTGCAGGGCGGCAAAGCGGTCCGCGCCTGACCACAGGGCAAAGCCGCGCCGCGCCAGCAGCGGCCGGCACTTCAACTGCGCCTCCGTACGCGCAGCTGCCGTCCCGAGCCGGGCAAGTCCCGCGCGGTGCCGGGCCAGCCAGCGCTGCAGTTCCTGCCGGTTGCGCCGCGACAGCGCACGCATGACCTGCTGTTGTTCCGCTGCGCTGCCGCCCGCCCAGAGCAGCCCGAGCGATTCGACGCTCAGCCCCGCCTGCAGCAGAGTGTTGACCGTATGCATTGCGTCGAGCAGGGCATAGACATCGATGGCCGCGTTCTCCTCGCACCGCTGCAGCAGTTCGCCCGGGTCCTGCGCCGCGCGCAGGATGTCACTCGCGTCGCTGAGCGACAATTGCAGCGCGCTGTTGAGCAGTCCCCCTGCGGTTGCCGGCGACAGCAGCAGCAACATGCCGGGAAAGTTCAATCCGCCCGCGCGCACCGTCAGGTCAAGACGCAGTGCCGCCGTCGCGGGCAGCGCTGCCGCGTCGATCAGCCGCACGCGCAGCAGTTTGCCCTTCGCGCCTGCACCCGCCCAGCTCCAGTTCCTGACCGTGCGCCGCACCAGTTCGCGGAAAAACGCGTGCAACGCGGGTGCGGCGTCCGTACTGCTCCCCTCGCGGTGCAGGCCGCTGAGATTGGCCAGCAGCGCCTCCACGCTTTCCGGGACAAAAGCAAATACCTGCCAGTTTCCAGCGGCAGTACTGAACTGCAGATCCGCCTGCCAGAGCAGACCGCCCGCAGGCATGCCGGCAACGACACCGGTGGCCTGTACCGACAGGTCATGCTGCTCCTGGGGCAGCGCCATGGCCAGCAGCGCTTCCGTGGCTTCGGGACAGAGCAGGACGGCAAGAAACGGGGGTACACTCATGCGCTGACTATACCCCCGCCGTCCGCCGCCTGTCAAACATATATCCGCTTTATTTTTGGCAGGTTGTGCTTTATTTGCCCGCGTGCTGCACTTCTGTTACAATACGTGTCAACCAAAGACGGCACTTCGCGTCAAAACGACAGGCGGCAATGAAGAGCGAACAGGCATTGATCGATGCTGCCCGAGAGGGGAACCAAATCGCGCAGGGGGCGCTGGTTGAGCGCTATCAGGAGCGCGTCTTCCGCCTGGCGTACCGCATCACGGGGAACGCGCATGACGCGGAGGATGTCGCGCAGGAGGCGCTGGTCAAGGCGCTTGGCGGACTCGCAACGTTCCGCGGTGATGCCGCCTTCGGCACCTGGCTTTACCGCATCGCGTACAACACGGCGTTGACGCATTGCGCGCAGCGCCGCGAGCACGACGATATCGCGGAAGTGGACGTGGCCGCACCGGCTGCGGCTGACACGCTCGAACAGGGCGAGCTGGCGGCGGCCATCAGCGGCGCCCTGGCGGAACTCTCGCCGCGTCAGCGCGAGTGCCTGCAGTTGCAGCGGTTCGAAGAGATGAGCATCGCCGATATCGCCGCGGTCACGGGCATCGGCGACGGCAGCGTCAAGCAGCATCTGTTCCGGGCCGTGGCGCATCTGCGCAAGCGGCTGGCGAAATTCGCGGAGGGAGCGTTATGAACTGCCCGCAGCAGGATGCACTGATCGCCACCGTGCTGAACGAGCCCGTCGCGGCGGACGCGGCGGCGCATATCGTCGCCTGCCCGGCGTGTCAGCGCGAACTGGCGGCGCTGCGCGCCACGCTCGGGCTGCTTGCCGACCCGGCCGCGGCGGTGCCCGCACCCGACCTGCGCGCACGCGTCCTGTCGCGCCTCGCCGCGCCCGCCGCACCGGCGCAGCGCTCCGCGCGGCAGTTGCCGTTCCTGGTGCGCCGCCCGCTGCTCGCCGCCGCACTGCTCCTCTTTGCCCTGGCGCTCTTCAACGTCCTGACTCCGGCGGGCGGGCCGCCCGTGCCGGTGGCGCAGGCCCCGACGGCACCGGACATTTCCGGCAGCGACCTTTTCTCAGGCGACGATCTCGCCCTGTGGCAGGAACTCGACGAACTGGAACTGGCATTCAACGACTGCGAGGCCGAATATGCGGCATTTGACGCTGACGTGTAGCATCCTCATCCTGCTGGCGGGCTGCGGCGGGGAAACGACGCCGGCAGCCGTCAGTCCGGACAGCAACGCGCAGCGTGCGGCGCAGGGCGCCGACGCCATCGCCACCCTGGCGGAAACCGCACCCGACAGCGCTGCGCTCGACGCGGAACTCGACGCGATGTTCGCCGAAGACGATCGTGACCTGGCGCAACTTGACGCGGCGGAACGCGAGGCAGAGGCCGCGCTGCGCGAGGCGGAGGCGGAACACTGAAAAATAGTGTCAACCGTTTTCTCTGTTGCCGGTCATAAGGACAGTGACAAATAACCGCGAAAGCGGAACCCTCAGGAGGCATCAACCATGAAGACCCTCATCCAGTCGGCAGTGATCGCGCTGCTCGCCGCCACGCTCGCCGTGCCGGCACTCGCCGTCGCGCAGAAAGCGGACGACGGCATCACCGTCAAGGCCGCCGCGCGCGAAGGGCAGCAGAACCAGCAGAATCGCGAACAGCGCGCGCAGAATCAGCAGAACCGCCAGAACCGCCAGCAGGACCCCGAAGTGCAGGCCATCCGCGACGAGATCAGGACCCTGCGGCAGGATATCAAGCAGCTGGCGCAGAAGTACCGCAATGCCGACGAAGCCGACCGCGCCGCCCTCAAGGCCGAACTGCGCACGAAGCTCGAGCGCCTCTACGACCTGCAGACGAAACTGATGGAGCTGCGTGTCGCCAAGCTCGAACAGCGTCTCACCCAGATGAAGGAAAAGCTGGCCCAGCGCACCGCCAACCGCACCGCGCAGATCGACCAGCGCCTCGAGCGGATGACCAATCGCACCGCACGTCACGACCGCGGCAACGGCAACAGCAACAACAACAGCAACAACAACAGCAACAACCGCTAACCTGTTACATCCACGGCCGCGGGGAGTATTCCCCGCGGCCATGTTTGTAACAGAATGAGGGACGGAGACCCTGTTTGTTACTAACTTTTCCCGTAGCCATGCACCCTCATCCAGCCTTCCCCGCAGAGAGGGGGAAGGCGACCACCCTCTCCCGCCTGCAGCGGGAGAGGACAGGGTGAGGGCGGAAGTTAGTAACGATCCGGGTCTCCGTCCCTGTT
>CAZWUZ010000239.1:0-5836 GCA_964637655.1 uncultured bacterium | reverse complement strand
CTGGCGGAAAACGGCGATACAATAATGAACAAAACCATGCGAAAGAACGAGTTGTGGCGGATAGCCCGGTATGAAAACGGGCGTTTCGCGGTGGTGAACGACACCTGCTTTATACCGCGCAACTTATAAGTTGCTTGACAAAACATCTTTTCTATCATATAATTAGCGAATAGTGCCCAACGGGCAAGGAGAGAACCATGCAGAAGCTCAAGTATCTGTGGTATTCGCTGCTGGTGTCGGGAATGATGCTGTTGACGGGCTGTTCGTGGGACTGGAGCCGCTGGCCCTGGGCTGAGTAGCACCGGAACAGATGCAGGCGGGCGCCTGGTCGCCTGCTGAACACGGGGGATGGCGCGACAGCGGCAGTGTCCGCCGTCGGAGGAATCATCATGGCTGAGATGGACGAGGGGGCTGACGACGCAGCCGGCGCACGGCGGCGGGTGGCCAGCAAGGCGGAAGATATCACCATCGAGTACTGCGAGGGTGACGTCTGTCTCGTCAAGGAGTTGCGCAAGGAAATCCTGAGCCGTGGCGGCTGGTCGACCGTGATGTTCCTCTACCAGGATTATGACCGGCGCAGCGCGACCTACCGCGAGCCGAAGATCTCAATCCGGCGCTACCAGAAGGTGGGCGGGTCGTACGTGCAGCGGAGCAAATTCACCATTTCGAGCGCGCAGCAGGCGACGACGATCGCCGGCATCCTGCGCGACTGGACCAGGGCGCTGGAAAGCGGCGCCGTGGAGTCGGCGCCCGCGCACTGAGCGCGGCGCGGTCCGGCACGCGTTCAAGTATCAGGGCGCGCCCTCCGATAAGATGAGAGACCGGGAAACAGTTCCCTCCGAACTACCCCTGCCCGGTCAACCCTCTTTCGGGCGCCCACCTGAAAGGGACTGTGTCGGATTAGGCAGGCGACTTGCAGCGCCTGCCTAATCCTTTTTTTTGTGCGTGTCCGCCCGGCAGCGGGCGGTGACGGGATGAAGCGCCCGTAGCTCAGCTGGATAGAGCACAGGTGTCCTAAACCTGGGGTCGCGCGTTCGACTCGCGCCGGGCGTACCAGTTTACAGGAAGGGGTACCGGGTGATTTTTCGCGACGGGCTGATCGACTTTCATACGCACACGCTGCACAGCGACGGGGTGCTGCTTCCGGCGGAGCAGGTGGCGCGCGCGCGCGCACGCGGCTACGCGGTGCTCGGGCTGACCGACCACGCCGACGCCTCGAATTTCGCCGAGGTGGTGCTGGCGGCGCGCGAGACGGCGGCGGCGTTCAACCACCGGCGGCGCGCGGCGGTGAAAGTCATTCCCGGGGTGGAACTGACGCATGTGCCCCCCGAGCATCTTACCGATCTGGCGGCGGCCTGCCGCGCGGCGGGAGCGACGCTGATCATCGTGCACGGCGAGCCGCCGGTGGAACCGGTGGAGCGCGGCACCAACGCGGCGGCGCTGGCGGCGGACATCGACATTCTCGCGCATCCCGGGCTGCTGACCGCGGCGGAGGCGAAACTCGCGGCGCGGCGCGGCATCGCGCTGGAACTGACGGCGCGCGGCGGGCATTCGCTCGGCAACGGGCTGGTGGCGCAGCTGGGGCAGGCGGCGGGCGCGATGCTCGTCGTCGACAGCGACACGCACGCGCCGGCCGACCTGCTGACGCGCGAGCGCGCCTACGCGGTGCTGCGCGGGGCGGGCCTGAGCGAGGCGGCGGTGCGTCGCGTCGCGGCGGACAACGCCAAGCTGGCGGCGCGCCTGCTGGCGCGCTGGGAGCGCGAACAGTGACGACGGCGCGCGGCGCGGCGGCGCTGCTGCTGACGCTCTGCCTGGCGCTGCCGGCGTTGGCGCGTACCAACGACGCGTTGATCAGCGAGGAGACGAACTTCGCGCGACTGCAGCAGTGGTACCTGCGGCAGAGCGTCGACCGGTTCGAGAACAGCGATCGCGGCCGCGCCGACCGCACGGAACTGACCTACCGGGTCGCCTACGGCGTCATGCACAACTTCGAGGTGGGGGCGGACCTTCCCTATCTGGTCTTTTCGAACAACCAGTCGGGGCTCGGCGACCTGCGTTTCTACCAGAAATACAAGTTCCGCGAGGAGAACTACGAGGGGCCGGCGCTGGTCGGCGGGCTCGCGCTCATCCTGCCGACGGGTGACCAGGGACGCGGCACGGGGACGGACAAGGCGGGGTTCGAGCTGTTCGGCACGGCCATGCGCACGTTCGGCGACTGGACGGGCAACGCGCATCTCGGCTACCGCTTCCAGGGCAACAGCAATTACGACAACCTGTTTATCTGGGGTGTGGCGCTGAGCACACCGCTGCCGCAACTCTCGACGAAACTGCGCGCGGTGCTCGAACTGCAGGGAACGAAGGGCGATTACAGCGACGCCTACGCGGTCCCCGGCCTCATCTGGGAACCGAAAGACGATTTTTCCGTCGGCCTGGGGCTGCGGCTCGGGCTGACCAGCGACGGGTACGATTACGGAACGGCCTTCCGCATCGGCCACGATTTCTAAGGAGCAGCGACGATGGCGACGAAAGTGAAGATCCGCAAGGACGACCTCAAGCACGATGAACTGCGCGAGGTGGTGGACCAGGGCTACGTGTGGGTGCAGCGTTTCTGGCAGGAGCGGCGGGAAACCGCGCTTGCCATCATCATCGGCGTGCTGGTGCTGGCGCTGGCGGTGCCCGGACTGCTCTACTACCGCGACTTCCGCGACAGCAAGGCGGCGGGCCTGCTGAGCGAGGGAAAGTATTACGCGCGGCAGGGACTCTACGCGCAGGACGAGACGACGCGCGCTGCACGACTGCAGGATGCGCGGGTGAAGTTCGAGGAAATCGCCCGCGACTGGAGCGGCACGGCGAGCCATCCCGAGGCGCTGAAAACGCTCGGGTTCGTCAGCGCGGAACTGGGGCAGACGGAGGCGGCGGCAACCGCCTACCGCGCCTTCCTCAAGGAATTCGGCGACCAGCCGGACGCGGACATCGTGCGCTACGCGCTGGCCGGGCAGTTGCAGGACATGCGCAAGTACGACGAGGCGATCGCGGTGTACGAGGAACTGCGCGCGCGCCCGGAGGCGGCATTCCTCAAGCCCTACCTCGCCTACCAGCTCGCCTCGATCTATGACGCGGGCCTGAACAACAAGGAGAAGGCCATCGAGTTCTACCGCCAGGTGGAGAAGCCGGCGGAGGGTGAAACCCAGTTGTGGTACATTGAGGCGCGGCACCGCCTCGCGGCGCTCGGGGCGCCGCTGGCGGACGAGGCGGAAGTGCCGGCGGCCGGTTGACCGGCGCGCGGCGGCAAGTTACACTGTACTGATGCGTGAAAAACTGCTTCCGGACACGGAGGATGGAACGATGGACGGTTGGAATCGCACGATGCTCATCATGCTGGCCATGGCGCTGGTGCTGGCGGCGGCGTGGCCGCTGGCGGCGCGACAGGTACGTCCGGCGCTGGCGGGGATGCAGGCCGCACTTATCGAGGAGGGCGGCTTTCAGGAATACGTCGTGCGCCCCGGGGACACGCTTTCGGGCATCGCCGGGCGGTTTCTGCATAACGCGCGCCAGTGGCGGCTGCTGCTCAAGTACAACCGCATCGCCAATCCCCACCTGATTTATCCCGGGCAGCGCATCATCATCCCGGTGGCTGACCGGGCGCGGGCCGAGGCGTCCATCCGCGCCGCGCAGGCGGCACGGGCAGCGCATGGTGCGGCAGCCGAAGGTGACGACCTGCTGAACAGCGCCCTGGCGGCATTTGCCGACGATAATTTCGGGCTGGCCTACGGGCTGGCGGAACGCGCGCGGCGCGCCTACGGGGCGCCGGTCGCGGCGCATCCCGCGGTGATGGTGCCGGCGCCGCTGAGCGTGGCGTCGGTGGTGGGCGAATGCTTCCACCAGCTGGCCGGACGTGAACCGGTGCTGCTGCGTCCCGGCATGCAGGTGAGCGAGGGGGGCGAAGTGCTGACCGGGCCCGAGGGGCGCGTGCGGCTGACGTTCAGTGACGGCTCGTCGGTGAGTGTCGGCGAGGCGGCGCGGCTGCGCCTGCTGCAGACGCGCGTGACGATGGCGGGTGAAGGCGTGTATCACAGCGAATTGTTTGCCGGGACGACGGAATGGTCGCTCAACAGCGCCAACGGCACCTGGCAGGTTGACGGGGCGGGCGCCAGCGCGCAGCTGCAGGGGAGCGCGGCGGCGGTGCACGTGCGCCACGGCCGCATGGCGGTGAGCGCGTGGCAGGGGAGCATCCGCGTGCTGGCGGCGGACGGCGCGGTGAACGTGCCGGCCGGTTTCGGCCTTGTGCTGCGCCCCGGTGAAACGCCGGGCGTCCCGGTGGCCCTGCCGGTGGCCGCGACGCTGGTCGCCCTCGGCGGCGGCAGCGACCTCGGCTACCGTGCGGGCGCGGATGCGTCCATGCTGCGGCTGGAAGTGGCACGTGACCGCGATTGCAGCGTGCTGCTGCTGAGCGAGCGGTTCCGCGTCGGCGAGAGTTTCGATATGGGCGACCTGGCGGAAGGCGATTACTGGCTGCGCTTGAGCACGCAGACCGCGGACGGCCTCTACGGCCTCCCGGGGGCGCCGCTGGCGTGGCGCGAGGACCGCACGGCACCGCCGCTGGCGGTGACCCGCCCGGCGGGGACCATGCTCAGCGCGGGCCCGCTCGAAGTGACGGGGCGGACGGAACCGGGGGTGAGCGTCACCGTCAACGGCGTGATGGCGCAGATGACCAGCGATGGCGGCTTCAGCGCGTCGCTCGACCTGACGGCAGGCGTGACGGTGCTGCTGGTCGAGGCGGTGGACGGGGCGGGCAACCGCAGCCAGTGGCTGCGCGCGGTGCATGCGCCGGGCGAAACGCCGCGCTACATTGCCGATGGCAACCGCCTGATAACGACCGTGGCGCAGATGCCGGTGACGATGCCGGTGGCGGGCGGGCGCGTGCTCGCGGGCGGGCAGACGGTAACGGCGAACTCGTCGGTCATCCTGGTGCCGCTGGCGCTGGAGGGTGAAAACCGGCTGACCTTCTCGGTGCCGACGGCGCTGGGGATGCGCGAATGCCAGACCATGGTGGTGCGTGACCAGGCCGCGCCGCGTCTGCTGGGGACCATCAGCATCACCACCTATCCGCCGGTGCGCGAGGGTGGTGACGGGCAGCTCAAGGCGGTCATCCGCGCCGAGGATGCGGGTATCGGGCTTGCCGGGCAGGCGTTCGCCGACTTCTACAGTTCGACCGACCGCCGCTACCGCCTGATGCTCCCTTACGACGCGAGCGAGGGCGGCTACTGCGCCATCACGGAGATCAATGCCGCCGATGTCGACGCGGAGATCACCTGCGAGTTCGTGCAGCTGAAGGACCGGCTCAACAACACCTTCGAACTGGGTTTCGCGGGCGGCAGCGCGCACGCCAACTACTGAGATGGCGGCGCGCCGCCCCGCGCGGGACGCGCGCCGCAGCGTGCCGCTGGCGCAGGCCTACCGGCTGTTCGGGAGCAATCCGCTGGTCATGGTGACCAGCGTCGGGAAGCGCGGGCCAGACGTGATGACCTGCGCCTGGTGTACCCCCTATGACTTCAACCCGCCGCACCTGCTCCTGGTCATCGACCCGGCGTCGCTGACCGCGGCGAATATCCGCGCCACCGGGGTATTTGCCGTGCATAGCGTCAACGAGGCGCTGGCCCGCCTCGCGGTGCGCTGCGGCAGCGTCAGGTCCTCGAGGCGGTCGAAAAGCTCATCAGCGAGGGCTACACCCCGCCAATGGACGTATATCTTTGCTACGGGCACAATGAGGAGCTCATGCAGGATGCTCAAAGCGGCTCGGGAGCGGGCGAGATAGTTAAGCTTTTAAACGAGCAGG
>CAZWUZ010000238.1:0-5849 GCA_964637655.1 uncultured bacterium | reverse complement strand
ATCAGGCGGAAGCATACCCAGTCGCTGAAATGGGACTGGATGAGTTTGCGTTTCCCGACGGACGACATGCTGCCGCTCTGGGTGGCGGACATGGATTTCATGGCGCCGCCGCAGGTGGTGCGCGCGCTGGAGCAGCGCGCGGCGCAGGGGATCTACGGGTATACCATCTACCGCCGCGAGTATTTTCAGCCGGTGCTCGATTGGTATCGGAAGCGCTTTGGCTGGACCATCAGGCCGCAGGAACTGCTCTATGCGCCCGGTGTGGTCTTTGCGCTGCGGCAGGCGATCCAGACCTTCACGAAGCCGGGCGACAAAATCATCATACAGACCCCGGTCTACAAGCCGTTCTACGACAGCGTGCGCGACAACGGGCGCGTGCTGCTGGAAAATGAACTGGTGCTTGCGGGCGGCAAATACCGGATGGACTTCGCCGACCTGGAAAAGAAGGCGCGTGACCAGCGGACGAAGATGCTGGTCCTCTGCAGCCCGCACAACCCGGGGGGGCGGGTCTGGACTAAGGCGGAACTGCAACGCGTTGGCGATATCTGCGCGCGGCATAAGGTGCTGGTGGTTTCCGACGAGATTCATTGCAACCTGACCTTCAGCGGCCACCGGCATATTCCGTTCCCGACGGTGTCTAAGACGTGTCGCGATAACTGCCTTGTGCTGCTGGCACCGTGCAAGACGTTCAATCTCGCTGGCCTGCAACTGGCGCATATCGTGGTGCACAACGCGTCACTGCGCGAGCGACTGGACGGGCAACTGGAGCGCGGCGGCATCGAGGGCGCGAACATCTTTGCGGGGATCGCGGCGGTAGAAGCGTACCGGCACGGCGGTCCGTGGCTGCAAGCGGTGATGCAGTATATCGAGGCGAATTACCGGTTCCTGCATGACTATCTGGCGCAGCATTTGCCGCAGGTCACGGTGATGGAACCTGAGGCGACATATCTCGTCTGGCTCGATTTCCGCGCGTTGGGCTTCCCCCCGGCAGAACTGCATCAGCTGCTCTGTTTCGGGGCGAAGGTGGCGCTGAATGACGGGCGGATGTTCGGGGAGCAGACGGGTGCTGGTTTCCAGCGTATCAATATCGCCTGTCCGCGGAAGACGCTGGCGCAGGGGCTGCGACGTATTGTGCGCGCGCTGCGCAGGCGGTAGGCGATACGCACATGCAGAAGAGCACCCGCGCGTTCGTGCAGTTGCTCGGCGGCATGGTGCTCATCGGTCTTGGGTTGCTGGTTTCTTTTACGGCCTATCCGCTCATCGGCGGCGTGCAGAAGAGCAAGGTCGGACATGAGCACCTGCGGGCGGAAGAACTGTTCAGCAACCTGCAGGCAGACACCGGCATACTGCTCGATACGCAGCCGGCGACCATTGCCATAACCGGCTATCCCGTGGAGCAGCCGGCGGCAATCGAAGGAATCACCTATCGTGCCTGCTGGACGGGTAAAGAAGTGCTGCAGCTGGAGGTGGTGCTTGAGGATGCCACGCTGCTGACGCTGCGCGGCACCGCTGCCGCTGACCGGCCCGGGGATGAACACAACTGGCAGCATCCGTACTATGCGCGGATGGACCGGTATATCGGCTGGCAGCAGGGCATCGGGACCGGCATGCTGCTTGCCGGAGCGGTGCTCCTCCTCTATGCGCTCTGCCGGCTGCGCGGCTGAAGACCGCAGCAGTTGACAGTCCGCGCCCGTTCTGTTATTTTCCCGCCGGTAAGCATCAGGGGAGAAACGCAGTATGCCGCGACCGACCAGTTCACCCGACATCGAGGTGCGTACCTCGCGCATTCACGGGACGGGTGTCTATGCCAGGACCTTTATCCCGCAGGGGAAGCGCATCATCAAGTACACGGGACCGCGTGTGAGCAAGCGCGAGGCGGACCGTATCGGCGAGCGGGAGGCCGAGGGGTGTGTCTATCTCTTTTATCTCGACCGGCGGCGTGACATCAACGGCAACGTGCGGTGGAACACGGCGCGCAATATCAACCATTCCTGCGCCCCGAACTGCGAATCGGTCCACTACGGCGACCGCATCTGGCTGCATGCGGCGCGCGATATTGCGCCGGGTGAAGAACTGACCTACGACTACTGTTTCAATCTCGACGATTATTCCGACCATCCCTGCCGTTGCGGGACGCCCAACTGCCGCGGCTACATCGTGCGCGAGGACCTCGCGCCCACGCTGCCTGCCACCTGACGCCGCTCAGCGCTGCCAGCACCAGAGGGTGCGGCTGCTGTCCGGCAGTTCCTGACGTTCCTGCCGCGTGAAATGCGCGGCGAAGGCCGCGCGGAACTGCTCCTCCGTGTAGTCCGGAAAAATGTCGCCGCGGGTGCCGAGCAGGCGCTGCGCCTGGCTGTCGGCTTTCGGCACGAACTCGATGATGAGATTGCTGCCGGCTGCGGCGAAGAACTCCGCCACGCGGCTGAGCGGCAGGTTGTTGCCCAGGCAGAGGTGGTGTATCAGCGCGAGGGCGAGCACGCAGTCAGCCGGGCCGCGCTGCAGCAGCGACTGCCGCTCACTGTGCGCCCAGCCGAGCGCCGGCGACGGGTTGCTCAAATCGAGCAGCAGCGGGTGGAGGTTCGTTTCGCCGGCGGCAACGCCCTGCCGGAAATTCTTTTCCACGGCGGCCGGGTCAACATCAGCGGCAACGGTGAAGGCACCGCGCTGCGCCGCGAGGCGGCTGTAGCGCCCGTCGTTGGCCCCGAGGTCCCACGCGCTGCCGGGGCGCAGGCGCTCGAGCCAGGCGCTGATGGTGGCTTCCTTGGCCTGCTGTGCCGCCGGGGTATAGTTGGTGTCTGTGTAATACTCCGCCCACTCGGTGCCGCGCGGCTGCCAGTGCAGGCGGCTGATGACTGACTGCAGGTTGTCGAGCAGCGCGCGCAGCTGGAAGGTGCTGATGCGGCCGCGCGGGCGGCTGCGGTCGTCGGCATGGCGCTGCTGACTGCGCGCATGCTGCACCAGATGCAGGTTGAGCGACGGGCGCAGGCGCGCACGCAGCGGCAGGAGCGGAGCGGCATACTCGAGCGGCACCCCGTCGATGAACTCGCGCAGAAGAAGGATGGCGCGCGGGTCGCGGTAGGCCATGAGCGCCAGCGGGGCGAGAAAATGGCGGCAGAACTGTCCGTAGGCAGGCCACGGTTCACCCTCCGCATGGCGGGCAAACGAGAGGGTATCGATGAAGACGGGCGTGCAGCCGCGGAAGAGAATGTTGTAGGCGCTGGCGTCACGCAACAGCATGCCGTGGTCGAGACCGAGCATGGCGAGGCGCAGTGTGAGCAGCGCTGCCGCCTGCAGCTGACCGAAACACCATTCATACGGGTAGGAGACGAAGGGGAGTGTTTCCGGGCGGATGACCTGCCATCCCTCCGCGGTCAGCGGCGGCCCGACATCAGGAGCGTGGGCAACGAGCAGCCCATCGCGCACTAAACGGTCGTAGAGCCCGGAGGTGATGAACTGTGCGAAATCAGCGCGCCCGGCCTGATTGATCTGGCGGCACAGGACGCCGTCGCGGGTGAAAAGAAAACCGTGCGGGTCGCGGAACGACGCGTCAAGCCGCGGGGTCATCGTCAGGCGGCTTGCGGCCGAAACAGCGGCCGACAAAGGCGGTGAAACGCTTCCAGTAGAGTTTCAGGGCGAAGAGAAAACCGAGGCAGAAGGCGGCGAGCATCTGCAGCACGTAGCTGCCGGTGCCCAGGTCGATGTAGGCATGGGCCGGGGCGGCAGTAAGGCAGAGCAACAGGCAGACCGTAAGTACACGCATGGCACACTCCTTTGCCCCGACTATAGCATAGGTCCCGTGCCGGGACTACCGGAGCGTGCTCTGCACTGCGCGAATGTGTCAATGTGTCAGTATGGCCCTCTCCCCGCATGGCACACTCCTTTGCCCCCGACTATAGCATAGGTCCCGTGCCGGGACTGCCGGAGCGTGCTCTGCGCTGCGCGAATGTGTCAATGTGTCAGTATGGCCCCCTGCTGGTTCTCGGGGACCCCGTTACTGGCGGTCAGCGGACGGTGAGGGTGAGGCTGCGCAGGGGGACATACTCGCCGCGGAAGTGTTCCTGTCTGCTGATGTGCAGCGTGGCGGTGCCGGGGCGCTCCCCGCGCAGCATGACAAAGAGACGCCCGTCAGGCGTCTCGCCATCGCCGACGAGGGTGAGGGCATCGCCTTCGAGGCGGTACTGATAGAACGGCCCGGAACGCGAACCCGACTCCCCGTAGACGATGGAAAAATTGTCCGCGCTGGTGATGATGCCCCCCGGAGCGAAATACAGATTGGGAAGCGCGTTCCGGGCGATATGATTGTAGTCGCGCCCCTGCAGGGCGAAGGTGTTGAGCCCGGCGTCGAGTGTCGCTTCGAGCCACGCGACCTGTTCCATCCCCTCGGCGAAGATCGCCTTGAGCCAGGAGATGCCGACGGGGCGCCCGTCAACCGTCGCGGTAAAACCGCTGATGAAGCGCATGCGGACGGTCAGTTCCGGCGTGTCGGTGAACAGTTCGCCATCCACCCAGGCGGGCGCCATGAGTGGTGCGGGAGCGTAGATGATGCTGGTCTTACCGCGCCAGACGCTGCTCCCCGCCGTGGCCGTGACGACAATCTCCTTGGCGCCCGGGGACCCCGGAATGAGCTCCAGCGTGCGGTAGCGCTTGCCGTCACCCGACCCGGAACCCGCTTCCGTGTAGCGCCAATCGCTGCCATTGACCGTGACGGACAATTGCGCCTCCGGCACGGCGGTGTTGGGGTACGCGCAGGCAAGCACAACGCGCCCGTCGCGGTCGACACTGAGCACCTCGAGTCCCAGGGTGCTGTTGTCCGGCACAGTCGCGCCCATGGCCGCGGGGAGCCAGGCGGCATACAGCAGTATCCCCAGCAGCACCGCGGTTACCGTATGTTTCATGTCAGCCTCCAGCATACAGGATATATCCATGGGACAGCAGTGCCTGACGAATAGTTGCAGGGCTGGCGCGATCGTGGCGGCAGAACGGCAGCCGCAGGAGGTATTGACGCGGACAGCAACAGCAGGTAGAGTACCGCTGCATGATTGGCAACGAGGCAACGGACCGCGAAAAACTGCCTGCCGGCGACAGCTGGCCTGCCCGCCGGGTGCAGGGCTGGTGTGGTATGGTTTTGGCATCCATGCTGCTCCTGGCCGGCCTGACCGGCATCATCTACCGCCCGGTGATGCGCGAGTATCATGCCCTGCGGGAATTGCGGCACAATCCGTCACCGGTCGAACCGCAGGCGGTGCGCGTGCAGGCAGCTGCGTTCCTGCAGCGCAACCGGTACCTGCCGCAGGCGGCAGCGGTGGCCTGCTGGCTCGCCGAGGCCGACGGCACCGGTACCCCGCAAACCGCAGTCCCGTGAGCCACCGCGTCTTTTTCGGCCTGTTCCATGCCGTGCTGCTGCTGCTGTTTGTCCTGACGGGCTGGCGCCATTTCGGCTATGATGTCATCACCGTGGACGAACTGCACACGCTGGTGACTGCGCGCAACCTGCTGACTGATGGTTCACTCTATCTCAGCGAGGAAAATGCCGCACTCTATTATGCTGCCTACCCGTACTGGCCGCTGCCGGTAAGCCGCTCGACCGGGCGGGCCTACTCGTTCCGTGGCGCCCTGCCGGCGCTGCCGGTGGCGCTGCTGCTGAAGGTCGCCCGGCCGCTGACCGCCTGCCATAACGTGGCGGCATACCTGATCATGCTGTGGGTCATGCACCGGCTGCGCCTGCACTGGCGGGCACCGCCGGCCCGGTATTACTGGGCGGTGCTGCTCCTGACCTTCGGCGCTGCGGCGGCTGCGCACTGGTTCACGTATTTCGCCTATGAGCTGACCGGGGCCCAGCTGCTCCTGCT
>CAZWUZ010000237.1:0-5901 GCA_964637655.1 uncultured bacterium | reverse complement strand
AGAGTTTCCCCTTCACGTTCTGCGGCAGTTTGATCGCCTTGAATTTCAGTTTCGCCATTGCTGCCTCCATGCCCCTCCCGCCCGCGCAGGGGGATCCCTAAGGTGCCGGACAGACGGGCAACGCCCGCCCGTCCGGCGATGGGAAGAAGTGCGGTTCCCCGCACTGCTGGTATATACGCAGGTATCGTGAATGACGTTGCAGTACATAGTGAAGTAGCATTGATTTCCAATCAAAGAATCTGTTATTCGTTGCTTTCGCTAAGATACTAAGGTGTTATACAAAGGCAGGTCAACAACGTTGGGACAGTAGTGGGTTCGTACTGGACTATGGCGCCACGCGGAAACTGATACGCCCGGCTGGTTCCGCCAGCGTCAGCTGACGCCGGTCGTTGTCGCGCTTCACGGCTTTCCCGCGCCTCGCGGGAGCGGTACGGCGGCGGTAATAGCGCTCAAACTCCGCCTTCGGCAGCGCCTGCAGCGCGCGCTCCAGCAGTTGCTGCAGTTCCGCCAGGTAATGACAGCGCGGATTGAACTGGTAGAGGCGTGTCCTGCCGACCAGACGACTGACCACGATGCCGCCCTCTTCCAGCCGGCGCAGCTGCTGCTGGATGCCCGTCAGCCGCCCCCCTAACACCGCCGCCATGCCGCTGGCATCCCCCTCGCCGCAGGCCTGCAGATGGAAGAGCACCTTTTCCCGTTTTTACGTGGTGCTCCGTCAACTAGTGCCCCATCCCGGTTGACCGTTTGCCCGCCAATACGCGTGCTACTGTGGTTTGAATGCCCGGATGGTCAATTCCCTGATGGCGCGGAAATGACGGTAGTTTGAGGTACACAACACTAGTCCGTGTTCTGCCGCCGTCGCCGCCACAATAGCATCGCCGGCCCGCAAGCCATGCGACACAGTATATTCCTCGACGTATACTGCTGCCCGATGTCCGATGTTTTCCGTCAGCGGCAGGACCTGAAACGCATAGTCCTTGATGAATTGCCGGGTATGCAGAAGCTGCCGGCGGTTTTCCGCGCACTGCAACAATTCCAGGTAGGATTGCAGCGAGAGCATCCTCTGTTCATCATTTTCAATCAGGCGGGCGGCGGCGGCATTCCCACGCTGTACCCATATGAGGATATCTGTATCAAACAGCACGGTAGCGCCCCCCGCGCAGTCTGGCCACAATCGCAGCAGGAGACGCCCCCCCCTTGCGACTGCCGAAAAACGGGTGGTCGGTCACGCGTGCCTTTGTCCCGTTTCCCGCGGGCATAATGACGCCCGCCACTTTTCCGTGGCAGAGCACACTCACCGGCTCATTGCGCGCCAATGCCTTGAGTACATCACGCATCCGATAACGCAAATCAACCACACTGGCCTTCACCGTAACCTCCTATATGTATACTCCTACTATGCATAGTATAGCACGCTCCACACCCCGCGTCAACAGTCATTGTATGGTATATAAATGACCTCAGGGAGGCAGGCATGGCTAAAAGATCAAGGAAATTGCGTTCACTGGTTGAGAACGTCGTCCGCGAAACATTCGCGCGGAGAAAGGACGTGGTTTCTTTCCTGCTCTGCGAAGCAATCGAGGATACCGCGCTGGCAAATGCCGTAAAGGAAGGCTCCCGCAGCCGCGTGGCAGGCCGCAAGCGGATCAATTCACTGCTTTCCCGACGCTGATAAATCTGACGATTTTCCCCTGATTATCTGGTAGTGCAGACGGGACAGAGCGTGGCGACAGTGCCGTTCTGCTCGATGGATGCACCGCGCTGGCCGCACTGCTCGCAGAACTTCGTCGAGGCATCGACTGCGGCATCAACCAGCGCGCGCACGGTCAGCGCCACGCGGTCATAGGCATCCGCATCAGCAAAGCGGTTGTAGAGACGGTAGAAAAACAGGAGACGTCCCGCCTTCTCGCGCACCGAAACCACCTCGAGCAGCACCGCCGCCTGCTGCGGCTCGCCCAGCTGCTGCTGCAAACGCTGCGACAGCTGCTCGACAATAACCCGCCAGCCGCGCCCGATCATGAACCCGTCATTCATCCGGCTCGGCGCCTCTGACCCGTAGTTGGTGCCGAGGCGATAGAACCAGTACTTGCGGAACATCTCCTCGCTCCACGCCACCGCCTCGCGGTAGGCGGCGAGCTGCTGCTCGTCGAGCGGGAACTTGGCGATGCGTTCCTCCGCATGGGCACGAAACGACTCGCACACTGTTTCCGGGTGCGGCACGATCATCGACAGGCCGGTGGGGGGCGGCATCGGGCGCGGCTTCTTCGCGGCCCCTTCCTTTTTTTCTGCTGCAGGCAGCGGCGCGCCCGGGGTCAGCTGCCGCACCTGCGCGCAACGCGCCTCGAGTTTCGCTTTCGCTGTTGAATTGGTCGTGTGCACCGCCAGTGTCGGCAGAGTGAAGCCGCGTTTCGTGACGGCTTCTGCCAGCCAGTCGAGCACCTGTTCCGGTGTGCCGCGCAAACCGCGTCCGAACTCGTGCCCGAAAGAAAGATCTGTCACTTCTCCGGTGGCGAGCAGCAGGATGACCTCCTCGGGCCATCGCACCGCCATCCACCCCTCGGGTGCGTCGCGTTCGCTGTCGAGAAAAATCTTCATATTCCCCCGTCCCGCGGCAAGTATCCCTCTCCCGCCCGCCGCCGTCAAGTGCGCCTCAGGCAGTAAGCGCGTAGACCAGCGTAACGCTTTCCTGTGCGCTCACCTCGCCCGGCATAATGTCGGGACCGCGCATTTCCTCCGTCTCCTTGCAGCAGGCAATGCGGATATCATCTTCCCGAAAGCGCACTTCGCTCCAGCCGTAGTCGATCTGCTGCACGTCGCCCAGCCTGATACCCGCCGCCGCGGCCAGCACCGTCGCGTTTTCCTGCGCCGCACTGACCGCCGCCGCCAGCGCCCGCCGCCGCAGCGCCGCGCGATCCTGCACGGAGAAGTGCAGGCTGATATTCGCTCCGCTGCGTCCGCTCGCCACGCTGCGCAGCACGCGGTTGAGCAGCTGCGTATCCATTGGCACCTCGATCTGCAGCGCGTGCGCGGCACGATAGCCGGCAAAGACATACCGCTCCTGCACGCGCTCGGTCACGCTGTCAACCGAGAAATTCTCCGTTCGCACCGCCTCCCGCCCGAGCCCGACTTCTTCCAGGCCGTCGCGCAGCGCCGCCGTTTTCCGGTTCAGGCCCGCCACCGCCTGCGCGTATTCCCGGTCGGTGTGATCGACGCTGAACCGCAGCGTCACCAGGTCCGGCTCGGCGCTCGCCGTGCCGTTTCCCTGCACTTTCAGTATCCGCATGTTCTCCTCCTGTTCAGCATTGCGCGGTAAATCCCGCCACCTGCACCGCGCGATTTTCCTTGACAAACAGTCCGTCGCGTTCGAATTCCGCGCCGAACAGCATATCCGCCATGGTCAGCACCTCGCGCCTGTCACCCGCCATATGCCGGAGAGCGGTCAGCACCGCATTGCGGATATACCCGCCGCTGTACACATACTCGCGCGCCAGACGCAGGTAGTCGATATCGTCAGCCGCCGCGACCGACGGCGGCACCGTCTTGCGCCAGATTGCCGCGCGCAACTCCGCCGGCGGCGGTTCGAACCTGAGCTTCATGTCGAGGCGCCGCTCCACCGCCGGATCGAGCAGCGTGTCCATATTCGTCGTCAGCACCACCACACCGTCGTGCTTCTCGAGTGCCGCCAGCATGTCGTTGACGAACCGGATCTCAAAATCCTGGGCGAGCGAATCGCGCCGCAGCAGCAGCGAATCCGCCTCGTCAAACAGCAGCACCGCGTTGCTTGCCTTGGCTGCGGCGAAGGCTCGGTCGATCTGCTTGTCCGTCTCCCCCACCCAGCGGTTGATGATCTTGGGGATCTCCACCTGCAGCACGTCGCGTCCGAGATAGCTCCCCACCGCCTCCGCCAGCATCGACTTGCCCGTGCCCGGCGGTCCGTAGAAGAGCAGCGTCAGCCCCGTGCTGTGGCGGATATGCTGTGCCACCCCGAATTTTTCCAGCGTCCGGTCCCGGAACTGCCCGAGGAAGAGTTCCAGCCGCTCGCGCGCAACCGGCGTCAGCACCACATCGTCAAACGTCGTTGCCGGCTGCAGCACCGACCCGACCCGATCGGCAGTGCCCCCGGTCAGTTCCTGTTCCAGCGTCACCGCCGCGGGGAGTTCGGCAAAGTGCACCGTCTCGCCTGCCGCCAGTTGCGTCAGGATGCTGCTGTGCTGCGATCGCAGCGTCATGTCGCTGCGGCTGGCGATACGCGCCGGGCGCATGTCGCACTCCTCGTCGCGACGCAGGATACCGCGCTGCACCAGCATGCCGTCACGCGCGAAGCGCCGCACCAGCGCGATGCGATCGACCAGGCGGGCCGAATCGGCGAACAGTTCCGCCAGTTGCCGCGGTGACATTTCCAGTCGGTCGCCGTTGGCGATCTCGTGATAGAGCAGATAGAGCACGACCCGCTGCGCAAAACGATCCAGCCCGAAATGCGCGGCATAGGCGGCAAAACGCTGTCCTCCCTCGCTGTCGCCATACTCCTGCCAGAACGCCGCTTCACGGGCCAGCAGCGAACGCTGCAACTCCGCCGCCGCCGCGCCTTCCTTCTCATCGTTGCGCCCGCGCGTTTCCCGCTCCAGCAGCCGATGCCGCCGCGTGTAGTCGGCACACAGCGCGAAATACGCCTCGAAGAATGTGCCCGCTTCCCGAACAACCTGCTGAGTTTCCATGCTTCCCCTCCTGTATCGCTGGCAATCTGATATACCCGCCGCCGCCGCCCGACGTTGCAATGCGTCATTACCCGTTGCGATATATACTGATAGGACGTGCTGTCGCCGCTGCGGCAGATGGTGTATAATGGCGCCGTGCAACGCGCAGCCGATTCGTGCGGTATAACGGGGTAAAGGAGGGGACGCATGTCAGAATATGCCGCACTGAGCGCCGAAGACCTCTTCGACCGCTACCGCCACCACAAGGACGAACGCGCCCTGCACGTTCTGCTTACCGACCATCCGTTCATCGGCAAGCTCAACGCCCTGCTCTACAAGCTGGGGATCACCCATGAGCATGACCGCGAGGACATGCTGCAGGAGCTGCATATCCATCTGCACCGCAACGGGCATCAGTACGACCGCACGCGCGCGGGACTGCTCACCTGGCTGGGCTGGAAGGCGCGCAAGATGCGCGTTGACTATTTCGCCGGCAAGGGGACGCGGCAGACTGACGCAACCGACACTCCGCCCCCGGTCGACAGTCCCGAGCTCCTCTGCGCCGACGACGACACCTTCGATCATGCCGCGCTGCCGCCGACGCAGGAAGCGCAGCAGATGATCAGCGCCGTCTGCAACACCATCTACGATGCGCTGCGCGAGATGGAGCCCGATGTCTGCGCCCTCTTTTTCGACCGTCTCTGTGCCGGGAAGGAATATACCGAGATCAGCGACACCACCGGGCGCAAGGTGGCGACGCTGCGCAGCGATTTCATGCGCGCGGTTGACGATGTCCGGGCCGCGCTGGTCCGCCACGGTTTCGATCCCGCCGCGCTCGACCTGCTCGCCGACGATCCCGAGGCGTTCCGCGTGCGCCATGCGGACCTCGAGCGCCTTGCCGACGACTCGCTGCGCGCCGTCTGCCGCGAGTATCTCTTTGAAGGCGCTTCCACCGCCCGCATGGCACGCACCTTCGACCTGACTCCGCGCGAGGTGCGCGCCCGGCTTGCGCACGGCATGAGCGAACTGATGCAGCTTATCCGCCGCTCCGCCGCCATGCCCGCCGCGCCGGCGCCCGACGCGGCAGCTTTTGCCGCCTGTGCCGATCGTCTGCTCATCCTTGGCCTCACGCCGGTTACCCGCGCCGCGGGCACCGCCCATGCGCTGCCTGCCACGCTGAAACTCCTTTTCCGCGTTCTTTCCTGCG
>CAZWUZ010000236.1:0-6036 GCA_964637655.1 uncultured bacterium | reverse complement strand
CCAGCACGGAGAGCCCGACGGCCGCCGCCACGAGCGCCGCCACCGGCATCCCCTCCCAGCGCGAGGGAATGAGCAGTACGTCCGCGGCCGCCAGCCAGTCGCCGACATGCTGCAGTTCGCCGGCGAACTGCACGAGGCCGTCGATGCCCGCCTGCCGCACCAGCATTTCCAGTTCCGTGCGCTGCGGGCCGTCGCCGATGAGCACGATGCGCGCCTGCGCCGCCAGTTCCGTCTGCGCCGGCCCCGCCGCCGCGGCGAACAGCGTCAGGAAGGCGCGCCAGTTTTTCTGCTCCGTGAGCCGTCCGAGCCCGAGCGCCACGTACGCACGGTCGGGAATCCCCGCAGCCGCGCGCGCCGCCTCCCTCCCGCGCACTGCCTGCAATCGTTCCATCTCCACTCCCGACGGGGTCAGCGTAATCCGTTCGGGCGCCGCGCCATGCTGCGCGATGAGGTACTCCGCCAGGGCGGGATGGTCGACCGCCCATCCCGCGGTGCGCGGCGCGAGCAGCCGCTCAAGCTGCGGGTAGGGGAAGCGCGTCGTGCGCGGGTGGATGGCGTAGTCGCTTACCGCGCAGGGGATGCCACAGCGCCGGGCCGCGAGTCGCGCCCAGAGTTTCGCCGCGAAGAGCTGCGCATGCACGAAGTCGATGCGCTCGTCGCGCATGAGCTGCGCGAGCCGCGGCACCAGCGTAGCATCGTATTTCCCGTACCGCGGCACGATATGCACCGGCACGCCGAGCGCGGCGAGTTCCGCCGCCAGCGGACCGCCACTGAACGCGGCCACCACCGTAGCGTACCGTCGCCGGTCGTGCTGTCGCGCCCACTGCAGGAGCAGGCGCTGCGCTCCGCCCGTTTCGAGATTGTTGATAACCCGCAGCAGACGCCGCGGTCGCGTCTCATTTTCCGCTCCCCTCGGGAGAGGAAGCCGCACAGCGGCAGGTGAGGGGTCGGACCCGTTGCCGAACAACGCCAGCAACTGTCGCGTGCTGTGGCTCTGCAGGAATTTCCGCCGCACCGTCTCGCGCGCCGCCGCACCCAGCCGCGCACCCAGCGCCCCGTCGGCCAGCAGCCGGCGCAGCGCGTCCGCCAGCGCCGCGTCATCGTTTTCCGGCACCAGCAGCCCGTTCTCCCCGTCGGTTATTGCCTCGGGGATGCCCGCGACGGGAGTGGCCACCACCGGGCAGCCGAGCGCCATCGCCTCGAGCAGCGTGACGGGAAGCCCGTCGCAGTCCCCGTCAGCATCCGTCCGGCAGGGAAAGACCGCGATGCCGCGCTGCAGCAGCTGCCGCAGCCGGCCCTCCTCCTGCCACGGCAGCAGGCGCGCGCCCCGCTGCGGGTCAAACCCGGCCAGCGCATACAGTGCCACCGCTTCCGGCCCGGCGCCAACAAGGCGCCAGTCGGGGTTTTCCAGCCGTTGCAGCGCGCGCAGCAGCACGTCGAACCCCTTCTTGCGCACCAGCCGGCCGGCAGCGACGATGCGAACCGGCTGCCGCCCGTCGCCGGCGGGATAGCGCAACCAGTGTCCGGGCACGCCGCAGCGCACCACGCGCACCTTTGCCACCGTCGCGGCGTCATACCGTTCCGCTATCCAATGGCGATGATAGTCAGCCGGCACGATAATGACATCGGCGGCGGGCGCCACTACGGCGAAGAGTGAGCGAACGGTGAAGAGGTCGTAGGCATGCGCGGTAAAACTGAACGGCACCCCGAGGTGGCGGGCAAGGTACATGCCGACCAGGGCGGGGACCGTGGCAAAGTGCGCATGCACGCGCGTAATGCTGCCGCGCGGCAGCGCCAGTCCGGCGGCGAGGCGCGGCAGCGTGTGCAGCACCTGCAGTCGCTGCCGCCCGTCGCGGCACCCGCGCAGCAGCTGCGGCAGCAGCCGCCGCGCGACGGACCAGTCGCGCCCGCGTGGCAGCGGCTCCGGCGCACCGCCATCACCGTCGCGCAGCGCCAGCACGCGTACCGGCACATGCCGGCGCAATCCGGCGACTTCGCGGGCGACAAAGGTCTCCGACCGCTGCGGGTAGGCTGCGCAGATATACAACAGCGTCGCGTTCATGCGCGCCGCCGGCATCCTGCCGTCATGGTTCTTGCCTCCGTCGCATATCCTACGTTTTCCGTCGTGGCACCGCAACCGGACGGTTGACGCTGCGCGCGCCGCAGTGGTATAGTGCGTTCTGGGGCGGCGGCGCGCTTTCGCACCGGGAAATCCGGGGCGGCCGCCGCCGGCGGAGATACTGATGGCCACAGCAACGACCCATGCCGGTGCCCCGTCCCTGCCGCTCGTCAGCATTGTCATCGTCACGCATAACGGTGCGCACCACCTGCGCACGCTGCTGCCGGCACTGCTGGCGCCGGACTACCCGCACCGGGAAATCATCGTCGTCGACAATGCTTCGACCGACGGATCGGCCGCCTACCTGGCAGCCCTCGCCCCGGCGGTGCACCTTGTCCGCGCACCGCGCAACCTCGGGTTCGCCGGCGGCAACCATCTCGGCATTGCCGCAGCCCGCGGCGCCTACCTGATGCTACTCAACAACGACACGGCAGTCGAACCCGGCTGGCTGCAGCCGCTGGTGGATGAACTCGAGCGCGATCCTGCGGTCGCAATGGCCGGTCCCAAGATCACCTTCCTCAAGCCCTATGTGCGGCTGACCCTGCGCGCGCCCGTTTTCCGGACGGTCAACGACGGGCGTGAACTGGGCCTGCGGGTCAGCACGGAAACACATGTCGACGGTTGCACCTATCACAAGCCGTTCTTTGCCGCCGGGTTTCATGCCCGGGAACAGCAGGGCGGACAGGCATGGCACTGGAGCGGGGCCACCGCCGAACTGCTGCTCCCGTTCGAGCCGGGGCCGGGGGACCGGACTCTGGTCCTCAAAGCGGGCGGCAGCGCGGAATGTGCCGGCGTAGCCTGCCATGTCGAGTTTGCCGGGCAGACTATCGGCACCGCGCAGCTCAGCGGGGAGTTCACGACACATCGTTTCATCCTCCTGGCTGCCGATGTGGCGCGGCACGGGCGCTACGTGATCAACAATGCGGGCACCGTGCTGGATGCGCAGGGCACGGCAAGCGACCGCGGCTTCGGCGAAGCCGACGAAGGGCAGTATGACCGGGCCGAGGACGTCACCGCCCTGTGCGGCTGCGCGCTGCTGGCACGGCGCAGCGCGTTCGCGCGCGCGGGCGGTTTCGACCCGTCCTTCTTCATGTACTACGAGGATACCGACCTGTCGTGGCGGCTGAGGCGGGCCGGGTACCGGCTGCGCTATCAGCCGGCAAGCGTCATCCGCCACGTGCACGCCGGCACCAGTTGCGAGGGTTCGCCGCTGTTCCGTTTTCACGTTGCCCGCAACCGCCTGCTGCTGCTGCTGAAAAACGCGCCCTGGCGCTGCGTGGCGCGAGCCTGGTACAACGAACTGCGCGGCGTGGCCGGCATCCTGCGGGCATGGCGGCGCGACCGGGAAACACGGGCCGGTGTCCTGCTCCGCCTGCACGTGCTGGGGAGCGCCCTGTGTCATGCGCCGGCCGCCATTGCCCGGCGGCGGGTCCGGTGAATGCCATGCGTGTCGGCATCTACAACCGCTACTGGAGCACCTACGGCGGCGGCGAGCGCTACGCCGCGGCCCTCGCCGCGGCCCTGCAGGACGCCGCCGACGTCGAACTCATCGGCATCGACCGCCAGGATCCAGCCGACCTCGGGCCGCGGCTCGGGCTCACGCTCGACCGCGTCCGCTACGTCCGCTGGCCGGCGCTCCCCTGTGCGCGCCTGACCCCGTACACCCGTCCGTACGACCTGTTCATCAACGCCACCTTCGGTTCATCGCTGCGTTCCGAGGCCCGCCGCTCGGCCTACGTCGTCTTTTTCCCGCAGCGGGTGGTCTCCCGCCCGCAGGCCATGCTGCGGCGGCTGGCGCACACCGCCCTGCGCGCGCTCGCCCCCTGGCGGCTCCGCTTCGTCGGCGGCCACGACAACCCGGACGGGGACGGCAATTATCCGACGGGGCCCGACGTCTGGCTGCACCTCACGCCGCGCGCCTTCCGCGGCGGCACCGCCGCCATCCACCTGCGGCCCGGACCCGTGCCGTCGACCATCACGGCGGTACATGGCCCGGTCGTCGCGTGGTCGGCTACCCCTGACCGCCTGCAGGTGACGGTCGATCGCGTCCCCCGCGCCCCGGTCGAGCTCCACGTGTGCTGCGCCCCGGACACGACACCGGCCGAAGGTGGCGGCCGCCTGCCCGGGCTCTGCATCGCTGCGGGCCACGGCCGCCACCGGCTCGCCCGCCTGAGCCGCAACGCCACACGCACCCTGTCCGACCGCGACTTCCTGCAGGACTACGACTGCCTGCTGGCGATCTCCGCCTACACACAGGCGTGGGTGCGGCGGCGGTGGGGCCGCGACGCGCTGCTCCTGCCGCCGCCGGTAGACACCGCCCGGTTGCGCGGGACGGCCGGCGGCAAGGCGCGCGTCATCCTGAGCGTCGGGCGCTTTTTCGCCGCGCAGCACAACAAGAAGCACCTCGAGCTGCTGCGCGTGTTTCGCGCGATGTGCGACCGCGGGCTCGTCCCGGCGGGCTGGGAATACCACCTCGCCGGCAACGTGCACCGCGAGACCGCGGAACACCGCGCCTACTTCGCCGCGGTGCAGCGCCTCGCGGCCGGTTACCCGGTGCGCGTCCTCGCCAGCCTGCCCGCCGGCCGCCTGGCGGCGGAATACCGTGCCGCGAGCATCTTCTGGCACGCCACCGGCTGGGGGGAGAACGAGCGCATGCATCCCGAACGGTTCGAGCATTTCGGCATCACGACGGTCGAAGCGATGAGCGCCGGTTGCATCCCGGTCGTCATCGCCGGCGGCGGGCAGCAGGAAATCGTCACGGACGGCGTGGATGGTTTCACCTTCCGCACCGCCGAAGAGCTGATACGCACGACCGCCGCCCTCATGGCGGCCCACAGCACGGCAGCGAACATCCGGCTGGGCGAAGCGGCGCGACACACCGCGTCCCGGTTCGACCGGCAGCACTTCATCAGTCGCGCGCGCGGCCTGCTGCCGGCCGGCCCCGCGTGAGGCAGCGGCGTCCGGTGGCGCCGCCGGTTGACACCCGCGCGGACCGCGGCTATGCTGCGCGCATGCATACGGACACGGTCAATGCCTGAACTGCCGGCGCCGGGCCGCCCGCCGCGCCTGAGCATCATCACCACGGTCTACGACCGTGCGGCGTGCCTGGAGTTCTGCCTCGCGGCGGTCAGCCGCCTGCATGTGCGCGACTATGAACACCTCGTCGTGGCCGATCACCCGCCCGACGACATCGCCGCCCGCCTCGCCCGCCTCGTGCAGGAACAGGACGACCCGCGGGTGACCTTCCACAACCTGCCGCGGCGGGCGGACGATTTCGGCATCACCCCGGCCGCGCACGGCCTCGCCCTGGCCCGCGGCGACTACGTCGCGTTTCTCGATGACGACAATGCCTGGCTGCCGCAGCATTTCGACGCGCTGCTCGACTGCCTCGAGCGCGAGCCCGGGCTCGGGTTCGTCTAGTCCGCCTGCCTGTGGAACAACGAGCAGATCCTCAACCACCCGCAGCCGGCGCTCGGGCACATCGACCTCGGGCAGGTGCTGTTCCGCCGCGGACTGTTCCGGACGCTGCTGGACGACCGGCTCGCGTACTGCGGCTACGAATGGGACTGGCAGCTCATCAGCGACCTGCTCCGCCGCGGCGTGGCCTGCCGCTACTTCGACCAGGAAACCTTCATTTTCCGGGTGCAGCGGTACCCGCAGTACCCGCCACCGACCCCGCTCGACCGTGCGCACGCCGCCGTGGACGCGCTGGCCGCGCAGGGGCGCGACCTGCAGCAGCAGCTGGCCGCAGCCGCGGCGGAACGGGACGACACGCGCCGCACCGCGGACGCGCTGGCCGCGCAAGGGCGCGACCTGCAGCAGCGGCTGGCCGCGGCGGCGGCCGACCTTGCCGCGCGCGAGCGCCTGCTGGCGGAGCAGCACGCGCGGGCCGCGGCGCTCACTGCCGCGTGCGCCGC
>CAZWUZ010000235.1:0-6062 GCA_964637655.1 uncultured bacterium | reverse complement strand
GGCAAAGAAGAAGTACCACCATCCCTCGGCCGACATGTTACCTGCCAGAAAGGTATATTGCCCCACCCGGTTGACGGAAAACATAAGCGACATGTTTATGGTCAGACCGTCAAAGTAAACATCAAGCGCACCAAAGCGATACCCGGCAAGCAGAACAAACAGCGCAATCACACCGGCCAGCATCAGCAAACGTAAGGGAACCGTTTTACCACGCCCCCATGCTATCGCCACAAACACCGCCAGCACCGGCAGCAAACTCAATGCCGAGTTTTTGCTCAGCAGTGCCCCTCCAAGTGCCACTCCGCACAGCACAAACCAGCCGCGCCTGCCGCCTTCACAGGCATGCACCGCCGCGATAACACAGAGCGTGTACCAGAAGGTCAACATCAATTCCGTCGTCGCCACTGAACCGTAGGCGATGAGGGTAGGGCACAACGACACCAGCAGCAGGACAATACATCCGGCGTCAGGCCCGGACCACGCCCGTGCGGCAAACCATACCACCAGGCAGAGCGCCAGCCCGGCAACAACGGTCATCAGGCGCGCATGCAGTATCGTCTGCCGTTTGCCGGCACCCAGCGCATGCAGAAAGTTCATTCCGTATGTGTACTGATACGACAGGTTCTGCCGGGAGATCTGCTCCATTGCCGGCGCGCGCAACCCGGAGAGCAGGGCGGGTAGTGCCACCCATAGTTTGGCCAGCGGCGGGTTTTCATAATTGAGAAGGAATTCGCCGGTCTGCCAGCAGTGCAGGCCGGCAGCCGGATAGATTATTTCGTCAAAGGTCAGCGACATCGAACCGGCCGCCACGTAGGCGCGCCAGCCATAGAGCAGCAGCAGCCCGACGACCAACAGCGGCCTACAACGTGACCATAAGGCCATTGGCCACCGCCTCCTCGGGGACAACCAATCGTTCTTCCCGTTCCTGCGCGCCATAGCGCACAAGATACGGTTCCTCATCAGCGGCCGTGCTGTACGGCAGAACCAGTTCGAAATTTCCCTCAGCATCGGCAACAAACAGGTTTTGATACAGAAATTCCCTGCCGATATTACTCGTGCGCTTGAGGAATACCGCCACCAGTTCGTGCGGTTTTCCCCTGCCGCGCAAGCGGGCGCCGCGCACATATTCAAACACTTTCTGTTTTGCCACCTGCACCGGGCCGCCCGAGTAGGTGATTTCCGACATTTCCGGGGTTTCATACACCAGCCGGTAATGTTCGAGCCCTTCCACGTCGAGATCGGGAATTACCGGTTTCGCCCCGTCATGCAGATGCAGTTTCACCCCCATCGTCTGCAGAAATTCCTCTTTCGGTATGCGGATACGGCCCGGCTCCCAGCCGAGGAGGCGGTAGGTTTCCCCGGGATACTGCATGCTCAATTTGCGCAGCGAATCAACCATCATCAACGGATCGGAAGTAAGCACATATCGGCACTGCAGTGCCTCCATCTGCGCATTCGCCTGCGTTTCCGCCGGGCAGAGGTAGAACGCCACCATCTTGTCTATCCCCATGCCATAGGGATTGACCGCGGCCGGACGCTGCGCCACGTACTCAATGAAATGTCCCCAGTCCCAGATGTTCATGATGCCATACGCCGGTTTGTCCTGCGGCCGGGCAAAATTTCCCGGCGTTGGCGTATTGTGGCGCAACCACACCAGCAGTTCATATTCCGCCGGAGAGAGGATTGACCTCCCGCCGATAAAGAACATCGATTCCGTCACCAGGCGGCATTCATGCAGCAGCCACATACCCGACAGCACCGCCATGCACAACGCCGTGGTCATGCGGGGCCAGCGCGTGAATGGCAAGCATTCCTTCAGGCGGACGAGCTGGCAGCGCAGCGCTTCGGGGAGTTGTACACGAATGAAATCCTCGTGTTGTGCCAGCCAACGGTACAGCAGTGCCAGCAACCCGGCGGCGCACACCGCCACCATGCCACCGAATACATACGAGTAGCGCGACTGCTGCATGTTGATCAGGCCAAGGAACACGGTCAGGACGGCAAGTGTCAGGGACGACATGCGCACCACCGCATCGGGCAAGCGCCAGACACGCCAGCCCAGCACCACCAGCATGACCGGCACGGCATAAACCCACCGGGTAAGGTTGCCGACAATCTGTCCCCAGACCACCCTCCCGTTATCAACCACCCACAGCGGGGAATACTCTGCAATCGTCGTCAGCCAGATATGATATGAGGCGTCCCCCTTTTTCAACAGCAGCCGCATTCCCTCCTGCAGCGCCCGCGAAGCATCAGGCGCCGACGCAACGACCATGCCGGCCAGCATCAGAAAACCGGCCATATATACCGCCAGCGAACGCATCCGCACGGGCATGGCCGCCAGTTGTGCCGGTTGCAATCCACGCCACGAACCACTGAGCAGCCACAAGCCGGAGAAAAAGAGGGTCGCGATCCCGAGAAACACCAGTTGCAGCAGGGACAGCGCATCGTGGGCAAACAGCCATTGACGTCCCCACCACGAGGTCAGACAGGGATACAGCATCCACATGAATGCTGAAAGCGAAAACAATGTACTTTCCCTGACATACACGGCAAACCGTGTTGACGGCACAAGCAGCAGCAGAATCCCTGCCGCTGCAAACAGCGGCACCAGGTACAGCGTTGCCCCGGACCACATAACATACGCCAGCCAGACAAAGAAGCCCCCCGCCAGCGGCATCATCCAGCGCCGGTGGTTATCATGCTGCGTCGCCATCAGGCGGAAAAACCACGCGTACAGCAGCATTGCGGTAAATCCTTCCGCCACGTGCTGGTCGACCTTACCCACCTGGGAATAGACAATGTGCCCCGGGATAAATGCGACTATCAGTGCCGCCACAACACCAGCCACCGGGCCGAATAACCGTCGGGCGGCAGCCCAGACGGGAATCGCCGTCAACGCCCCCAGCAGCGGGGGCAGCCAGCAGACAATCGGTTCAATCACCGCGCGCTCTGTCGCTCCCCCCGAAAAAACCCGGATACACAGTGCCAGCAACATTTCGAACCCGGGCGGCCAGAAACTGACTCCACCCTCGGGATAGTTGAGATAGTAATCGAATTCAATAAGCTGAAAGTCGTGGGTCAACAGGTGTTCAACACGACGCATGTGGTAATAGGGGTCGGTATCGCAGAAAATTACCGTGTCACCGGCGAATATCCCGTCGACAAACGGCATAGTGCGCACAGAAAAAGCAGACAAGAGGATGACCGCGAGGGCCAGACACGTCAATCCTTCCCTCTGCACGAATGCCGTAAGCCGTGCCTGCATCTCCCTTTTGCGCATACGCTGCTTATAGCATGCTTGTTGCCGGTAGCACAACCTCATTCCTCAACTGTTGTTATTCCGGAATGCGGCAGGTTAGCGAGATCCGGTTGCGCCACCCATGCACCTGCCCGGCAACGCCAAATTGCGACGCCCGTTGCTGACATGTGTGCATATCCACTGCCAGCAGTTTCGTCACTTGTTCCGCCCATCGTGATGGTGCTGCGGAAAGTTGCTGCAGCATCATCGCGCCATCATCACCAGCCAGTATCTCGGTTATGCCGCCGATGGCGGGGGCGAGGACAGGGGTGCCGGCGGCGAGCGCCTCGAGCAGGACGATGCCGAGCGCCTCGTAGTGCGAGGTGAGCAGGAAGAGGTTGGCGGCGGCGACGAGACCGGGGAGGTCGGCATCGGGGACACGCCCGGCGAAGACGACCCTTCCCTGCAGGCCGCAGGCGGCGACGAGGCGTTCGAGGCGGGGGCGTTCGGGGCCCTCGCCGGCAATAACGTGATAGACCGGTTCGCCGCGCTTGACCAGTTCCGCCGTCACCGCGATGGCGAAGGCAAGATTCTTGCGCGGGACGAGACGCCCGACAGTGAGAATGGTCTTTGCCCCCTCAGGCACACCGAGATGGCGCAGCAGTTGCGGGTTGGCTGCCCCTGGATGGAAGCGCTCAGTATCCACCGCGCGATAGACCACTTCGGGCATGACGCCCGTCAGCGCCCGGCAACGCTGTGCCATGTCCTTGCTCGGGGCAATGACTAATCTTGCTTTTTTTACCACCTGCCGGTTGAGCATATTGAGCAGCGGGCGGATAAGGGCGAAACGTTCAGGGTCGTAGATGTCGGCACCCGAAATGTCGACAATAACCGGCACGTTCAATCCTGCCGTGACGGCAGCCCAGCCGGCGGGCACCGTAAAATGCGCATAGACGCAGTCCCAGTCGCCAGTCGCTGTTTCACGTTGCAATACACCGCGCAGTTTGTGCGCATAGCGCAGCAGCGAGAACGCATCACCGTACGCCGTTGAGGCCCGCCCGCTATGCACCGCCTCGACAGGATAGGGGAGCGCAGCATACGCCACGCCCGGCTGCCCAAGGGTGAGCACCTTCGCCCTGCCGCCGCCGGCAACCACCGCATCAGCGAGCGTGCGTATCCAGACCCCGGCCCCACCGCCCAGCGGCGGGAATTCATGCACCGCAAAGAGCACCTTCACCGTTTTTTCTCCGGCAGGCATTTCCCGGTCAGTGAGAAGGCATGGCTGCCGGTGAGGCGCACGCGCGCGAAGGTGCCGCGGCGCACTTTGCCGCGCACCTGCACGGTCTGGTCGATGCCCGGCGCATCAGCAGCAGTGCGTCCGGTGCCGCCATGCCCCTCTACGCGGTCGATAAGCACCGTCACGTCGGTGCCGACGAGCGCGGCATTGCGCGCGGCACTGATTTCCTCCTGCAGTTGCCAGAGCGTCTGGCGGCGCTGTTCCTTGATTTCGGGGTCGAGATGGCCGCGCAGATTGAAAGCCGGGGTGTCTGCCTGCGGCTGGAAACAGAAAAGCCCGAGACGGTCGAAGCGCATATCGCGCACGAACTCCTGCAGCGCCGCGAATTCCTCTTCACCTTCGCCGGGATAGCCGGTCATCAGCGTCGTGCGCAGGGCGATGCCGGGGACTGCGTCACGCAAACGCGCGACCAGCGCGCGGTGGTCAATGACGGGACGCCCCATCGCCTTGAGCACGGCAGGATGCGCATGCTGCAGCGGGATATCGAGGTACTTGACCACCGGGGCCAGTTCCGCCAGCGCGCGCAGGAAGTCGTCTGTCACCTGCGCGGGATGCGCATAGAGCACGCGCAGCCAGCACTCCCCGTCCAGTCCGGCCAGTATTCGCAGCAGGGCAGCCAGCGACGTGCGCGGGCGCAGGTCGCTGCCATAGCGGGTGGTGTCCTGCGCCACGAGGATGAGTTCCTTCGCCCCCGCGCGCAGGCGCTGTTTCGCCTCACGCGCAATGGCGGCGACCGAACGGCTGCGGAACGGTCCACGCAGCGAGGGGATGACGCAGTAGTGACAGCGGTTGTCACACCCCTCGGCGATGCGCAGCCAGGCATAGTGGGAGGGGGTGAGTTTGACGCGCGCGGAAGCCAGCGGCGCGGTCGTCATACCGCCGCAGCGCACGGGGCGCGCCCCGCCGCGCGCGCGCGCGATGATGGCCGGCAGATGCGCCGCCTCACCCGGCCCGGCGACAGCGACGAGAAACGGATAGCGCGCGTACAACTGTTCACGTTCGCGCTGCGCCAGGCAGCCAAGCGCGACCACCAGCGCCCCGCGTTTCGCCGCGGCGGCACAGTCTGCCAGCGCGGCACTGCTCTCCGCGCGCGCCTCGTCGGTGAACGCGCAGGTATTGACGATGATGGCATCGGCATAGCGCACTGATGCAGCCACTGTGTGGCCGGCCGCGGTCAGGCGGTCGAGGGCGATTTCCAGGTCCGCCTCGTTCTTCGGGCAGCCAAGAGAAACAGCAAAGATACGCAGCGGCTTCATGCGGCCGGCGGCACGCGTGACGCACCCAGGGCGGTTCCCACCAGCAGGGCGAAGAGCATCCCCCCCTCGGTATGGAAGGTGGTGGTCGCCAACCCCGCAACAATGAGCACCAGCACCACCCCCTGCGTCAGGAAACACCACGGCAGCGGCTGGCGCAGCGACGCGCGCAGCGTTGCCCCGAGGAACAGCAGGAACGCCGCCAGCCCGGCCAGGCCCGTCTCGGTGGCGATATTGACCAGCACGTTATGGGCATGGTCGCTGTAGGCCC
>CAZWUZ010000234.1:0-6084 GCA_964637655.1 uncultured bacterium | reverse complement strand
CGAGCGCAGCCGAAGAATTGAGCGGGCAGGCGGTGGAAGTCAACGCGCTGGCCGGTTCATTTGTCATCAGCGGGCAGAAGCCAGCGGCGAAGAAGGCGAAGCCGGCGGCGAGGGCCGTGGCGGCGGCACCGAAAGTGGTGGCGAAACCGGCGGCATCGGCAGGAGCGCAGGCCATCCCCTTCGACGACGACAAAACGCTGAAGGAGTTCTGAAATAAATGGGGACAGTCCCCATTTACGGTGATAGGGAAACGGCGGAAAACGACTGATTCAGATGCGTCAGTGGGAAACAGTAACACATAAACCGGCAATTGTGGGAAGGCAAAAACAGCAACGTTGGCTTGTACGTCATCATTGATGGCGTCCAGCATGGCAGCGGCCCGGTGCTTCGGCATCGGGCCGCTTTTTCAAAGACGAATGGTAACTATTCAGCCCGTCTGTCCCCTCGCCCGCTGTTCATAGCGGGAGAGGAAGACGCGGAGCGGCGAGGGCGGACACGGCGGACGTATCCCCTCACCCGACGCTGCGCGTCGCCCTCTCCCAAAGGAGAGGGGACTGATTGGGTGAATAGTTGCGACGAATGTAAAAAATGCGTGATGGTTGTCCCGCCTCCCGCGGGGTCGCGCGTTTCCCTGCCGACGGCGTCTCACGCCGCCGGCAGGTTTTACGGCGCTCCCGCTGACGATTGCGGTGCCCTTTGCTGCAACCGCAGTCGCGCACCAGGATACAGGCGACCCGGGAGACGGACGGCGCTCCCGCTGACGATTGCGGTGACCTATGCCGCAACCGCGGTCGCGTAGCAGGATATCAGGGGGCAAGGTGGCTGAGCAGCGCTCCAACATGCCTGCGCAGCCTGAACAGAAACGAAGAGTATGCTATACTGAAATGTCAGGCAACAACATACGGTGAGGTGCCCTATGCCGCAGCAGAACCCTCCTGACCAGTTGCTTGCCGCCATCATGCGGGGCGACCGCGGGGCGGCCAATGCCGTGCTCGAACAGTTCGCACCGCAGCGTACTCCGGAACAGGTCATTAGCGAATTGCTGGAACCGACGTTGCGCGCCATCGGTGAGGCCTGGGCGAAGGAGAGCATCTCGCTGGCGCAAGGGTATATCGCCGGCAAGGTGGTCGAGGACTTTCTCGAACGGGTGGCAGAGCAGCGGGCGCAGGCACCGGCAGGCAAACGCCCCGGCCCGGTGGTCATTGCCAATGCCGAGGATGATTTCCATCCCCTCGGGCGGCGCATGGTCGGGACCTTCCTCAAACTCGACGGCTGGGAAGTCATCGATCTTGGCACCGACGTCACCGCCGACCGGTTGCTCGACGCGGCGGAGCAGAGCGGGGCGAAGGTGGTGGGCGTTTCGGCGATGATGCTCACCACCGCGCGCAATATCCGCGCCGTGCGCGCGCAGATCGAGCGGCGCGGCCTGCGGGCGCACCTGAAACTTGCGGTGGGCGGCGCGGTCTTCAACCTGCGCCCGGAACTGGTCAACGAACTGGGCGGTGACGGGACGGCGCCCAACGCGCTCGAAGCCCCCGCGCTCTTCGCGCGCCTCTGGGAGTCGGCCTCATGAACAGCGCCGAGCGCGTCATGGCGGCGCTGAGCGGGGCAAGGCCCGACCGCACCCCGTGGACCGCGGTCCTCTCGCTGTATGGCGCCCGCCTTACGGACTGCCCGCTGGAACGCTACTATCACGACCCGGGCGCCTACGCGGCAGGGCAGCGGGCGGTGCGCGACACCTTCCATCCTGACATCCTCTTCATGCCGTTTGCGCTGGTGAAGGAAGGAGAAGCGTTCGGCGCCACCGCCCATACCTTTGCCAACCAGCCACCCAACCTCGACCGCCCCGCGCTGGCGGGAGAGGAATTTACCGCTTGCCACCTGCCCGATATCGACATCCACCCGTCACTGCTCTACCTGCGCGAGTCGTTGCGCCGCACCGTGGCGGATAACGGCACGACGCTGCCGGTGGCGGCACTGGCGCTCGACCCGTTTGCCCTGCCGGTAATGCTCTTCGGGCTCGAACGCTGGCTGGAGATATTCCTCTGTGAGGTGCCGTTGCGGCGCGACGTGCTGGCGATGACGTCAGCGCATTTCGTGCGCTGGGCGAACGCCCTGCTTGCTGACGGAGCAGCCTGCGTCATTCTTCCGAGCATATTCACTTCGCCCGCGGTGCTGCCGCGCACGCTGGTCGAGCAGCACGTGGTGCCGGTGCTGCAGCAGGCGCTCAGCCAGGTCAAGGGCCCGGTCATCATCCATCATGCCGGCGGCCCTATGCATCCCTTCCTCGACCTGCTCGCCCCGCTCCCCGCGGCGGCGTTCGCGGTCGATGCGCGCGACCCGCTCGCGGCCTGCCGCGCCGCGGTGGGACCGGAGCGCCCGCTGCTCAGCGGCATCGACGGCCCGTCACTGGCTGACCGGGCCCCGTCGGAAATCGCCATGTCCGCGCGCGCGCGCTGCACTGAACTGACCGACACCCGCTTCATCTTCACCACCACCGGCCCGGATGTGCCGTACGCGACGGCGCCCGGAAACCTGCATGCGCTTGCCGGCGTGTTCGCCGATGGCTGAACGCCCGCTCTGCATTGCCTGTTCCATCTTCCGCGCGGAACTGGCGGCGCTCCCCGACCTCGCCTGCGACCGGCACTTCCTTGAATCCACGCTGCATATCCGGCCGGCGGAACTGCGGGTGCAACTCGATGCCGCGCTGGCAACAGCGGGCGACCGCGCGGTCGTCCTGCTCTATGGTGACTGCCATCCGCGCATGCCTGACTGCGGGGAGCGCGGGCGGGTGCGTCGCACCACGGGCATCAACTGCTGCGAGATACTGCTCGGCACGGAAACCTACCGCACCCTGCGCCGCGATGGCGCTTTTTTCCTGATGCCTGAATGGGCGCGGCGCTGGCGCGAGGTCTTCGCGCAGGAACTCGGACTTGACGGCAGCACGGCGCGCGACTTCATGCGCGAGCATCACCGCTACCTGCTCTATCTCGATACCGGACTGGTGCCGGTACCCGAAGCGGCACTGCAGGAATTCAGCGATTTCTGCGGGCTGCCCTGGCAGGTGCGTGTCACCGGGCTGAAACAGTTGCGCACGGCGGTTGACGGAGCGCTGCATGGCTGAACTGCGCATGCACGAGGACCCTGCCCTCGCGGTCGCCACGCTCGATATCATCGATGCCGTACTGCACTGCGCGACGCAGGCGGAAATGGCGCAGGCACTGGCAGTGCGGCTGCGGGAACTGACCGGTTATCGCACCGTCACCTGCTGCCTGCGCAACGCTGCGACTGGCGCGTTCACGACGATGGCGCTGGTGCCGGAGCGCCACCGGGCAGGTTTGTCTGATACGACGTTGCACGAACTCTGCCGCAGTGTCAGTGCCAGCGGCACGGAGCAGGTCATTGCCGCCGCTTCGACCACGCCGGCCGCACTGCTCCTGCGCGAGGCGGGCTATACCGATGCCATGGCGGTGCCGCTGGCCACGCACGCGGAAACGACTGGAGTGCTGCTCCTGCTGGGTATTCCCGACCACGGAAATCTGGCCAATGTGCTGCGTCAGTGCACGCTCATCGCCCGGCATCTCGCGCCGCTCTTTGTCGCGGCGGGTGACCGTGAGCAACTGGAGCACCTTGTCAGCGCGCGCACGGCCTCACTGCAGGCGACGCAGCAGGAGCTGCAGGCGATGCTCCAGCAGGTGCGCGCCTCGGAAGAGGCGCTCAGCACGGACGCCCGGGTGCGCGAAAAACTGCTGGCGAAACTGCGGCACCTGACCGATAACCACGCCGAAGCGGAACAACTCGCCCGTCTCGGGCATTTCACCCGGCTGGACGTGACGGGGACGGCGGTCTGGTCGGACAACTGCCGCGCCATCTTCGGGGTCACTGATGACTTCGTGCCGACCTTTGCCGCGGTACAGGCCATGGTTCATCCTGACGACCGCGAGACCTTTGCTGCCGCGTATCAGCGCGCGCGGCAGCGCGGACAGGCGGAAGTGCAGTACCGCATCGTGCGCCCCGATGGCGAACAGCGCACCCTCGCTTCACGTCTGCGTAGTGAGACGGACGGCATCCACGGCATCATTATCGATGTCACGGAGAAGGCGCAGCTGCAGGAGGAGGCGCGTCAGTCGCGCTCCTTTGCCGATACCGTGCTGCAGGCGGCACCGGTTATCATCATGCAACTCGACCCGGCAGGGAAGGTGGTCAGCGTCAACCCGTACTTTTGCGAACTGACCGGGTATGCGCCGCAGGAGGCGGTCGGGCGCGACTGGCTGGCCACCTTCATCCCGCCGGCTGAACAGACACGCATTGCCGCAGTATTACGTAGCGCGACGGCTGGCGACAGCACGCGGGGCAATGTCAATGCCATCCGCATCCGCAACGGTGCGGAGCGATTGATCGAGTGGCATGACCGGACGCTGCGCGATACGGACGGCAAGACCACCGGCATCATCTGTGTCGGCATCGACGTGACGACGCGCGAGGAACAGCGGCAGCGTCTGCAGGAACGCGACCGGCAGGTGCACGAGGCGCTGCGCGCGGCGCATGCGGGCTTCTGGCAGGTGACGATTGACGACAACCGCACCACCTGGTCGGACGAGGTGTGGGAACTGCTCGACCTGCCGCGCGACACCCCTGCCTCGCTGGCGGCCTGGCTCTCGGCGGTGCATCCCGATGACCGCGACCGCATTATCAGCATGGAACGCGATGCAATTGCGCGCGGCGCGGATATCGAGTACGAGTTGCGGGTCAATACCCGCGACGGCACGCCCCGCTGGCTGCTGGCGCACGGGCAGCCGGTATTCGGCACGGACGGCAATGTGGCTGCCTATCGCGGCATCATCATCGACATCACGCGCGACCGGCAGCGACACGCGGCGATGGTGCGGCAGGAGCGCACCGCGGCCATCGGGCAGCTCGCGGCCGGGCTCGCGCACAATTACAATAACCTGTTCGGCGGCCTGCTCAACTACCTGACGCTGCTCGATGAGACACCGCGCGACGCGCACGAGTGGGCAACCTATACCGCCGGCATCCGCACCCTGATCCGCCGCGGGGCCGACCTGTCATCGACCATGCTGAAATTCGCGCGCGGCGCCAACCTGCGGTTGCAGCGGCTCGATCTCGTGGCGGAAGTGACCGCGTTGCGCGGCCTGATCAGCAGCACCTTCCCGAAGAATATCACGGCGCGGTTCGCGTTGCCGTCGTCGCCGGTGATGGTCGAAGGGGCAGGTGCGGAAGTGCAGCAGCTGCTGCTCAATCTCTGTCTCAATGCGCGCGACGCCATGCCTGACGGCGGGACACTGGAAATCACGCTCGAACGCAGAGCGCCACTTCCGGCAACGGCACCGCCGTATCTGCGGCATGCCGGCACCTGCTGTTGCCTGCGCGTGCGCGATACGGGCAGCGGCATCGACGCCGCTGACCTGCCGCGCGTCTTCGAGCCGTTCTACACCACCAAGGGACCGACGCAGGGAACGGGGCTCGGGTTGAGCACCGCGGCGGCGACGGTGCGTGATATGGGCGGCCACATCGACGTGAACAGCGCAACGGGGAAGGGGACGGAATTCAGCATCTACCTGCCGCGCGCTGATGCCGCACCCGCAGAAAGCGCGCCGGCAGCACCGGCGCGCAGAGCAGCGCATCTGCTGCTGGTGGATGATGACGCGGACATGCTGCAGCCCCTCGCGCGATTGCTGGAGCAGGCGGGGTGCAGTGTGCAGGCGGAACGCGACCCGCAGCGTGCGCTGGAAGTGTTCCGCGTCGCGCCGGCATCGTTCACGGCAGTTATCACCGATGTCGTGATGCCGCGGATGAACGGCTACGAACTGCTGCAGCGTCTCGGCGAAGTCCGTCCCGGCCTGCCGGCCATCCTGATGTCCGGCTACCCTGACGAGGTGCCCGTGGTTGCGCATGCCTGCACGGTGCTCGGCTCGCTCGACAAGCCGTTCGATTGCGACGCGCTGCTGCACCTGCTGCAGCGCCTCCCCCGCCCGCGCTGATATTTTGATTATACGGAGGGGAAAAGCCCCCTCACCCCTGCCCTCTCCCAGAGGGAGAGGGAGGGCATTCTCTCCCTCGCCC
>CAZWUZ010000233.1:0-6146 GCA_964637655.1 uncultured bacterium | reverse complement strand
CCGGCGCTGCCGTCCGCCCGGCTGCGGCGCGGAACGTGGACCACCCGGTGCGGATTCTCCGTACTCATGTTGACAATATGATGACATAATGATACACGTATGAGTGACGGAGGTGCACCATGCGCTATGTGACGGTACGTGATTTGCGCAGCCGGCCCGGAGCGGTCTGGCGGTCGCTGCGGGCGGAAGGCGAACTGGCGGTGACCAGCAATGGCCGCCCGGTGGCGCTGCTCACCGCGGCGGATGAGACGACCCTGCTCGATGAACTGACGCTGCGCCGCCGCGTGCGGGCGGAGCAGGCGGTGGCAACCATCAGGCGGCGCAGCGCAGACAACGGTCGCGCGGCGCTGACCCCGGTGCAGATCGAACGCGAAATCGCGGCGGCACGCAAGACGCGGAAGCGGCCGACCGGCAAGCGCGCGTGAACATCGTCCTTGACACCAACGTGCTGGTGTCTGGTCTGCTTGCAGCCAGGGGGACACCGGCCGCCATCCTCGACGAGGTAATGGCCGGTCGCATCAGCGTGCTGTATGACGCGGCGATCAGCATCGAGTATCGCGCAGTGCTGGCCCGACCAAAATTCGCCATCCCGGATGCGCTGCGCGAGGCGGTACTGCTGCAACTTGAGTTTCACGGGCGGCTGATCCCGGCCGGTGTGTGTGCCGTCCGTCTGCCGCATCAGGATGATGAAAAATTCCTGCAGGTGGCTTTGCGCGGCGCCGCCGACTGCCTGGTCACGGGCAACCTGCGGCACTTCCCGGATGCCGCCTGCCGCGGCGTGCGGGTCAGCAGCCCGGCGGAATTCCTGAAACAGTACCGGCAAAAGGAAACCGGCTGACGGGAACCGCCCGCCAGCCGGTGGCGTGGGGCGGGGAGCGCCGCCTACGGCTTGAAAATGTTGACGATGAGCCCGCTGCGCAGCTTGGGCTCGAACCACGTCGACTTCGGGGGCATGACCTCGCCCGCGTCGGCGATGGCGAGCAGGTCGCTGATGCTCACCGGGAACATGGCGAACGCCACCGCGTGGCTGCCGTCGTCGACGATGCGCTCCAGCTCCCCCAGCCCGCGCAGGCCGCCGATGAAATCGATGCGCTTATCCGTGCGCGGGTTGGCGATGCCCAGCACCGGGGCGAGCAGGTGCTCCTGCAGCAGCGACACGTCGAGCCGCTTCTGCGGGTCCTGTTCGTCGATGCACTCCGGCTTCACCGTCAGCAGGTGCCACGCCTTGTCGAGGTACATCGCCACGGTGTGGCGCGACGGCGGCTTCTGCTTCGACCACGGTTTCACCGTGAACTTCCCTTCCAGCTGTTTCAGAAACCCGGCTTTGTCCAGCCCGTTGAGGTCCTTCACCGCGCGGTTGTAGTCCATGATGGCGAGCTGGTTGTCGGGGAAGATGACCGCGAGGAAGAAGGCGGTCGCGTCGGTCTTGTCCCACGCGTGGTTCTCGACCGCCGAGGCGCTGCGGTGATGCCCGTCAGCGATATACATGAGGTCGACCTGTTTCATTTCGCCGGTGAGCGCGGCGATCTCCTGCGGGTCGGTGACCGTCCAGACCGTGTGCCCGAAGCCGTCGTCCGCGGTGAAGTCGGCCACCGGCGGGCGCTGCTGGATGGTTTTGACCAGCGCATCGATGGCGGCGCGGTGGCGGTAGGTGAGGAAGACCGGCTCGGCATGCGCGCCCATGGTGGCGATCAGCTTCGTGCGGTCCTCGACCTTGTCGGGTCGCGTATGCTCGTGCTTCTTGATCTTGTCGTCGACATACTCCTGCGCCGAGGCGAGCGCGACGATCCCCGTCTGGTAGTGGCTCCCCATGCGCTGGCTGTAGATGTAGAGCGCCGGGGCCGCGTCCTGCTGCAGGATGCCCTGCGCGACGAACTGCTGCAGGTTTGTCCGCCCCTGCTGGTAGACCGCCTCGCTGTGTTCGTCCACGTCCGCGGGGAGGTCGATCTCCGGCTTGCAGATATGCAGGAAGGAGAGGGGGTTCCCCTGCGCCATGACGCGCGCCTCCTGCGAATTGAGCACGTCGTACGGTGGCGACGCCACCTGCCCTGCCTGTGCGGTGGACGGACGGAAACCGCGGAACGCCCTGATCTCGGCCATGACTGCCTCCTGAGTGATAGTGGCGCGATTGTATAACAATCGTCCGGCTGCTGCAAGTGTCCGGATTGTTGACGCGCGCGGGCGGTGGTGGTAGGATGCGCCCGTGCTGCGGCACGCCGGAGACCGGACATGAACATGACGACGCCTGCCCTGCTCTTTCCCGCCATCACGCTGCTGTTGCTCGCCTATACCAACCGCTTCAACACGCTCGCGGGACTCGTGCGCCATCTCTACCATGACTACTGCGCCCATCCGCACCCCGCGGTGCGCCTGCAGATTTCCTTCCTGCAGCGCCGCATCAAACTGATCAAGGACATGCAGCTCCTCAGCGTCTCCAGTTTCTTTCTCTGCGTGCTCTGCATGCTGCTGCTCTTTTTCGGGGAGACCGGGATGGCGATGGCGTTCTTCGCGCTGTCACTGCTCTTCCTGCTCGGGTCGCTCGGCATTTCCATCTGGGAAATCCACCTGTCGGCCGCCGCGCTCGATATCCAGCTGGCCGACCTCGACCGCGACCATAGCGACCGCCCGCGCTACGGGCGCCCTGACAGCACCTCTGACAGCGGGCCGCTGACGTGACCCTGCGTCTGCTGCTCTGCCTGCTGCCGCTGCTCGCTGCCTGCACGGCGGCGCGGGAGCCAGTTGTCCCGGCACCGGTCACCGCCTCGGCGTTGTTTCGCGTGTACAGCGACACCGCGGCCTGGCCCGCTTTTGCGGATGACGATACGAGTCCGTTTGTGCAGGTGGCACTGACACATCTCGAACCGGTCGGCGGCGGCGTGGTGATGACGCGGCTGCGGGCGGCGCTGCGCGACGGTTTCTTCCGCGTCCCGGTCTGGGGCGATGGCGAAGACACGCGCCCGTTTGCCGATGACGCGCCGGCCGCCCTGGCCGATATGCGCGAGCGCATCATCGCGGAATACCGCGTGGCGACGGCGGAACTCGACGCGGAACTGCCGTCGCATATCCGGCGCTGGCATTACGAGCAGGTGCAGCAGGAAACCGCGCGCTGCCGCGGGACGCTGACCGTCGGCCTCTCCTATTACACCTATACCGGCGGCGCGCACGGGATCTATGGCACCGGCTACACGGTCTTTGACGAGGCGACGGGCGACACTATCGGCTTGCACGACCTGTTCCTGCCCGGGTCGGAGGCGACGCTGTCGCGTCTGCTCAGCGACAGCTACCGCCGCGCCAACGGCCTCGCCGACACGCAGCCGCTGACGCAAACCCTCGACGTCGCCACCATCCCGGTTACCGACAACTTCGCCCTCAGCGATGCCGGCTTTTCCTGCCACTACAATCCGTATGCTATCGCCTGCTACGCGGCCGGCGCCATCGAGGTGACCGTGCCCTGGCCGCTGTTGCAGGACTGCCTGCGCCCCGATGGCATTGCCGCCCGCTTCCGCACCCCCTCCGAATAACCCGCCCCCGATTATTCATGGTACCAGTCACATAATCTGGTGCCAGGCACGGTTAAACGGTGCTTCGCACACAACTAACGGAATTACGGAAGTATCAAAATGACCACAATATAGTTAAATCATAAAAACAGGTAAGATAATGTAAGTTCAATTATATCGGTATAATCATTTTCGCAATTCCATTAGTTGAGTGCCTGGCACCGGATTTTGTGCCAGGCTCCGTTTCATCGTGCCTGGCACCGGATTTTGTGCCAGGCTCCGCTTCATCGTGCCTGGCACCAGAAAAATAACTGCCGTTATGACGCATGTCTGCTGTCAAGACGGCACGCCATACTGCCGATACATGATGTGGAGTTCCCCTACGCATGCGGTGTCGGGTGCGGGAGGAAGGAGAGGGCGATGGCGGCGGAACGCAGGGCACACTGGGTGATGATCATCACGGGGGCGATGCTGGTGACGGCGCTCGGGCTGGTGGCGAAGGTGGACTGGCCGCTGGCGGGCCCGGCGCAGGCCATTCCGCAGGCGGGTGTGCCGCAGCAGGAACTGGCGCGCTTTTACGCGGAGCATCAGATCGAGTTGTATACCCTCTACTATGATTTTGACGGGGACGGCGATATCGACATCGCGTACGCGGTGGACGGCCCCATTCGTATCATTGAAAACCGCGGGGCGACCCCGGTTATTGCGGAAACGCAGGCGCTGGCGCGGTGACGGGCAGCATGCGCGAAGCGGCGCAGGATTGCAACTATCTGGCGACCCACCCCGCGGCATGGCGGTACGGCAGTGGTGCGGGGAGTGTCGAAGGTTTTACGGGAGCAGCGCGTGAACGGGCCTGAGCAGAACGACTGCAATTATCTGGCGACGCTGGCCGGCGGCCTGGCGCACGAGGTGCGCAATCCATTGAACGCGATGGACCTGCACCTGCAGCTGATGCTGGAGGAGGTCGCGCAGGCGGAGGACGAACACACGCAGCGCCTGAAGCGGCGCACGGAACTGATGCGTGACGAGGTGCGGCGTCTCGACCGCATCCTGCAGGAATTCCTGAATTTCACGCGCGGCCCGGAACTGCAGCGCGCCCCGGTGCGGGTGGACGCGCTGCTCGACGGCGCGCTCGACCTGATTGCGGCGCAGGCGGAGCAGCAGCAGGTGCGTATCATGCGCAGCTATGCGCCCGACCTGCCCGTACTCGACGCGGATGCGGGGCTGTTGCGGCAGGCGCTGCTCAACCTGCTGCTCAACGCCCTGCAGGCGATGCCGCAGGGGGGCGACCTGATCGTGCGCGCGCAGCGGCAGGAGGAGCAGGTGCGCATCGACCTGATCGACACGGGGAAGGGGATCCCCGACGACATCGCTCCGCGCATCTTCCAGGCGTACTTCTCGACGCGCACCGGGGGGAGCGGACTGGGCCTCGCGCTGGCCCGCCGCTACCTCGAGGCGCACGGCGGGCTGATCTCGTTCGCGAGCATTCCCGGGCAGGGCACGGACTTCACCATCCTGCTGCCGGCGGGGGGCGCGGCGTGAGCACGGAGCGCCCGCTGGTGCTGGTCGTCGACGACGACGCGGCGAACCGCAACGCGCTGGCGGAGGCGCTGCGCGCGCTGCCGGTGACGGTGGAGACGGCGGAGAGCGGTGAGGCGGCGATGCGCGCTCTCGACCGGGGCGAGTACGCGCTGGTCTTCACCGACCTGGTGCTCCCGCTGCTGGACGGCATCGAGGTGCTGCGCCGCGCGCATCAGCTGTGGCCCGACGCGGAAGTGATCGTGGTCACCGGCTACGGCAGCGTCGAGCGGGCGGTGGCGGCGATGAGCGCGGGCGCCTACAGTTTCCTGACCAAGCCGCTCAACCTGCAGCAGGTGCGCCTGCTGGCGCAGCGGGCGCTCGACAAGCGCGCGCTGAGCCGTGACAACCGCCGCCTGCGCGCGGAACTGGGTGCGCGCGACGACATCGCCGGGCTGGTCGGGCAGTCGCCCGCCCTCGAGCAGGTGCGGCAGATGGTGCGGCAGCTGGCGGTGACGGAGACCACGGTGCTGATCACCGGCGAGAGCGGGACCGGCAAGGAGGTCGTGGCGCGGGCGCTGCACGGCGCCTCGGCGCGGCAGGAGCGGATGTTCCTCCCGGTCAACTGCGCCGCCATCTCCCCGACGCTGCTGGAGAGCGAACTGTTCGGGCACGAGAAGGGGGCGTTCACCGGCGCGGTCAAGGAGCGGCAGGGCTTCCTCGAACTGGCCAACGGCGGCACGCTCTTCCTCGACGAGATCGGCGACCTCCCCGCGGACCTGCAGGCGAAACTGCTGCGCGTGCTCGAGGACCAGACCTTCTACCGGGTCGGCGGCACGCAGCCGGTGCGGGTCAACATCCGCCTGCTGGCGGCGACCAACCGCGACCTCGAAACCGCGGTGCGCGACGGGCGTTTCCGCGAGGATCTCTATTACCGGCTCAACGTCGTGCAGCTGCGCCTCCCCCCCCTGCGCGAGCGCCGCGACGATATCCCGCTGCTCTGCGACCATTTCCTGCGCCAGCTGGCACGGCAGTATCATCGCGCGGTGCCGGCGCTGGCCCCGGCGACGCGGCAGCTGCTCCTTGACTATGCCTGGCCGGGGAACGTCCGCGAACTGCGCAACGTCA
>CAZWUZ010000232.1:0-6198 GCA_964637655.1 uncultured bacterium | reverse complement strand
CGACCAAGGCCATTCGCGTCACCGGGGATTCGGTAAATATACGGACCGGGCCTGACACCAATTTCGACATTGTGAAGGCGGTCAAAAAAGGCTTGCTGCTGACGCAAGCGAACACGCTCGGCTGGGTCCCGATCCTGTTAGGCGGCGAGGTCTTATGGATCAGCGAGAAGTATACGGAGGTTATTTGAGACATGAGAGATGTTACGATCGACCTGGTTTGGAACAGAATCCAGATCTTCATCACCGCGCTGGGCGGGTTCGGCATTATTTTCATCACCGCGTTGACTTCGCAGAACACCCTCGGGGTGCATGGCGTGCATGCCGTGCCGGTCGACTTCATCCGCGCGCAGTTCGACGCGGTGATGAGCGATATCGGCGCCGACGCGGTCAAGACCGGGATGCTCGGCAGCAGTGACGTCATCGAGGCGGTGGCGGATTTGCTGCACGGCTCCGGGCGCCCGGCGCTCGTCGTCGATCCGGTGCTGCGCGCCATGGGTGGCGCCCCGATCTTCTATGACGGTGCGCAGGCCGCGCTCTTCAGTCGCCTGCTGCCGCTCGCGACCATCGTCACCCCGAACATCCCCGAAGCGGAAGTGCTCTGCGCTTTCGCCATTCCCGACCTGGCGGCGATGCATCGCGCCGCCGCGGCCATTCATGCCCTGGGCGCGCAAACCGTCGTCATCAAGGGGGGACATCTGGAACAGGGCGATGCCATCGACGTCTTTTACGACGGCAGCGCCTACAGCGAACTCCCCGCCCCGCGCCTGGCGACGAAGAACACGCACGGCACCGGCTGCACCTTCGCCGCCGCCTGCGCCACTGCGCTCGGACAGGGACAGCATCCGCGTGAAGCGGTCAGCACCGCCAAGCGCTTTGTCACGGAGGCGATACGCCACGCCCTGCCCCTCGGGCATGGCCACGGCCCCACCAACCACGCATTCGTGTTTCAGCAGCGATAACACACCGACAGCGGCAGTATGTGCCCCGGGCGCATGCCGGTCACGGACACTTCCGCCCTTGACAGCAGTATAGTGATGTAGTACTGTGGTGTATACATCGTTGGAGGGTGGCTATGGTGCGAACGCAGATTTATCTCACCCGGCGTGAACGGGACGGTCTGGCAGCCCTGTCACTTGCCAGTGGCAGAAAATACAGCGACCTGATACGTGAGGCCCTCGACCGTTTTTTGTCTCAATCAGCTGCCGTCTGCCGCCGCCAGGCATTAGCCCGGGCCGCCGGTATGTGGAAGAAGCGTACTGATCTTCCCTCGGCACGTTCGTTGCGCGCCTCGTGGCACCGTGGCTGATGCGGTGCAGCGCCAGCTGCTGGTCGATACCGATGTCCTGATTGATTTTCTGCGCGGGCGCCGAGCAGCGGTCGATTTCATCACCCGGCATCAGGAATCCATCCTGCTGCCGGCAATGGTCGCTGCAGAACTCTACGCCGGCATCAGGGATGACGCCGAACTGGCGATACTCGATGATTTTCTCGCCTCGTTCCGCCTCCTCCCCCTCACTGCCGAAATTGCCAGAACGGGCGGGCTCTGGCAGCGTGACTTTGCCAAATCGCATGGTGTCGGTCTGGCTGACTGCATCATCGCAGCTACCGCTCAATCTGCCGGAGCCGAACTGATCACCCTCAATACACGCCACTACCCGATGTTCAATAACCTCAAACCGCCCTACCGCAAGAAGTAGCTATTCCGCGCCGAACCTGAAGTTGAGGGATACCCGGTGCGCGTCGTCGAGGTGCCCGCCGTCGACCCAAGCATAATCGACGCGAAACTGCTCGACGCCGAAACCCGCGCCCGCGGTCAGCCCGTTCCCCGCATCCTGCAGCGAGTCGTAGCCCACGCGCAGCGCGAACTGCTGCACCGGGGCATACTCGAGGCCGACATTCACCCCGGCATCGTTGTCCACCGGCTTGTGCACGTCGCAGGCCAGCAGCAGCGCGCCGGGGATAAATCCCATTTTACTGAACGTCTACGCGCCACCGCCGGATGGAGCGTTAAAGATTCATTTTTTAGACGATTTTTTCAACGGCAGAACCAATTGCCGCACCTCATTTATCAGTTCAGAGTATTCGGGGTCTTTATGCACAAGTATTGCATCACATTCCATCGCCGTCGCCGCAATAACCGCATCGGCAAATGACACCCGGTACAACGCTTTCAACCGTGCCGCCCTCAATGCCAGGCGCTCGTGGGTGTCAATAACCTTCACGGGAAGCGCGCGCACATCAATCATTACGGCCTTCGCCGCGCTTTCCCCCTCTCTCTGCCACAGCAAATAGCACAGGACGGTTACGGTAGCCGAAGCGCTACTGACCGACGCTTCCGCTTTTCCCGCCGCTCTGAGCAAATCCTGCACCGTCGACGCGCCAGGTTCATCAAGCAACAAAGCAACCAACGCCGAGGTGTCAAGCAGGTAACGCTCAACCACGCGCCCGTTCCCCGGCCCGGGACACACGCAGTGCGCGCATCAGTTTGCTTCCACGGAACCGGCCGCGCAATGCCTTTAGCGGTTCAGGTTCGCAAGGTTTCACAGTAATCGTTGTGCCGTCATCAATCCATTCAAGACGCATCCGTGTCTTAATGCCATACCGACGCATAATTTGCGCTGGTATTGCGGTCTGTCCCCGTGTGACAATGGTGCTCTGCATATTCGCCCTCCCCTACCCGAGGTAATTCGCCACTTAGTCACAGCAAAAACACGCCGTTATTATACTGCACCATATTCTTTGCCGTCAAGTACGCGTTTTTTATGTTTGTTACTGGCCGCCGAACTTGAAGTTCAGGGATACCCGGTGGGCGTCGTCGAGGTGCCCGCCGTCGACCTAGGCATAATCGACGCGGAACTGCTCGACGCCGAAGCCCGCGCCCGCGGTCAGCCCGTTCCCAGCATCCTGCAGCGAGTCGTAGCCCACCCGCAGCGCAACCTGATCCGCACCGCCTCTGCCGCATACACCACACCGACACTCAAGCGGTGAAAATATCCATAAATTCTCGCGGGGTCACGATACGGATTCCGCAATAATCGCCAATCGGCCGCAAATGTTTGAAGTTGCCGGTAACCAGAAATTCAGCGTCGGCCGCGAGCGCGCATTCAAGTATGCGATTGTCCGCTTCACAATTTACAACTTTCGTCACCCGTTCGGAAGATTCAAACAAACGGAAGCGGGCGCGAAGGTAGCCGACAGAAGTATGAATATCTTCCTCGGACATTTTCGCTTTACCCGCCAGGTTCCGCACCAATTCACCAATAATGAATTCGGATATGCACGGTTGCACCATCCCCGCATCAACCAGGGCCAGGAGCGCATCCATCAAGCGACCGCGAAAACCCAGCATGGAAACCAGGACATTCGTGTCGAAAACAACAACCGGTTTATTACTGACGGCCTTCATCAATCATCCGTTCAACGTCTGCTTCCGTCCGGATACCCATTGCCGCGAACCGCCGACTCAAACGGTTGCGCACACCCTCCAGCGCCCGTCGCTCCAGATACTGCCGGATGGATTCGCGCACAAATTCAGATTTTGTCCGATCTTCGTTTTTTGCCGCCGCGAGCGCCTTTTTGGACAACGACGGCGGTAAACTTACCGTCCATTGCACCGTACTTCTTCCCATAGCCCACCTCCATTACTCCATCTTACCAGGCATTATACCACAACCGGGCAGCAATTTCATGGGAATCAAGTGATTTTATATAATCCGGATGGCCGCCGCCAATTATAGCAACTTGCAGGCTAAACTTCCTCAGCTTTTACTACAACAATTATCCGCCCACACAGCAGCGTCAAAGAATATCGCCAAACACACTGAATCAACCGCAAAGATGCGTCTGTGACTACTGCCCGCCGAACTTGAAATTCACCGATACCCGGTGCGCGTCGTCGAGCTTGCCGCCGTCAACCCACGCATAATCCAGCGCAAACTGCTCCACCGCGAAGCCAGCGCCCGCGGTCAGCCCGTTCCCCGCATCCTGCAGCGAGTCGTAGCCCACCCGCAGCGCGAACTGCTGCACCGGGGCATACTCGAGGCCGACATTCACCCCGGCATCGTTGTCCACCGGCTTATGCACGTCGCATGCCAGCGTCAGCGCTCCCGGGATCATCCCCGCCAGCGTATAGGCGAAGCCGCCGCGGATATCGAGCGGCAGGTTGTCCTTTTTGCTGATGTACTTCATTTTCGTCCCGAGGTTGGTCAGCGCCAGCCCCACGCGCCACGGGCTGTTCTCCTCCTGATAGAGCAGGCCGAGGTCACAGGCGAACGCGCTGGCGTCCTCGCTCTCGATGCTGCTGCGCAGGTACTTCAGCGAGATGCCGACCCCAACGCTGTTCTGCAGCCGGTTGCCGTAGCCGACCGCGATGGCCATATCGCTGGCGCCGAAACTCCCCTGCGCGCTGTAGGTCGTCGCCCCCGTCAGCATGTACCGGTCCATGTTGCCGTAATCGACATACGTCACCGCCCCGCCGATGGTCCCCTGCTGCAGGGGATAGGCAAAGGCGATGAACTGGTTGTTGATGTCCGCAAAACTGCTGTTGTACATGAAGAGCGCATCCGCCTGCCGCGCGACACCCAGCCCTCCGGGATTCCAGTACATCCCGTGGCTCCCCTCCGCGAGGGCGACATAGGCCCCGCCCAGTCCCATCGGGCGCGCCCCCTGCCCCGTGCGCAGGTACGCCGCGGCGCTGCTCCCCGCCGCGCAATACGCCGGCGCCGCCAGCGCCAGCAGCACCATGCCGGCCAGCAGGAAGAGCACGAGACGCCGCAATTCGGTGATGACGCCGCGCACATTCAGCTGCCGCGGCAGGATCAGGTAGATGACGGAAAAGACCGCCAGCAGGACGGCGTTGGCCGCCAGCAACGTGCGTATATCGAGCATCAGCGCTTTTTCGCAGCCGCGATAATACGGTCGGCGAGGTCCGGATGTGCGGCAAAATGCAGGTGCAGGTAGCTGGCGGTCACGCTGCCGCGAACGTAGCCGGCAACCGTCTCCTGTTCTCCGCGCGCGTCACTCACCGCGAAGGCGGGTTCCCAGTCGCCGCGCTCGGCAGCGACTTCCGAGTACCTGAATTCATGACCGCGCAATTCCGTCCCTGCCGGCCCGAAGAGTGTCGGCTGCAATGTCGTCGCCTGCACGTAGCCGAGTGCCTGCAGCCGCGGGCGCATGCGCGTCGTCACCGGGATGACGCCCGCCATCGCATGCTTTTTTCCCGCCGCGTCGATGAGCGCCTCACCGAGATACATCATGCCACCGCATTCGCCGTAGATGACCCCGCCGCGTGCGGCAAACGCCCGCAGGGCGCGGATGAGCGCCCGGTTGCGCGACAACTGCACCGCGTGCGCCTCGGGATACCCGCCGCCGATGATGACCGCGCCACAGTCGCGCGGCAGCGCCCTATCGCGCAGCGGCGAAAAGTAGACCAGTTCCGCACCGCGCCGCGCCAGCAGGGCAAGATTGTCCGCGTAGTAGAAATGGAAGGCCGCATCATAGGCCACCGCGATGCGGCAGCGTGTTTTCCGCTTTGTTTCGCGCGACGGTACCGGCAGCTGCGCTGCCTGCCGCGCGAGGTAGCGCAGTGCCTTCAGGTCGATGTGCTGTGCGCAGGCATCCGCCAGCGCCGTGATGGTTTGTTCGCTCACCCGCTCGTCAGCGCGCAGCAGCCCGAGATGGCGCGACGGCAGTTCGCCCCATGCCCCGTCGGGTATCGCCCCGACCAGCGGCGGCAGATTCGCCGACGCCAGCGCCTGTTGCAGCATCTGCACATGTTTCTCCGAACCGCAGCGGTTGGCGATGACCCCGACGATGTTCGCATCACCGAAATCGCGGAAGCCGCGCACCGTCGCCGCCACGCTGCGGGCCGCGCCGCGCGCATCGACGACGAGGATGACGGGTGCGTTTAGCACGCGCGCCAGTTCCGCCGTGCTCCCCGCGTCGCTCGCCGCATCAGCACCGTCGTACATCCCCATCACCCCTTCGATGAGGGTCACTCCGCGCGCCGGCGCCAGCCGCGCGCAGAGCGCGCGCACGTAGGGGATGCCGCTCATCCAGGTGTCGAGATTGCAGCATTGCGCTGCTGCCGCGCGTGACAGCCAGGTCGGGTCGAGGTAGTCAGGCCCCGCCTTGAACGACTGTACCGTCACGCCCGCGCGCGCCAGTGCCCGGCAGAGGCCGAGGGTGATAGAGGTTTTG
>CAZWUZ010000231.1:0-6219 GCA_964637655.1 uncultured bacterium | reverse complement strand
TGCCGGACATCGCGAGAGCATTCCCGCGCGCCTCGTGCGCCGCACGCGTGACGTCTGGCTGCATAACGGGGTCACCGGGCGCGCGGAGCAGCCCTACCCGCGCCAGGCGCTGGCTGATGTCTGCGGCCTGGTCACCGGCAGCGACGGCGAAGTGACGCTGGCGCTGGGCGAAAGCCCGATGCCGTTCATCGAAAGCAGTGCCGCGCAACTGCGCCTCGGGCGCAACAGTGCCGCCCTGCTCGAACGCTGGTATGACGGCAGTCCGCAGTACCGGCTGCTGCTGCTGGCGGGAGACGCCGAGGTGCGCACGACAGCGCCGGCGGGCGAATGGCGCGTTACCACGCGTGAAGGTATCTGCCGCCTGTCGGGCGCGGGGCGGCTCGCCGTGACCGCGGCCGGCGACGGTACGCAGCTGCGCAGCGCCGGGCAACTGACCGTCCTGCCGCTGGTGTCGGGCGCCGTGGCATACGACGCGATGGAGACCGATGCCCGCATGCTGCCGGCGGCGGCGGTACCGGCCCCGGACCTGCAGGTGCCGCGCGGTACCGTGCTGGAATGGCTCGGCGCCATGTGCTTCCGCGCCGTGGCGGGCGACACGCGCACGCCCGATGCATGGACGGCGCCGGCCGGGGAGCAGGAGGCGGTTGCGCTGGTCAGGTTGTTCCCGACACTGCTCGGGCACGTGTTCGGGATGCCCAGCCAGGCACAAACCGCCGCGGCCAATGCCGCCGCCTATGCCGCCTGCGGCATCAGCGCGGGTGGCGACACCGTCGAACCGCACGTCCCGCCGCATGGCGATAACGCGGCTGCACCGGATGCGTGGTACGCCGGCGCCGGGCCCGTACCGGGAGGAGAAACCCCATGAGCGAACTCGCGCAGTTCGAGGAACGCGAACTCCTCGAAAAGTTCCGCCTCTCGCTGAAACTGCACTGGATATTGCCGCTCATCCTCTGCGCCCTGCTCTTCACCGGCTTCTACGCGCAGGAGTGGCAGTTCTTTCAGCCGCTCGTCACGCTCGTCGGCGCCATCTACGCGGGCAACCTGCTCGCCGCGTTTGCGCTCCGCTATCCGTCGCCGTCAATCATCCGCAACGTGCTTATCGTGCAGTTCACCCTCGACCTCGTTGCCACCACGGGCCTGGTCGAGGCGTACGCGGTGGTCGACAGCGCCTTTACCGTGCTCTACCCCGTCATCATCGTGACGGCCGGGCTCTGTCTGCCGGGGCAGGGGGCGCTGCTGCTGGCCACCGTTGCGGCGGTGCTCTATTCCGCCACGCTGGTCTACAGTTTCTATTTTCCCGAGCTGACGGGGGGCGGCTATTTCGGCGACCTCATCGGGCGCCACCAGCTGCTCAGCCGCGTCGATTTTCTCTACCTCGGGGTCACCATCAAAATCTTTTTCTTCTACCTGGTTGCGTTTCTCACCATGGCGATGCGCAGCGTCATTGACGCCACGCGCGCGGAGCTCAACCGCGCCCGCGTCGATATTGAAACGCTGGTCGCCACCATGCCCGCCGGGCTGATTGCCGTCGGGGTGGATGAGAAAATAACGCGCATCAACGAGCGCGGGACGCTGCTGCTGCAGCGCCTGGGTATCGCCGCCGCGCCGGGGCAGTCGTTTGCCGCCACCCTGCCGGAGAAATTCGCCGACCTGCTGCAGCGCGCCGTCGACACGGAACTCACCTGTCACAGCCGCGTCGTCCATCGCGCGGGGGAGAACGAGTTCCATATCGACGTGCAGGCGGCCCCGCTGCTGCGCGACGGCATGACGCTGGGCGGGGTGCTCATCTTCGTCGATGTTACCGGGCTGGTCGAAATGGAACGCCAGCTCGAACGCAGCCAGCGCATGTCGCTCATCGGCAGGATGTCGGCGAGCATCGCCTTCGGGGTGCGCAACCCGGTGCAGAGCGCGCTGCGCTATGCCGAGGTGATCAACGAGCGGCAGCAGAAGAGCAAGGTGCAGTACGGGGAGCTGACCATGCTCACCGGGGCGCTGCGCCGCGCCGAGCAGGCGCTCACCCGCATCCAGGAACTGAGCCAGAGCACGGCGTACGCCATCGAGCCGGTCAACCTGCTTTCCCTGCTCGGGCGCGTGCGCATGGAACGTTTCGCCGAACTGCGCGACCGTCGCGTGCAGTGGCTGGTCGAAGGGGATGCGGTTTCCGCGCGGGCTGACAGCGCGCGCCTCGAACAGATGTTCGGCAACCTGACGGAGAATGCGCTGGCCGCCATGCCCGACGGGGGAACCATCCGCATCCACCTTGCCGTGCAGCCGCAGCCCGACGCGAAGGAAAAATGGGTGGCGGTCCGTTTTGCCGACACGGGGAGCGGCATTCCCGCCGACATCCGGGGGCGCATTTTCGATCCCTTCTACACGACGAAGGGGGACAAGCACTACGGGCTCGGGCTGACCATCTGTGCCAAGACCGCCGACGACCTGGGCGGCTCGCTGCTGCTCGAGGAGAGCGAACCGGGAAAGACCGTCTTCCTGCTGCTGCTCCCGTCGGCGGAATAGCACGGTTCGATTCGGGCTGCACCTTGCGACTGGCGGCCTCTGCATGTGGTGAACTGCAACCTTGCGCGGTCGTGCGCTTCGTCCGTGCTCCTCGTCCGTGCCTGTGCCCTGATGCCATATTCAGGTTGCTGCTGTCTTCCGGCTGCCGGGCTGCGTGTCCGGTGTCGGTGGTTTGGCGCGGCGGCGGCTTGACAGTTCCCGTCGCAACGTGGTATAAGCGTGCGGTGTGCGGCGGGGGCGTAGCTCAGTGGTAGAGCAACGGCTTTTTAAGCCGTAGGTCGTGGGTTCAAGCCCCACCGCCCTCACCAGTTTTTTGTGTACCCTCTTCGTCTAGTGGTCCAGGACACCGGGTTTTCATCCCGGCAGCACGGGTTCAAATCCCGTAGAGGGTGCCATTTTGTATGGGGCCATGCATGGGGCCATACTGACACATTGACACATGTTATCCACAGAGTTATCCACAAAAAAACGTCGATAATTTGACACTCCCGGACAATAAGACGGCAGCGGTGTGACAGCTCAGGCATTACAATCAGCTGTATTGCCAAACAATTGTGACATAACTTAATAACTTGAGCTCCGTCCCCATTTTTTAGCTTGACAAGTAGCACATTTGTGCTATAATGGGCGGTGGAACGGGATTCCGCAGTGGCGCAACCCTCCGCGCCGCGCGGAATGCCGTCCGTTATTGACGGGGAGCAACACGGCGATAATGGTCAGGGACCGGAAAGCGGAAGAGAAGGTACTTATGGCTCTGCGCGACTGGTGGCAGGAGGAGACGCTCCCCCCGACGCTGCGCGAACTGGCGCAGCGCGCCCGCCTGGCCTCGACCTGGACGGTGCGTTACCACCTGCGCAAGCTTGCCGACCGGGGCCTGGTGACGCTGCGGCAGGGAACCGCACGCGGCATCTTTCTGCGTCCCGGGCTGCTCGGCGTCCCGCTGGTGAGCCGCATCAGCGCGGGCCTTCCCGCCACAGCGACGGAAAACCTCGAAGGGCGCTTTACGCCCGCCGACCTCCTCCCGACCGGCAGCGACCTATTCGCGCTGCGGGTGAAGGGGGAGAGCATGACAGGAGCGGGGATCAACGACGGCGACATTGTCTTCATCCGCGCGCAGGTGACCGCGCGCAACGGTGACATCGTCGCGGCGCGCCTCGACGACGAGGCGGTGCTCAAGCGCTATTTCCTGCGGGCGGACGGCATCCACCTGGTGGCGGAACATCCCGCCTACCCGCCGCTGATCACGCGTGAGGCGCATATTCTCGGGGTGCTGGCGGGGGTGGCGCGCTGCTGCCGCCCCGACGGCAGAAAATAAATGGGGACAGTCCCCGTTTTCTGTGACAGGGCGGGGCGGAGAAAACGCGGGAAGGGGCGGCCGGGTGGGAGCAAAACCCGGAAAACCTGCCTGCCGTGATAACGCATTTTCAGGAGTCCACGGGGGAGGGGATGGGAAGCATGGCAGGACGGAGCGGACGATGGCGACGGATATCGGCGAGACGGTCAGGGTGGGAGCGGTTTTCAGCGGGGCGGCGGTGCAGCCGCGCTGGTTCGACTGGCAGCAGCGGCGCTACGATATCACGACAGTGACCTACCGCTGGCAGAGCCGCATGGGTGAGGCGCTGCTCGCCCATTTCGCGGTCAGCGCGGGGGGCAACCTCTACGAATTGAGTTTCAACCGGCAGACGCTGCAGTGGCGGTTGGAGAAAGCCATCCCGTCGTCATGAGTGGACGCGTCGTCCTGCACCTTGATATGGACGCCTACTTCGCGGCGGTGGAGCAGGCGTGCGACCCGGCGCTGCGCGGCAGGCCCGTGGTCGTCTGCGGCGAGGCGTCAGCGGAGAGCGATTACGCGCGCACCATCGTGACCACCGCCTCCTACGAGGCGCGGAAGTTCGGCATCAAAACCGGCTGCACGGTCCCCGAAGCGCGGCGGCGCTGCCCGCAGGTGCGCATTGTGGTCGGCAATCCCGACAAGTACGTCGACACCGCGCGACAACTGCATGCCATCCTGCTGCGGCATACCGACCTGGTCGAGGTCTATTCCATTGACGAGTGCTTCGTCGACCTGACGGGCCATGCCGATCCGGAAGCAGTGGCGCGCACGGCCAAAGCCGCCATCCGCGCAGAACTCGGGCTGACCTGCAGCGCCGGGCTGGCCCCGAACAAACTCCTCGCCAAACTGGCCAGCGACACGCACAAGCCCGACGGGTTGCACCGCATCAGACCGGAGGATATTCCCGCGCTTTTCGCGCGACTGCCGGTCGGCGAGTTGTGGGGCGTGGGGAAGAAGACCGCGGCGGAACTGGCGCGCCTGAGCATCCGCACGGCGGCTGACCTCGGGAATGCCGACGCGGGACTGCTGACGGACCGCTTCGGCGTTATCGGGCGCCGGCTCAAAGCGATGGGCCGTGGCGAGGATGACGACCCGGTGCGGCGTTTCGACCATGAGCGCGAGATCAAGTCGGTGGGGCACTCGCACACGCTGCCGGCGGATACCGCCGACCCGGCGGTCATCAGCGCGTTTCTGCGCATGCTCTGCGAGATGGTGGCGGCACGCATGCAGAAATACGGGGTGAGCGGGACGACGGTGTCACTCTGGCTGCGCTTCGGTGATTTCACCGGACTGGGGCAGCAGTGCACGGCGCGGCAGGCGGTCTGGACCGGGCTGGGCATCTACCGCCGCGCGGCGGGCATCCTGCAGCGCCATCTGCCGCCGCCGCAGGCGGTGCGCGCGGTCGGGGTGAGTGTCAGCAACCTGCAGCGCGGGCGCGGCCCGGGGCACCTGCTCCCTGCGGCGGCACGCGCGGACGCGCTGGGCGAGACCGCGGCGCGGCTCAACCGGCGCTATGGCGCGCTGCACATCCGGCCCGCGTCACAGCTTATCGCTGACGGGTTCGGCATCCGCGAGCGGTGCGGCCTTATCGGCACGTCGCATTTCGACTGAAATTCCGGCGGGGGAACTGCCTCACCGCAGCACACAGAGCCCGCAGAGAACGGCTTTGCCCAGGGAAAATACTCAGGACCATACCCCGGTCCTGCGGACGACGGCCAGTCACCGGCCAACCGCAGGCGTTCCGTGTGCTCTGTGTGCTCAGTGGTGAATGCAGTCGCTATGATCTGTTGTCGTACAAATGACGAGAGCAACTCATGCAACCACGGGGCACACGGAGTACACGGAGAGCGACGGCGCGGAGAACTGCCGGAAGAGGGGGAGGGGAAAGAAAAACGCCTGCGGGATGCCCCCCGCAGGCGTTATGTCGTTTCGTTCAGTGCAGCGGCAGGATATCGGTGGCGCGGCCGCCGGTGCTCTGCACGTCAACCGGGCCGGCGGCCCCCTCTTCGCTGCGGTACCTGATGCGGTAGGAGCCGCTGCGCGCTTCGACGCCGAGCAGGCGCCAGGCCGGGGCGAACTGGCTGCCCCCCGCGTACGGGTCGTAGACCAGGTGCGTGCCATCGGTCTGGGCGGCCAGTTCCTGCAGCGCCAGCCGTGCTTCCGGGCAGGTCGGCCCGAGTTCGACGGCGGCGATGCGCACGGCATGACGGCGCGCGGCCTCGACGACCGCGGCCCGGTTGTTGACGCTGCCGCGCCGGCGGATGATCCCCTCGTCGAGCCCGTCGGAGAAGAGGACGATGACACGCGGTCCGGGGCGCGTGCTCAGGTCGCGATTGATGTACTCGATGAGCAGGTCGTAGAGGTGCGTGGCC
>CAZWUZ010000230.1:0-6243 GCA_964637655.1 uncultured bacterium | reverse complement strand
ACTTGTTATTCTACGGATCCGTGTAACGCCAATTGTACAGCGAAAAATCAGAAAAGTCAATGGGGTGGTGAAAATATTACAAAAACTTCCGTAATCACAACGAACTGCCGGAACATGTGTTGTGCTGGTGTGGAATGGCGGGAGAGGGGAGGTGAAATCGCCGGGAAACCCGCAGCAACCCTGATAAGTACGACTATTGAGGCTGCTACACAGTGTTGTTACACTAAGGGGGGGAGCAACCGTGGAGTGGCTACCGACGTACTCGGGATTACTGTACGAACAGCGGGCGTATCGGGAAGATCTGCCTGTGCCTGACGCATGGCATGACGGGCAGAACGGATTACGGTGCCCATGCCGCCGGTTTGACACTCCTGCGGCCTGCTGCTACTATCGGCGCAGCGTGCCCGGTCACGGGTGCGACCGGGAGGGACCATGGATGCGCTGACCTGCCTGACCACCCGCCGCAGTGTGCGGCAGTTTACCGGCGCGCCGGTGCGTGCGGAACATGTCGCGTCGCTCATCGACGCGGCGCGCTTTGCCCCGACGGCCAACAACCTGCAGCCCTGGCTGTTCATCACGGTGACTGACCCGGCGCGGCTGCGCGAATTGGCGGCGCTCTGCCCGAAGAATGCCCCCTTTCTGCCGCAGGCGGGACTGGCAGTGCTGGTCACTGCGGCCGGCGACGCGAAGTACGCGGTTGAGGACGGCAGCGCGGCGGTGACCAATCTGCTCAACGCGGCGCATGCGCTCGGCTATGGCGGCTGCTGGGTGGCGGGACACGGCAAGGACTACGCGCCGGCGGTGCTGCAGTGGGCGCAGGCGCCGGCGGGGCAGCGACTGATTGCCATCGCCGTGGTCGGCGTGCCGGCGGCGGCGGGAGCAGCAGTCAAGAAGGAGCGCAGCGCGGTCTGGCGGCGCGAACGCGGTGACGGGGAGGCGGGAGCATGAAGATACTGCTGATCGGACTGACGGTGCTGCTGGGCGTGCTGCCCGCGGCGGCGGTGACCACCAACCTGTGGACGCTGACCACGTTCGAGGATTTCAGCGCGGGGAAACAGGAACGGACCGCGGTGAACGTGCTCGGACGGGTCGAACTGGCCCCGGCGCTGAGCGACGGGCCCGACCTGCACGCCGATTTCGTCTGGCGCGCGGTGGCTGCCCCCGGCGGCGACGCGCTCTACCTGAGCGCCGGCGAGGAGCCGCGCGTGCTGCGCGTGCGCGGCACCGCTGTCGAGGAAGTGCTGCGCCCGAAGAACGGCTGCTACGCGCTGGCGGTGGACGCAGCGGGGCGGCTCTACGCGGGAAGTTTTCCCGGCGGCGAGATCACGCGCGTGCAGGACGGCCGCGCGGCCGCATGGGCGAAACTGCCGGTGGCGTATATCTGGGCGCTGCAGTGCGGCAGTGACGGCACGCTCTATGCCGCCTGCGGCATGCCGGCGAGCATCTGGAAAATCGACGGTCGCGGGCAGGTGACCCGGCTGCTCGATGCGGGGGCCGGCCACCTGCTGTCGCTGGCGCTGGGCACTGACGGAACGGCCTATGCCGGAAGCGCGGCGGACGGTCTCATCTACGCGGTGGCGCCCGGCGGGCAGGCGCGCGTGCATGCCGACCTGTGGCAGGCGGAAGTGGTGGCGCTGCGCCTTGGCCCGGACGGACTGGTCTATGCCGGGGTCAACCCGGCGGGCAGCCGCTCGGGTCAGGCGGCGGCGGCGATGGCGCGCGCCATGGCGGCGGAACAGGCGCGGCGCAGCAGCGCGTCGGAGAGTGACGCGGCGGACGGCGAACTGCCGCTCCCCGCACTGGCGATGCAGGAGCGGCGCGGCGGCGAGGACGAGGAACCGCCGCAGCCGCGGCGGCGTAACGGCAACGGCGGGCGCGGCGGTCCGCCGGCCGGCATGCTCGGTGAACTGCTCGGCGGCTGCGCGGCGGTCTACCGCATCGAGCCGTCAGGAAACCCGTACCTCGTCTATGTCAGCGACAAGGAGACCATCCATGATTTTCTCGTGCTGGCCGACCGCAGCGTCTGGGTCGGCACCGGGAAAGAGGGCAAAGTGTTCCGGGTTGCCGCGGACGAGGTCGAGACGCAGCTCTTTGATTTCCCCGCGACGCAGGTGACGGCACTGGCCGCGGGGGCCGCCGGCGACATCTGGCTGGCGACGGGGAACGGCGCGCAGGTCTATCGCGCTGCGCCGCAGCCCGCCATCGACGGCATCTTCACCGCGAAGGTGTTCGACGCGCAGTTTCCCGCCCGCTGGGGGAAGGTGCACCTGACCGCGGACCGGCCGGGCGGCGGGACGGTGCAGTACCGCACGCGCGCGGGGATGAGCGACGAGCCCGACACGCTCTGGAGCGCGTGGAGCGCGTGGCAGGAGGGGGGGAGCGCCGTCAGTTCGCCGGCGGGCCGCTACCTCGAACTGCAGGTGCGGCTGGCGCTGGGGCGGGCGCAGCGTCCGCCCGTGCTGCGCGTCGCCACCATCGCCTACCAGCCGGTCAACCAGCGCCCGCTGGTGCTCGACCTGAAGGTCAACGGCGACGAGGCGGGTGAGGACGAGGAGGGCGAAGGCGAGGCGGGAAACCGCCGCGCGACAGCGGACGCGCGCGAGGCGCTCCCCGAGCGCATGGTGCTCTGGCAGGCGGCTGATCCTGACGGTGATGCGCTGCAGTACAACCTGTACGTGCAGGCGGCGGATGATGACGCGTGGCGGCAGGTCAACCGCGAGCGGCCCGACCTGCCGATGACCCGCTGCGTCTGGCGCACCATCGATTTCGCCGACGGCTGGTACTACCTCAAGGTGGTGGCCTCCGATGCCGCGGCCAATGCGCCGGGGAACGGACTGAGCGCCGAGCGTAGCACCGGGCCTATCCTCGTCGACCACACGCTCCCCGAGGTGACGGTGACCGGGCAGGACGGGGGGCGCGGATTCGCCAACCTGCGGGCGACCGCGCGTGACGCAGCCAGTTTCGTGTCCGCGGCGGCCTATAACGTCGACAACGGGCCGTGGCAGATGCTCGATGCCGCGGACGGAATCTTCGACGACCACACGGAGCAGCTGGCGTGGACGGTCAGCGGCCTGTCTTCCGGCGCACACACGGTGAGCGTGCGCGTGCGCGACCGCGCCGGCAACGAGGCGGTCGGCAGCGTCCGCCTGACCGTACCCTGACGCGGCCGGGTTTTTGTATCCGCACATAACTACGCGTCAACTGTATTGGGTCCCCTGCCGATAAGGCGGGTGTATGGGTATCCTCTGCCGCGGGTGTCTCCTGAGCGTGCTGCTCTGTGTGCTGCTGCCGGCGGTGTGTGCCGCGGCGGACGACGGGCGCATGACCATCGATAATGCCGACCGTCTCACCTACCTGCATGAGCAGGGGCTGGAGGCGACCGGACGCCCGCACCTGACCTACCAGTATTTCCAGCTGGATGCCGACCGCGTCTATTACGACCTGGTGGCGGGGATGCTCACCGCGGACGGCAACGTGGTGATGGCGGATACCGGCATGGTGACGTATGGCGACCGGCTGGTGTACGACACCCGGCGGCAGCGCGGCACCATCGATACGGCGCGCCTGACCTACCTGCCGTGGCGGTTCAACGCAGCGCGGGTTGAGCGGGCGGAGCGGACCACACATGCGCGGCGGGTGAGCATGACCACCTGCGATGAAGCGGACCCGCATTTCCATATCACCAGCACCTCGGCTGACCTTTACCCGAGCACCCGTCTGTGTGTCTACAACCTCGTGTTCTGGGCGGGCCCGGTTCCCGTCTTCTACTGGCCCTTCTACACGCGCCTGCTGCGCGACCCCTACGCGCGCTGGCATGTGCGCCCGGGATACAACAAGCGCGAAGGCACTTTCCTCAAACTCGGCTATGACTACTACGGGTACATTGACAACGTCGACGGGACGCTCTATGCCGACTGGTACCAGCGGCGCGGGCTGGGATTGGGACTCGACCTCGACTGGACGCCGGCCGGGGGCAAGCATTACCTGTACTTCTACCACATCGCGGAGAAGAGCATCTTTCAGAACGCGCAGACGGGAAAGTACTACAATCCCGACCTGCCGCGCAACGACAACTGGAAACTCTACCTTGACGGGCGGCAGGATTTCGCCGGCGAGCGGCGCCTGCTCTACTATACCAACTATCTCAAGCAGAACGATTTCAACAACGACTACAACGAGGGACTGACCAACCGCGTCGAGCGCACCCTCGATGCCTACAGTTCATTCACCCAGACGCGCGACGACTACACCCTGCGCCTGTCGGGGGAGAAGAACTACGCGTGGAGTGACAGCGAGGCGCGTTTCCGCATGACCGCGGAGGAACTCCCGCGCCTGCGCTTCCACTGGAATACGCACGCGCTGCCGTGGCAGCAGTGGTACTACCAGTTCGACGCCGACCTAGTGCGCTCGCGCACCGCGGCGGCCGACTACGAGCAGCTCGGTGCGACGGGCGAACTGCGCGCGCTGCGCAGTTTCACTGTCACGCCGCGCACGACGCTGACACTCAACGCGGGCCTGAACGAGCAGTGGGAAAACCGGCGCGACGCGGCGGACAAGAAGGACCGCAGCACCGCGCGCCTCGTGGCGGGCGGCGATATCAACTACCTGCTCTCGAACACCTACACGCTGCGGCTGTGGCACGATTTCCGCCTGCGGCTGAACAACGACGACAGCATGCCGTTTTCGGGGCAGGAACGCTCGCAGCTGCAGGCGGGCATCTACGCCTATCCTGCGCCGACGCTGCGCTGGCAGCTGACCGCCGGCTTCGACTGCCGCGGCGAGACGGACGCTTACCGCTGGCGTGAACGCTGGCAGCCGCTGCGGTTCGGCACCTTCTGGTTCCCGCGCAGCGACCTCGATGTGTCACTGGAAGCGTTTTACGACTGGTCGACGAACCGGGTCAGCCGTGTGCTGAACGAGAACGTCTGGCGGGTGCATGACGACCTGCGCTTCTACGGCAATGCCTATCATATTGACGGGCGGGGAGCGCCGAACACCACCGATCTCGGGGCGGGCATGGCCTGGAAATGGGGGCATGAACCCGACCCGACGCGCTACTGGCAGTTGTCGGCGGGGACGGTGTGGAACGTGCAGGCGACGCGTTTCAAGGAGACGAGCATCACCCTGACGCGGCGGCTGCACTGCTGGGAGGCGCAGCTGATTCTTGCCGACCGCAGCAACGGCGACCGCGAGGTCTGGCTGCTCTTCAATCTGGCCGACTACCCGCAGCGCAAGCTCGGGCTCTACCGCAACGCCGACGCCAACCGCTTCAACATGACCAGCACCGCCTTCACGCAGTAGGACTGCCGTCCGGCGCAGTTGCACTTTCCACCCGCACAAGCGATAATCGTGGAATCTGCTCACCACAGGGTTCCGGGGGACGGCCATGCGCAAGAAAATCTTCATTATCCACGGCAAGGGGGAACGCGACGGCATCGGCAAGAATGCCGGGGGCGACCTCGACACCATCTCGTCCAACGTCTTTTACGGCGCCTGGGCAGAAGCGAGCGTGGCGCAGGCGAAGGGCAGCCCCGCGGTCTATGGCGAGGATTACGAGTTCGATTTCGTCAATTACCAGCAGGGGCTGTCGCACCTGCTGGTGCATCGCGGCTGCGATATCTATCTTCCCGATTTCCCCATCGACGCGCTCCCGCCGCGCCTGCGGCTGCAGCGCATCACCAACCCCTACGAGATCACCGTGCGGAAGATGCTCGCGGACGGGGTGCGCGCCTTCCTGCCGACGGCCTTCGCCTGCCGCGCGGCGCTGAGCCCGGAGGAGAAGGAGCGGGTCAACGAACTGCAGACCAAGGCGCTGGCGGTGCTCGACAAGCGCGGATTCTGCGAAATCGGCATGATGGCGTTCGCGCTCTGGTTCACCACCGAAACGCTGCATCTGCGCGCGGCGGGCGATGCCGCGGTGCAGGCGCGCCTCGACGAGGTGTTCAGCGGCGCGACGTACGCGAAGGTGCGCGACACGCTGCAGGGGCTGCTCAGCAACCCGCTGAAGAAGAACCTGCTCGAGCAGGCGGATCAGAAAAACACGCGCCTGAAGCTGCTGCTCGACGACAGCGTGCGCGCCGACTACGGCCTCACCTACCGCAACCAGCATGGCGGGCAGCTCGCCCCGACGTGGACAGAGGCGGTGGCGGCACTGGCGGACATCGGACGGCTGCTGCTCGAGGCGGAGCAGGACCTGCTGCCGGCTGACCGCGACGCGCTGCGCGCCTTCGCCAGGGGCATCGA
>CAZWUZ010000229.1:0-6287 GCA_964637655.1 uncultured bacterium | reverse complement strand
GACGACGTAGGGCAGGTTGAGGCGTGAGAACTCGATCTGCCGCGGCAGCGGGCGCTGCAGCAGTCCGCCCTCGGCCAGCCGTTCGAGCAGCCAGTCGTAGAACGGGCGCTGGTCCTCGAATTCGAGCGTGCAGATGGAGTGGGTGATCTTTTCCGCGTAGTCAGAGAGCGGGTGCGCGTAATCGTACATCGGGTAGATGCACCAGGCGTCACCCACGCGCGGATGGTGCGCGCGCACGATGCGGTAGAGCACCGGATCGCGCATGTTGAGATTGGGTGATGCCATGTCGATCTTCGCGCGCAGCACGCGCGAACCGTCAGGAAACTCGCCCGCGCGCATGCGGCGGAAGAGGTCGAGGTTTTCGTCGGGCGTGCGCTCGCGGTACGGGCTCGGGGTACCCGGCTCCCTGAGCGTGCCGCGATGCCGGCGGATCTCGTCGGCGTTCAGGTCGCAGACATACGCTTTGCCGCGGCGGATAAGCTCCTCCGCCCAGTCGTAGAGTTTGCCAAAGTAGTTGGAAGCGTAGTAGAGATGCTCGCCCCAGTCGAAGCCGAGCCAGCGGACATCCTGCTCAATCGCTTCGATGTACTCCTGTTCTTCTTTTGCCGGATTGGTATCGTCGAAACGCAGGTGGCAGCGGCCGCGAAAGTCGCGCGCCAGTCCGAAATTGAGACAGATCGACTTGGCATGCCCGATATGCAGGTAGCCGTTCGGCTCGGGGGGGAAGCGCGTCACCACGGAGGTGTGCTTCCCCGACACGAGGTCGGCGTCGATCAGGTCGCGAACGAAATGCGACGGTTTTTCCGGCTGGGCGGCAGCATCGCTCATGCGTCATCTCCGAAGGGCGGTTTTCCCCGCCCCTGCACGGTTTATACACCGTCGGGGAACTCCCGTCAACCGCAGGTCGGCAGGTCGCGCATACCGTGTTTGACGACGAGCAGGATTGCTGATAAAATCGCCCCCTGCAGCAACCGTACATGAAGAACACACCAGTCGGGAGGCAGCGATGAAAGAATACCAGGTGAAATTCATCAGGTGCGGCAGGTGGTATGCAGCCTTTGTGCCGGATATTCCCGGTGCACATTCACAGGGACGGACTTTGGCCGAGGCACGACGGAATATTTCCGAAGCCATCGAGCTCATCCTGGAAGCCAACCGGAGACGCTGTCGTGCAGTCACGCGCGGGCGAAAGGTTATTTCCGCTGTAGTGCATGTAGCTGCATGAAACGTCACGAGTTGCTGCGTCACCTGTAACAACACGGCTGTACACTCGAGCGTGAAGGAGCAAAACATACGCTGTACTGCAATCCCGTGGCGAACGTATCAACCACGGTTCCGCGTCACCGGGAAATCAACACCTTCACCGCTAAAGCGATCTGCCGGGATCTGCAGATTCCCGCCCCTGAAATCAAGTAGCAGTCAGGTTTCCTTCTTCCCTGCCCCCTCTGGTACTACGTTCAGGAAACACGTCAGATCATGCCCGACAACGGCTACGGCCAGGTGAACATCAGGCCGAGGTACATCACGTAGCAGCCGAGCCAGGCGACAGCGATCATCGCCACGCCCAGCCAGAACGACGCGGGCTCACCGGTGCGGGTGAAGGTGCGGTTCCAGCGCCCGACAATGATACCCTCGCGCCAGGCGCGGGTCAGCATCAGCGTGAAGAACAATACTCCGAAGAACGGGTAGGCGGCAGGGAAGAGCGACCCGTCAAACAACAGCATGAGCGGCAGCGGCAGAACGAAGAGCAGGAAACTGATGCCGAGGGCAATGAGGCAGCCGGCGCGGTCGGGGCCGGCGCTCACGCCTCACCCCGGTAGGCCGCCAGCGCGGCCGGGAAGGGCGCCAGCGCGCGGTCGATAATGCCCAGCACGCGGGCGATGGCAATCCCGTAGTTGGTGACGGGCACGCCGGCGGCGCGACAGACCCGCATCCGTGTCAGCATTTCGCGGCGGTTCCACATGCAGGCCCCGCAGTTGATGACCACTTTCACCCCGGTAAGTTCGGCGGGAAAATCACGCCCGGCCACCGTGCTGATGTCGAGGTCGCCGGCAACATGCTGCCGCAACCAGGCGGGCAGTTTGACCCGCCCGATATCCTCGCCGATGGGATGATGCGTGCAGGCCTCGGCGATGATGACGCGGTCGCCCGCGCGCAGCGTGTCGAGCGCCCGCGCGCCGCGCGCGAATTCCGTCAGGTCACCCTTGAGACGCGCCATGAGGATGGAGAACGAGGTGAGCGGCACGCTCGTTGGCACCACCGCCGCCACCTGGGCAAAGGCCTGTGAATCAGTGACCACGAGTGCGGGCGGCCGGTTGAATCGCGCCAGCGCGTCCGCGAGTTGATGCTCCTTGACCACCACGCACCAGCAGTCGTGGTCGAGCAGATCGCGGATCGCCTGCACCTGCGGCAGGATGATGCGCCCGGCGGGCGCCTCGAGGTCGATGGGAACGACGAGCACCGCCACCTCGCCGCGCGGCACGAGATCGCCCAGCAGCGGCGGCCCGGCGGCCGCCGGAGCGACGGCATGCAGCGCCGCGCGCAACGCATCGATATTGTCGCCGCGGTCGGCACTGGTAGGCACCACGGCAACATTCGCCGCCTGCAGGCGTGCACGCGTTTCTTCCGGCAGCATCCCGCGGTCGCGCTGGTTAGCCGCCACGACCACCGGTGTACCGCGCCGCTGCAGTTCCGCGAGGAGTTGCTCTTCGTACTCACCCCATAGTCCCGCGGCGGCGACGATGATACCGATATCGGTGCGGTCGAGGATAAGACGTGTCTTGGCAATACGCTGCGCGCCGAGTGCCCCCTCGTCATCCACCCCGGCGGTGTCGATAAAGATGACCGGGCCGAGCGGCAGCATCTCCATCGGTTTCTCGACGGGATCGGTGGTCGTTCCCGCCACGGGGGAGACGATGGCCACCTGCTGGCGGGTGAGCGCGTTGAGCAGCGATGACTTGCCGGCATTGCGCCGGCCGAAGATGCCGATATGCAGGTGCAGCCCTTTCGGGGCGGGCTGGTCTTTCATGCGTCGGTGGTCCTTTCCGCGGGCGCAAAGATGAACGTGCAGGCATCGCCGCCGCCGCAGAGGCGCGCGCTGTTTTCCTGCAGGCGCAGCCCGAACTCGCGCGCAAAAACGCCATATTCCGTCGTGCAGATGGCATTGCCGATGCGGTCGGCGACGTGTTCACGACCCGATTTCTGCAGCAATGCCAGCCACGGGCAGGCCTGCACCGTGAGACAGAGCCCGTCGGCAGTATCCGCCAGGGTAAAGGCAAACCCGTCGAGCGTCAGTTTCTCCTGCAGCGCGAGGCGCAACGCCTCCCTCCCGTCGTTCAGACCGAGCAGGCGTTTGAGCGCGCGTGCCTGCAGTTTCGGCAGCACCTGCCAGACCGCGACGTCGAGTTCGAGCGCCGCGTCGAAGCCGAGCTGCTCCTCGACCTTGAGGAACCAGAGCCCGTCGACGCGCGAGTAGCAGAGGTGCAGGTATTCCGCCTGCTGGGCCGCGGTCATTTGCTGCGTCACGCTTTTCCTCCTGATAACGAGTTCGCCACCCTCACCCTGCCCTCTCCCTCCCCGGGAGGGGGAGGGAGATTGCCTTCCCCCTCTGCGAGGGGGAAGGTTGGATGAGAGTGCATGTTTCCGTCTGTACCCAAACCCGGCGCCATGCTACAATCGGCGCACGGAGGTGGCTCATGGCCCGCAAACGCGATGTGACAAAAACCTACCCGGCGAAGCAGTACGCCGCGAAACTGCAGCGCCTGTGCGCCGCGCTGGCGGCGGGGAAACCGTTCCGCCTGCAGGTCGCCGGCGAGCGCCTCGTCATCCCCGCCGGCGCGGAGATTTCCGTGGAGCACGAACGGAGCGGCGACAGCGAGGAACTGGAGTTCCAGTTGCGCTGGAAGCGGTAGCCGCCGCCGCCGGCCCTTTCCTCGCGGCGTGAGCGTTCTTCACCGCGGCGCTGGCAGCGGCAGGCGCCGGCGTTCGCGTCACCCGCAGCACGCCCCCCGCGGGCAGTTCCACCGCCACCGCGATGCGCCACGGTGCGCCGGCCGGCGCATAGTCGCGCGTCACCCAGCGTTTCCCGAAACGCTCGCAAACCGCCTCGCGCGCGCCCAGCGCCACCGGCACATCGGCGCTCTGCATACCCAGACCTGTCCCCCACGCCTTGACCAGCGCTTCCTTGCGCGTCCATCCCTGCAGCCAGGCGTCGCGCCGTGCCCGCGCGGCACGTCCGCCGATAACATCACGTTCCGCCGCGGAGAACGCCACTGCCGCCGCGGTGGCGATATGCCCCGCATTCGCCGCCAGTTCGATATCCACGCCGACAGTGCGGTCGCACAGCGCGATGACCCCGATACCGTCGCGATAACTGACGCTGAACTGCGGCCCGGCCGGTGTGTACGGTTTTCCCTGCACCGCCGCGTCGATGCGCACCGCGCCCGGGGCGCAGTTCTGCGCCGCCGCCAGCAACAGGCGCAGCGTGCCGCGCATCACGGTAAAACGCGCCGCGTGCCCCGGCAGACGATAGGCCGCCGCGCGGGCGCGCTCGTCCGCCGACAGCAGCGCCGCATACGCCGCTGTTTCCGGCAGCCGCAGGTCGACGAGGAACAGGCGGCAGGTCACCGCCGCCCCGTCAGACCGCGGCATGCGGATTCCCCGCCGGGTCGCGGCGGAACTCCTGCACATAACTCAGCCCGAGCAGCGCACTCGTCACGGTGGAATTGTCGAGCAGGTGCCGCATATCGGTAAACTCACCGTCCGCGACCACACGCCGCACTTCGCGCTCGAGGTCGGCAGCGCGTTCCGGCATGGGGAGCGGCGCGAACAGCGTCGCATGGTTATGCAGCAACTGGTCCTGCCCCGCGGTGTTGGCCGGATTACGGTAGAAAACCGCGTCGAACTGCCGGGCGTCGTACTGCGACAGGTCGGCAGTCAGGTCGACCCCGATACCGCAGATGAGACCGGTCACGCCGGTGTAGCGCGGCTGCGCATCGAAATCGAACCACTCGGCGCTGTGTTCCGCCGCGATGATCATTTTGCCATCGGCTGGCGTGTTGGCCGCCACCGGCGCCTTTTTTACTCCCGACCCGTACACCGCGCCGAGTTCCGCGCGCGCGGCGAGCCCGAGCGCACCGCGGAAATCGCGACGCCGCTCCCGCGCCAGCGCGAAGAGCGCACGGTAGAGGTCGCCGACCGGCGTACCGCCCGGCTGCGCGCTGCGGAACATCGCCAGTTCGTCGAACCCGCCCGCCAGCGCGACGTTGAAGCCCGTGCGGATCGTCACCCCGCCGGTATCGCGCTGCGGGATCAGGTAGTCGGGCGTATCGTTGCCGTCAGTGGGAAGCCAGACCATGGTCCCGCCGATCGTCATCATCTCGCCGAGCAGCAGGTAGTAGTCGTCGAAGCGGTCGCCCAAAGCGCCAAGGCCGATGGAATACTCGGTGCCGGTAAACCGCCGCGAGGAGATGTCCTGCGGGCCGACCGTCGCGTGCAGGACGTGGCGCACATCACCAAGCACTTCCGCCGCGCCCGGGCCGCCGCCACCCGGCATGAAACGGAATTCACCCTGCGCCACACGCCGGATTTCGAGCGCGTCCCAGCCGGCAAGCGGCTGCGCGGAACGGACGGACTGCCGCACCCGCTGCTGCGCCTCACCCGCCGTCGTGCAGAGCGCAAGGATGCGGTCAAGTCCCCCCATGGCAATGACCTGCCGGCAGTACTCCGTGGCGCCCGCCACCGCGAGCACCCCGTCCTGCACCGCCAGTTCGCGCGCCCGTCGGGTAAAGACACGCAGCGCGGCGGAACTGAGGTAGGTGACCGCGGTCAGGTCGATGATGACCGCCGCCGCATTTTTACCGTCGCTGTCCAGCGCCGCCTGCAGCGCGTTCGCGCCGACCGCGTCGAGCCGCCCGCTCACCGTAACCGTCAGGATCCCGTCCGCGAGACGGGAGACACATTCCGCCATGATGTTCCCTCCGCGGCAACTATACCATACCGCCCCGACTTGCGCCGCCGCTTTCCTGCTGCTACAATACAGCCCATTCGACCGTCACGGAGGCCACGATGAGCACCCCCAGCGAACGCGTAGCACAGGTGATGGACCGCGCCAAAGCGGCCGCGGGCATTTTCAGCCAGTATGACCAGCAGCAGGTGGACGCCATCGTCAAGGCGGTAGCCGAGGCGGGCTTCAACGCCCGCGTGAAACTGGCAAAAATGGCGGTGGAAGAGACGGGCATCGGCGTCTGGGAGCACAAGGTGCTCAAGAACGTCGTCGCCTCGCAGTT
>CAZWUZ010000228.1:0-6330 GCA_964637655.1 uncultured bacterium | reverse complement strand
AGCTGTGGCGTGACGGGGCGACACGGCAACAGCTGGGCGCGGCCCTGCCGGCGGCGCAGGCGCTGCTGCTCGCGCTGCGCGGGCGGACCTCTGCCGACGGGGAAGACCCGGCCGGCGCGCTGCGGGCGGCGGCGGGCGGCGGCGGTCTCCGGACGCCGCCGGTGACCACGCGGCCGCCGGCGGCGACGGAGCCGCTGCTCGAACTGGAGCAGATCAGTTTCACCTACGGTCGCGGGCGCGAGCGGCGCGAGGTGCTGCGCGACGCGTCGCTGGTCGTGCGCCCCGGCCTGATGCTGCTGGCCGGGGCCGCCGGGTGCGGCAAGACGACGCTGCTCATGCTGCTCTGCGGTTTTCTTGCCCCGCAGTGCGGGGCCTACCGCTACCGCGGTGTCTCACTCGTCAGACGCGACAACGCCACGTGGCTGGAACTGCGTCGCCGGGTCGGTCTGCTCTTCCAGTTCCCCGAGCGTCAGCTCTTTGCCGCGACGGTGTTCGACGAACTGGCCGCGGGCCTGCTCTGGCGCGGCGTGCCGCGCGCGGACGCACAGCAGCGCGTGTTCGACTGGGTGCGGCGGGAAAAGTATCTCGACCCGGCCTGGCTGCCGCGCAGCCCCTTCACGCTCAGCCAGGGTGAACAGCGGCAGGTGGCTATTGCCTCGCTGCTGCTGCTCGAACCGGAAATCCTGCTCTGCGACGAGCCGCTGAGCGGCCTTGACGGTATCCAGGCGGAGCGCCTGGCCGGCATGCTGCAGCGGTTTATCGCCGCCGGGGGCGCGGTGCTGGCGGTGACCCATCAGCTGGCGGAACTCTGGCCGCTGGCCGACAGCGTGACGGTGGTGCGTGACGGGACCTTTACCACGCTGCCGGCGGACGGGGAGGGCGCCGCGCTGGCGACGGCACTGGCGTCTGCCGGCGCCAGCGCGCCCGGCTGGTTTGCGCTGGCGGAGGAACTGGGCGGGGCGGGCTACCCTGCGGCCCGCACGCCGGCCGCTGTTGCCGCCTGGCTGCGCCGCCGCTGACAGTTCAACCGGGCGCGCGCCACACCAGTGCGCTGCGTGCCGGCAACGAAAGTTTCAGTTTGCCGGCTGTCGCCGTGCAGGGGGAGGCGCCGGGGAGCAGTGGCTGCCATTCCCCGTCGTAGCCCTGCCAGGCGGGGAGGCGCAACGAGCGCACCTGGGCGCGCGGCGCGTTGTTGAGCGCCACCAGGATCCGCTCCCTGCCGTCATCACGGACAAAGACATAGACCGAACGGTCAGCATGCACCTCCGTCTGGGTGCCGCGCGTCAGTGCCGGTGTCGCCCGCCGCAGGCGGATGAGCGTGCGGACGTACGCGGTCAGTTCCGGCCCGGCGCCGAACACCATTGGCGTGCGGTTGCTGCCGTCGTCGGTGCGGCCGCGCATCCCGGTTTCCGTGCCGTAGGTGAGTACCGGCAGGCCGCGCCAGGTCAGCAGCAGCGTCAGCGCCAGACGCAGCCGCTCCGGGCGGTTCGCCTCGCTGGCGAACCGCGACAGGTCGTGGTTGTCGATAAGCGTGGCCAGCAGGTGCGGGTCGCGGTAGGCGCCGTCGGCGGCGTGCAGCGCGGACAGCGCGCGCAGGTTGCCGGGATGCCCCGCCTTCAGGCGTCGCAGAATCTCGTTCAGCAGCATGGTGCGGTACTCGTGCCGCAACTGCCACAACCGCCGCCAGAGCGGCGGGGCCGGGGTCTCGCTGCCGTGGCTCAGCGTGCTGCGCACGGTGTCGGCGAAGGGGACATCAAAGACGCTGTCGATGCCGTCCTCGCGCTGGTAGCGGGCGATATACGCCGGCACACCGCGGTAGACCTCGCCCAGCAGCAGAAAATCCGGGCCCGCCTGCGCATGCATGGCCGCGCTGAACTGTTTCCAGAAAGCGGCAGGGACATGCTTGACCGCGTCGAGGCGGAACCCGTCACACCCCGTCTGTTGCTGCCACCAGCGGCAGTTGTCGATGAGGTACTGCGCCACCTCGGGCTTTTCCTGCGCGAAATCGGGCAGGCCGTGCAGCGCGCCGCGCTCGATGCTGCGCTGGTCGAACCAGCGGATGTCGCCGCCGCGGTGGAACCAGCTGCGGTAGCGCACGTCGCGCGCCATCGGGTGGTCATAGCCGGCGTGGTTGAGCACCATGTCGAGCAGCACGCGCAACCCGCGCCGGTGGCACTCGTCGATGAGGTCGCGCAGTTCGGCCAGCGTGCCGAAGCGTTCGTCCACCGCGTAAAAATCGACGGGCCAGTAGCCGTGGCAGCCGTCCTGCTGGTTGCGGTAGACGGGCGACAGCCAGAGCGCGCTGATCCCGAGGTCCTGCAGGTAATCGAGCTTGCTGCGGATGCCGGCGAGATTGCCGCCGTGCCACGGCGGCTGCGGTGCGGGGGTGGCGCCCTCCGCGCGGCAGAAACGGTCCACGAGGATCATGTAAATGACTTCGTCCTGCCAGCGGCGGTCGCGGTTCACCGGACGCGGTCCCGGACGATGAGGTGATGGCGCCCCTGCCAGCGTCGCACGCGGCAGGGCACGCGGTAGAGGCGCGAGAGGCGCGCCGCGGTCAGCAGCGCGCGCGTGCTGCCGGTTTCCGCCCGGCCGTCAGCGAGAATGAGGGTACGGGAGAAGGCCGGGATGATCTCCTCGATGTGGTGGGTCACGTAGACCATCGCCAGCTGCGGCGCGCGGCGGCAGAGCCGGGCGAGCGTGGCGAGTACGTTGGCGCGCGCCCCGGGGTCGAGTCCCGCACACGGTTCATCGAGCACCAGCAGCACCGGGGTTGCCATCAGCGCCCGGGCAATCAGCACACTCTGCTGTTCACCCTGTGACAGGGTGCCGAATTCACGGTGGGCAAAGCGGGTCAGACCGCAGGTCCGCAGCAGCGCCCGGGCAGAGGCATAGTCCGTGCGGCGTGGCGGGTTCCACGGGCGTTCCCAGAGGCCGAACTGCGCAAATTTGCCGGAGATAATCGTGCGCAGTACCGGTTCGTCACCGGGCACCTGGGCGAGCAGTCCGGTCGAGACAAACCCGACGCGACAGTGGAATTCGCGCAGGTCGGTATGCGTCTCGCCGTGACGCCGGATGCGACCGCCGCGGTTGGGCCAGAGCAGGCCGAGCGCCAGCTGCAGCAGCGTCGTTTTGCCCGCCCCGTTGGGGCCGAGCACTGCCCAGCGTTCACCGGGGGCGATGTGCCAGGTGATGCGCCGGAGCAGCATCCGTCCCGGAAAGGCATAACTGACCCGGTCGAGTTCGAGCAGCGGCGCGGTCATGGCAGGCATGATACCCGCGCGGTATGCGCCTGTCAACGCTTTTCGCCGGTCGGGGAATAAGGTATACTCGCTCGCGTGCACCTGAGTATGGTGCCGGGAGGCAGGTATGACCGGGGCAAAACAACGGCGCAGCCATTTCCGTTTTCCGGCGGAAGAGGGAACGCCGGCGGAACTGACGTATACCGAGAACGGGGAACGGAAAACCTGCTGGACGCTGGTTATCGACGAGTCGTTTTCCGGGTGTGCCCTGATCTTCACCGGGAAACCGGCACTCCAGAACGGGCAGACCGTCGAGGTCAAGGCGGGAAAACTGCCCCGGATGGTGGCTCGCGTCTGCTGGGTGAAGGAACTTGAACCGCTGGTACGCAAGGTCGGTCTGCAGTTTGATGATCTTGCGGCTGGTGAAAAATAGGAGAAAAACGATGCTCAAGACGATGCTGGTAATTGCCTGCCTGCTGCTGGGCGCGGCACCGGTACTGGCGGAACTGCCGCTGCGCCTGCTGACGCTGGACAACAACGATGCGGATCCCGCGCTCGGGTATTTCGATGTCAATCCGTTGCTGACCCAGGTGGCGCTCGGCTACCGCATCATCAGTGAAAACGAAATTGAACTGACGGCGGAAAGCACGCTGCCGCCCGGGCATGAATTGCGCGGCGGGCGTGACGGGCGCCTGCGCCCGTTGACCTCGCTGACGTGGCGCGAACCGCTGCGCGAAGGGCGCAATGAATTTGCCCTGGCGGTGAGCGGGCCGCTGGCGGCCTGGGTGCGGGCGGAGACCTTTACCGTGGAAAAACGCGGTGGTGATATCCTGGCGCCCGCGCAGCGCGCCACCTTTGCCACGCTCGGCCGGGTCATCGCCTGGCAGTGGGAACAACCGTCGGCGCCGGCGCTGGCCGGCCTGCCCGTGGTGCCGCGCGGCGATACCGAGGGGAGCGGCACGTATGCCACCCGGCTGATCGCTGCGGTGCGTGACCTGGCGGCGGCGGCGAAGGTCCGGCCGGTCTCCTCCTTCACCCCGTTTATCCTGCTGCCGTCCGGTGACGCCGCGCCCGCCCCGCAGCAGGTGGCTGCGGCGGTGGTCGCCACGGCGTGGAAAAACCACCTGCCGGCGCGGCTGGTGCTCGCCCGCGACGCGCAGGATGCCGACCGCTGGCTCGTCGAGTGCTATATTCCCGAACTGGCACCGGGCAAATGGGTGCTGCACGACGTGCAGACCGGTCTGCCGTTCGTCAGCAGCGAACCGCTTTCCGCGATGGGCCTGGCGCAGGCGGCGGCGATCGGCGGGGATTTCTCTGTCCACTGCGGGACGGAGGCGGTGACCGCGGAACAGTTCGCCGCGGTGTACGTTGCGGTGGAGAATGATTTTGCCTCCGATCCGCGCTTTCTGCGTCCCGAGTCGGCGCTGACGCTCGTGCGCCTGCAGCCGGAAGTCGAAGAGTATGCCTCCCTCAAACGCTGGAGCGAGCGTCTCGGGATTGCCCTCTTCGCTATCGCCCTGCTCGGTATCATCGGCATCTCGCTGTTCGGCGGGAAGGATGACGACGACGCTGCGTCGGCCGCGTCCTGAGTTCGCGCCGCTGCTCTTCCTGCTGTGGGCGGCGCTGGTGCTGGGTGCTTACCTGCTGACCCACCCGCTGCCGCTGCGTCCGGAGGTTCCGGTATGGCGCGGCCTGCTGACGGTCGCACTGATGCTGCTGGTCTCCTGGCCGTTGTGGCGGCACGCTGACCCGCGCCGCGGATTTCAGGTTGAGCATCTGCTGCTGCTGCCCATTCTGCTGGCGGCGGCACTGGCAATGCTGCCTGTCTCTCTTACGCCCGAACCCGCGGGTGGGGTGGTGATGCTGTTTCTTCTTTGGGCCTGCGTTGCTGAATTGTTGCGTCAGCGCCTTGGGCGTACCGGTTTCCTGCTGGCGCTGCTTGTCTGGTTTCCGGGCAGTTTTGCCGTGGTTTCTGCGGCACAGCTGTTGCTGACGGTGCTCTTCCTCGCGCTGCTGGCGCTGCCGCTGTGGGCGATACGCAAGCGTATCGGCGGCGAGCCGCACCGGTATGTGTATCGGGTCGCCGTTGCCGCGTTGGTGGTTGGCGTGCTGCTGTCGCTGGCGGATATCCAGCGCCGCTGCGCGCCCGTCGGCTATCTGGCCGGCGTGGTTGACGGCACGTCCTGGCGGGCGCAGAACTGTATCGAGAATCCCGGCCTGCGCGAGGACTGGTCGCTGCGTCGATGAAAATTCTCGTTCTTTCCGACACGCATCTCGAGCGCGGGGAAGCGCTCCCCGCGGCAGTGCTGGCGGCGGCGAAAGAAGCCGACCTGGTCATCCATGCCGGCGACCTGGTCTGCACGGAAGTGATTGACGCGCTGCGCGCCATCACCCTTGTCGAAGCGGTGGCGGGCAACATGGACGGCGCCGCCATCAGCGCGCAGTTCCCGCGCACCAAACTGCTGACGCTGGCGGGGGTGCGTGTCGGCATCGCCCACGGGTCGGGCGCGCCTGACGGCATCGCCGCGCGCGTGCAGGCGCAGTTCCCGCAGGCGCAGGTGATCATCTACGGCCATTCGCATCATCCTGAGGTGTGCGAGGAACACGGCGTGCTCTTCCTCAATCCGGGGAGCCCGACCGACAACCGTTATGCCCCGTACCATTCCTTTGCGTGGCTGCACCTCGGTGACGGGCCGCCGCGCGCGGAAATCGTCCGGCTGGAGGAGTGACATGGAGAAGAAGAACGCGCATCCTGTGCTGCGGGTGGTGCTCATCCTCTGCATCATGCTCAGTTTCAATGTCATCGCCGCGCTGGCGGCGCAGTGCGCGCGCGAACACCTGAGTGTCGAGCAGTCGACGGTCATGCTGGTGGCCATTGTCACCATCGTCATCGCCGACCTTGTGTTCCTCTACCTGCTGCTGGCGCGCCTGCCCCGGCAGGAACGCTGGGGGACGGCAGGTTCACTCGAAGACCTGATCCAGAAACATTACGACGGGACGAACTGGGACGAGGCCTTCCGCAAGGCGTATGCGGAATGGCACGACCCGCGCAAACGGGGGTAGGGCGATGCTGCGGACGGTGACGGTA
>CAZWUZ010000227.1:0-6350 GCA_964637655.1 uncultured bacterium | reverse complement strand
TCGCTGCGGGAACGGCTAAAACAGCCTTTGCCGATCGATAAAGCCCTGCGTTATTTCAAGCAGATTCTGGCCGGATTGGGTGCAGCACACGAGTTGGGTGTTATCCATCGTGATCTAAAACCGGGGAATATCCTGATCGAGTCAGCGACTGATACGGTAAAACTGGCTGATTTCGGCTTGGCGCGGATCATCGAAGAAGAAAACTCGGTTACGCAATCAGGCGAAATGCTCGGCACGATTGAGTACATGGCACCAGAACTGACACGGGGCGAGAGTGCTTCCCGGCAATCCGACCTATACGCGGCAGGGGTGGTCCTGTTCCGCTTACTGACAGGACGACTACCCTTTGCGGGCGCGACTTCAGCGGCAATACTGGAAGCGCATGAGTGCGGAACCTATCCACTGGCGACGACGATTGTACCGAAACTGCCGCAGCAGGCGGATGCGGTGTTGGCGCGATTGCTGGCGTGTGAGCCCGCGAACCGGTATGCGGACTGTCAGTCAGTTCTCGCGGATATCGAACGTTGGGAAAGGGGAAAGTCGATTTCGCAGGAGTTAGCGACGCCATACGAGCCGATTGATCACCAACTTGAGCGACATCGGATTCCGCAATGGAAACGAACGTGGTCTTTGGTAACGTCCCGGGTCCGATACCAGTGGCTGGAAGTATTCGACCGAACTGAATTGACCGCAATCCGGTTGCGGAACGAGGTGACAGCGGCGGAACAGAACCTGGGAACAGCACGACGCCGGCTGGAAGAGGCGACCGTACTGCGGAACCGGGTGCGAGCGAAAGCAGATGCGTGTCGGGTGGCACTGCGAGAATGCGAAACAGATGTGGAGAAGGCGCATGAAGCAAATGACGAACAAAAGGTGCGCGAGTGCCTGGTGGTGAAATCGGAGGAAAAGGAACGGGCAGAAGACTTGGAGAAGGAGGCGGCTGAGTCGGAAAAAGTTGTGGATTTAGCGCGCCGCCAGTTCGAGGAACAGGCGGCCACTAGCCAGGAATTGCGGTATAATGCGGACTTGCTCATGGCGCGTCGCCGGCGTCTCAAGATAGAAATGTCGGTTTTGGGTCTCTTGCCGGCAAATAAACGGCGGTTGGCAGAGCGGATGATGGCAACTTTAGTATTGTTTGGGCCGCTGGGGGCGGTTGTTGTGGGTGGATGGTGGTGGGCGGAGCACAGGTATCCACTTCCGGAAAGACCGGCGGTATCAGTAACTACACGAACTTCATCATCTCCCCGCCATGAAATACAACGGAATTTCACGGGCACATTCACAGTCGTCAAGGCGATTGCCATTGGCAGAGATCGACTTCTAATGGCCGGGTTAGCCGATGGCACGCTCAGGGGTTTGGGTCTATTTAGTAATATGGAAAGTCTGTTTCATGACTTTAATAAGAATACTCCAGATAGAATTCGACCTGTCTGGGCTGTGGCGTATGATGATGCTAACAATCGAAATCATACACAAGAAGATATTCGGCAACGGTCGTTTTACAGGAACGAAGGCGATATAGTGGCGTTTTCCTTTGGTTCGCTTCATCGAAGTTTTGGTGCCGCACATGGTAGTGGTATGGTCACCCGGTCGACAAACAACATTACCAACGTGTTTGAATATAATTCTGACAAGCTACTGGCTAGTTTCCATGACCCGCGTGGCAACATCATTATTACAACGCACATCGACATGATGGGTCGCCTTATCGCCATTGGCGATACGACTCGGGACACAAGCGCATTTATCAATGACCAGTTGGTATTGGTCAATGCCCCATATACCGGAATATCAGCATTTCAAAGTACAAGCCGACGCCTGGTAATTGCGGCGGGAAATGACTCGCCAAGAACCGCAGATGGTAAAATAATTCGTGCTTATGTATACCTTGTTCTCAATAATGGCACCAAACAAACAGGCGTTTTCACCGAGCATGACGACATGATTACCGCTGTCGAATTTATCGGGCATCGCTGGATTGTCGTTACGGGAAGTAACGACGGAGTGATAAAAATATGGGATCCCGACAAATTGAATGTAACAAGAACACTGCGCGGTCATACGGGCAGGATAAATTCGCTTGCGATGAGTGAAACCGGGGATTATCTTTTTTCTGCCAGCGAAGATGGTACGATTTGTATTTGGGACTTGCTGTCCGGACGACTGATAGCCACAGTGATATTTTTGCCGCAGAACAATTGGGCTGTGGTTACGCCAGCAGGCAAGTATGATTGTTCAGCAGAAGCGGGCAACTTTATCAGTCTGATTGATGGTTCCAATGAAATACCGCTCGTTCAGGAGCGGAATAGTGCATACCAAGCCGGTCTCTTGGGCAGCGTGCTTGAAAGGGTAAGAAGCCTGTGAGTGGAAACAAAAACCGGATCGGACATTACGAGTTGTTAGCGGAACTCGGCAGCGGGGCGATGGGCAAGGTGTATCGCGCCCGCGACACCCGCCTCGACCGTGAGGTGGCGCTGAAAGTTCTGTGGCCGCAACTGGCGGAGCAGCCGGTCGCGGTGGCGCGCTTCGAGCGCGAAGCGCGCGCGGTGGCGCGGCTGCGCCACCCGAATATTGTGGCGATTTACGATGTGGGGGCGGTGGCCGGATATTACTACCTGGCGATGGAATATGTGCCCGGATGCGCGCTGCGCGATCTTCTGCAACGGCCTTTGCCGATTGATAAAACGCTGTGCTATTTCAAACAGATTCTCGCCAGTTTGGGCATGGCGCATGAGCAGAGGATCATCCATCGCGACCTCAAACCGGGCAATATTCTGATTGAAACGGCGACGGATACGGTGAAACTGGCGGATTTCGGCCTGGCGCGGATCGTGGAGGGTGAGGTGACGCTCACCCGGTCGAGTGAGATATTGGGCACGCTGGAATATCTGGCGCCCGAGCTGGGGCAGGGCGGCAGCGCGTCCCGGCAATCCGACCTGTACGCGGCGGGCGTGGTGCTGTACCGGATGCTGACGGGCTGCTTCCCGTTCGCGGGGGCGACCCCGCTGGCACTGCTCAAGGCGCACAAGTGCGGGACCTATCCGCTGGCGTCGAAACTGGTCGCGGGTTTGCCGCCGCAGGCGGACGGGATGCTGGCGCGCCTGCTGGCGTGTGCGCCGGCGAACCGCTACGCGGATTGCCAGGCGGTTTTCGCGGATATCGAAAGATGGGAACGAGGCGAGGATATTCCGCTGGAGTTTGCAGCGGTATATGAACCGATCGACCATGATCTCGGGCGTCACCGGGTGCCGGGCTGGAAGCGGGCGTGGACGCGGCTGACGAGCTGGTATCGTTACCAGTGGCTGGAGGCGTTTGGCCGGACGGAGCTGATCGCGCTGCGGATACGCGACGAAATCGCCGCGGCGGAGCAGGAGACAGGAAAAGCACGGCGGCGGCTGGAGGAGGCGACGCTGCTGCAAAACCGGGTGCGTGCGCGGGCGGACGAAGCGCGGGCGAGTATGCGGGAATGGGAAAAAGCGGCGGAAGAGGCGCACACAGCGAATGACGAAGGCCAGATGCGCCGGCATCTCGCTGCCAAGCTGGAGGCAAAAGACCGGGCGGAACAGTTGGATAATGAGGCGGGCGAGTCGGAGCAGGTGGTGAAACTGGCGCAGCAGGAGTTCAAGTCGCGGGAGGTGCTGAGCGTGGAGATGCGGCACAACGCGGACCTGCTGCTGGCGCGCCAGCGGCGGGCGAAGATGGAAACGTCCGTGCTGGGCGTGTTGCCGGTGGGCGGCCGGCGGATGGGAAAACGTCTGCTGGCGGTGCTCAAACTGGCCGCTCCGGTCCTGCTGGCGGTGTTTGGCCTCTATTACCTGCTGCGCCCCGCCCCGGCCCCGGTGGCGCGCGTCCCGGTGGCGTCGCAACCAACCAACCGACAGGTGGAATTGCCGGCGAATGATGCGCGCTGGACGCGCAGAAAAATATTGCATTGGCCCCGGGCGGGCGTGGCGGCGGCAGTGCTGGAAGGCAAACTGCTGGTATTCGGCGGTTATTGCCTTTCATACCAATGGGGAGGAAACAGGGGCGCGCGTGATGATGCCCGCTCGCTGTTGGCGGATATCGAATGGTACGATCCCGGCACCCGACGCTGGCAGGTTGATTCCGATCTGCTTCTGGAGGGGAATGATTGTCGGGTCGGCGCCCTGCCGGTGGTGGTTGACGGGAAACTGTATTTTGTCGGTGGCAGCAATGCCCAGGGAAACCGGCAGAATGACATTATTGAATATGTGCCAGGCCTGTCAGGTGAAGTGGCGCACCGGCCGGAAAGAAGCCGCAAACTTACGCGCCTGACGCGCGAGCGCGAAAATTTCACGGTGGCCGCGGTGAACGATGATATCTATGTAATCGGCGGCACCTGCGCCGGGCAGGCGAACCCGACCCCGGGCCTGGTTGAGGCATATACCCTGAGCAGCGGGACGTGGCGGATCGCTGCACCGCTATTGATTCCGCGGCATGAGGCCGCTGCGGTATCCTTGAACGGAAAAATCTACGTCATTGGCGGAAAGAATTCCGGGACGGGCTATCTTGATTCAGTCGAACGCTACGATCCGCAGGCTGATCGCTGGGAAATGATGGCGCCCCTGCAACAGCGCCGCGGCGGATTCACCCAGGGAGCGGTGGTGTTCAATGGCAGGATATACGTGTTTGGCGGCTGGGGAGAATCGGAAAAACTGCTGGACACGGTGGAAAGGTATGAGCCGGACCAGAACCAGTGGACTGTGATTTCGCGGATGCCCGCGCCGCGGGCGCAACTGTCGGCGGTGACCTTGGGCAATGAGGTGTTTATCGTCGGCGGCACTGACACCGCGGGCGTGCCAACGCAAACCGCCACCAGTTTCCGGCCGGAATAGACCGTGCCAACCGATGCCGGCGGTCGACTGATTCCGGCCGTGATGATACAATACCGTCAACTGATGAATGGAATGGGACAGGCCATGGCGAAACGAAAAAACTCCCGCGGGCGGCGCGACCGGTTGTGCTGAATATCAGGATTGCGGGGATCAGACATCCGGCCGGCATCGTGATGTTTCCGGCACTGCTCCTGCTGGTGGCGATATTTTTCGCCCGTTCGGGGGGGGTGTGGTTGAACCGGATATTCTATCCTCAACGCACATTTGCCTACGAGCAAAATCCGCCGGATATTTCTCTCAACCAGGACACGGTGAACCGGCTGAAACAGCAGATGCTGGCGGCGGATGATCCGCGCTGGATGATTTTATATTGCCAAGCCGGGGTTTTTGCGGCCAGGACGTCGCCGGCATGCGATTTCTCCCTGACGGCGGAAGAAAAGCAGCTGATCGTCCATTGGCTGGACGACCCGGACAGCGTGGTCAGCCGCACCGCGCGCCTGCTGACCGATGGCAATTTCCCCGTTCCCGACGCGGTCAGCCCGCCAGAAGCATCCGGCGAAGCGACTCCGGCTGCGATTGCCGAGAGACGGATCAGGGAACTTGAAGATGAGGGCCGGCGCCAGGCGCAGCAATATCTGCAAGCGCAACCCGGGAATCTTTCCTGGCGTGGTTTTCTCGAGGATTCGATTGATTTCCGTCCCCATCGAATCTTTGGCGCCTGGGATGCCGGGGGCGAGGAACGGGTGGAAGACGCCGGGAATTCGTCCAACCCGCTTTTGCGGTTTATTTATTTTCGCGAAATGCGCTCCCGGCCGGAGTGGTCGCAGACCGTAGCGGAACCCGACGGGACGCGGAATCTGTCGCGGATGCGGTGGGAACAGTCGTTGCAGGAGCGGCCCTGCCTGATATTGGAATTGCTGGCCGCCCTGCCGGAGGGACAACTGGGGATAATGCAGGAGAAGATACGCAGCGGATTGGGTCCGCAAGCACGCCTGTATCCCGAACTCATTCCGGCCAGCCCGCCCGGCATCGAAGAGGAAATCAACCAGGAAATGGCCGGCCTTCATCTTGATGAACGAAACGCTGATTTTGCCGTACCGGCAGCGGCGAATATGGAAGCGTTGCGGGAGCGCTGTCGCGTCGCTGCCTTTGCCAATCCCGGACGGTTCGAACTGGTATGGGCGGCGGTCAAACTGGAATTGCTGACCCGGCAGGATTACGATTCGGTCAAACTGCTCTACCTGATGGAGAAGAACCCCGCCAATCTGGCACGGATCGTTCAGTTTGCCTGCAAGATTCCACTCACGCCTGCCGGTGGCGAGATGATTCGCTGCCTGATGCTTACGTCTGGTGAACCCGGCCTCGAGTCCCTGCCGCCGGTGTTGATGGCGGCTTGGTATAACCAGCCGACCTACGAATGGTTGACGGGAATTTTTGCCGCCGCGGCGGGCAAGCAAAAATTCGCGGGCGACGAAGCAACGGGTTTTCTGGTGCGCT
>CAZWUZ010000226.1:0-6353 GCA_964637655.1 uncultured bacterium | reverse complement strand
TGATACCGGCATCGGCATTCCCGCCGATAAACTGGAAAAGATTTTCGAGCGCTTCTACCAGCTGCAGGCCTCATTCACCCGCACGTATGGCGGCACGGGCATCGGGCTGGCCCTCTGCCGCGAGATTGTCAAAGCGCATCACGGGACCATCAGCGCGACCAGCGCACCGGGGCAGGGGACAACCATTGCGGTGACGATTCCCCGGGCAGTGCCGGCGGCGGAATCCATGCTCCCGCTTTGACGGGCTGCGGCAGTAGTGTTAGGATGCCGCATTGCGGCTGCGGACATGGAGAATGCACAGTGAAACGTACGGATACAGAGCAGGTGCTGGCTTCGGGGCAGGTGATTATGTCCGGGCAGTTCGCGGCGTTCCGCGCGGCTGCCGGGACACTGCTCGACGGGAGGTACGGGCGGGCGATCAGCGAAGAGGAATTCGAGACGTTTACGGATGCGTTTCTCGCCATCCCCGCGCCGGAGGCGACCGAAACGATTTACGGGCGGGTCGGGTTCGTCATGGTCAACCGGCTCGACCACGATGTCTTCCAGCTCCTCTCGTGCCAGATCAACAGCTTCGGGCCCGGGGTCTTCGCGGCAGAGCGGGTGCGCTACCAGACGCCCATCCTGCTGACCGTGCAGGTGAAACCGCGCCGGCGCCATGCGCCCTACACGCTGCGCGAGACGCCCCTGCAGATCACCGATCTCTACCTCAGCCGCCGCTTCTGCGGCAGCAAGGGTGACCTGTGCCAGCGCGACCAGTTTCTCGAGCAGGTGCGCGGCGTGCTGCTGCACGAGGCGGCGCAGGACAGCGGCAAACTCCGCCTCTTTTACGAGGTGATGAACACCAACTACCTCTGCCACCATATCGCCGAGGCGCTCGGCTACGCGCTCTGCGGCCTGGAGATGTTCTGGGAAAACCGCCGCACCTCGCTGCTCATGCTCGCCGGGTCGCGCTACGACGAGGCGGGTGAGAAACTGCACCTGGAAATCATCGACGATTTTGCCGGCGAGATGATGCGGTGCCGGTGCAAAATCCCGCGCTACCGGAAACTCGACGAGAATCCCGCCGCCTTCCGTGAGCCGTACGAGCCGATGCTGCTCGAGGTCGCCTACCGCGGGCAGACCGAACTCTTCTCCCTGCCCGTGGGCTTTCAGCGCGAGGAGAAACAGGCGGGGCAGCGCATCAATTACCTGACCACGCAGCACCTGCTGCAGCATCTGCTCAAGGAGTACTACCACCGTTCGGGCATTGCCATCGTCGCCAGCACGTTCTCGACACTGGCCTATCTGACGCGCGCGTTCATCGCCCGGCGCGACGGGCATCCCGAGCACTGTGCGGCATTCATGCGGCGGTTTACCACCTGCCTCGGGTACTACCCGGAGCGCGATTTCGCGGCGTTCTGGCGGGAGAAGGAACAGAAGTTCGAACGCTACGATTCGGACGTGGATACGTCGATGTTTTTCCGGTCCCCGGTCATCCTGTAGGCGCGGCAGCGCGCGTCATGCATGGCGTCAGGGTGGAGGATACGGTCGCGGGGGAACGCTCCGGCGGCAAGCCGCACCTGACGGTGAAAACGGGACGGAGTACGCCCGCAGTTGCCATCAGCCGGCACGCATGACCCGCGATTACCCCTGGCGGTTCATGGGGTTCCTCGTCCTCGCCAATCTCGTCCCCCAGCTCTACACGCTGTTCAATTTGTTCTGGATCGGGCGCATCAGCGCGGAGGCGTTTGCCATCACCGAGCAGAATGAATTCATCGAACTGGCCATCGAGGTGCTCATGGCCACGATTCCGCTCGGGGCCCTGGCGCTTATTGCCCGGCACCATCAGCACCGCGAAAAAGTCATTGCCATCATCAAAGCCGGATTGATCATGCAGGTCGCGCTCGCGCTCATGCTGACGGCACTCATTGTCTGTTTCGCTGAGAGGCTGCCCGGCATTATCGGGACACCCGACGCGCTCGTGCACCCGACCCGGACATACCTCGTGCTGCGCGCGCTGACCATCCCCTGCGATATGGCGGCCTATATGCTCCTCATCGCGATCAAGTCCCTGCACAAAGGGCGGGAGGCGTTCCTGCTGGTGGCGCTGTCGATCGGGCTGAATATTCTCCTCGACCTGTTCCTGATCTCCACCACGCCGCTCTCCCTGCACCTGGGTCTCCCGGGCGTGGTGCTCGCGTATTTCGTCACCCAAATCGTGCTCATGGTGATTGCCGCCGTCTATCTGTTTTCGCTCCTGCAAATCGATGGTCCGACCCTGCGCGCGGCGGCCTGGCGCCGGGAGGTTGTCCCGCTCTGGCGGATCGGGGGGTGGAGCGGCCTGGAAACGGCGATCCGGATGATCGGGGTGGCATGGATCCTGATGATGCTGAACGGCATCGGGGCGGATGAATACGGCGGTTTCGGTATCGCCACGTGGATCTTCTGGATACTGCTCATGCCGTTCTTTGCCATCACGCAGGGAACCAGCATTCTCGTCGGGAATTACGCCGGCGCGAAACGGTACGGCGAACTGACAGGCAGCATGAAAATCTCGCTGCTGCTGGTGATGGGATATTCGTTCACCGTAGTTGCCACCGGAACCTTCTGGTGGCGCCCCGTTTCGTTATTCCTGAACCCGAACCCGGCAATTGTCGACTGGTCAGTCGCGTCCTTTTCCGTGCTGATCTTCGGTTTTGTCGGGTTTGGTGTCGGGAATGTGCTCCGCAGCATCTTTTACGGGACCGGCCAGACACGGTATGTCTTCTACCTCGGGATTATTACCAACTTCGGCATCATCCTGCCGTTCTTTCTGCTGGTGCAGGCAGGAATCATCGTGCCCACTTTCGCCATGGTGATGATGGTATACCTGGCCGCCAACCTGATTGATCCCCTGCTTGCCGGCTGCTGGGCACGCAAAGTGGTGCGGGCCTTGCCGGCGTAGGACAATTGCCGGCACCGGCGCACGCAGTTGAAAAGCAACAGCCGCCGGCCGCCAGCAACGGCACTTGACGCCGTGGCGCGGTGGTGCTACGCTGCCGCATTCCTGCAGTTTGCGCCGCGTCCGGAACGCCTTGCCGTCTGCCGGCTCCACGACGTACGGGAGGTGGCTCATGCCGTTGCTGATCATGCTCGGGACCCTGCTGCTGCTCGTGCTCGCCTACCGCCTGCACGGGCGTCACCTTGCCCGTTTGCTGGGTGAGAACGATACACGCGCCACGCCGGCAGTGATGCGCAGCGACGGCAGCGATTTCGTGCCGACCCCGACCCCCGTCGTTTTCGCCCACCATTTTTCCTCCATTGCCGGGGCCGGACCGATTGTCGGGCCGGTTATCGCCATCGTCTATGGCTGGGTACCGGCGCGCCTCGGGGTGCTCGGGGCGGGCCTCCTCATCGGCAGCGTGCACGATTACCTTGCCATCCACATGTCATTGCGCGAGCGGGGTGTGTCGATCGCCACCATCGCCCGCCGCTTCATGGGACGCCGCGTCTTTCTCGTACTCACCTTCCTGCTGGTGATGATGTCGGTGCTCGTCTGCGCGACGTTTCTCAACCTCTCCGCGCAGGCGCTGACCAGCCGCCTCCCGGTAGAGCATCTCGACCTGTCGGCTGACCAGACGCTCTTTCGTGTCGTGGCCACGCCGCAGGGGCCGCAGGTGGTCATTGGCGGCATCGCCTCGACCAGCGTTATCGTCATTACCATCATGGCGCCGCTGCTTGGCTGGATGTACATCAAAAAGGGGGTGCCGGTCTGGATCTGTTCGCTGCTGGCGCTGGGCATCTGTGCCGCGAGCATTGTCATCGGCATCTATCATCCGGTGGCGTTTGCCGACCATGTGCAGGTCGGTGGTTTCGCCTGCAGCGGCGGCGACCTGTGGCGCTACCTGCTGAGCATCTATGTGCTCGTTGCCGCCGGGGTGCCGGTCTGGGTCTTTCTGCAGAGCCGCGATTTTATCAACGTGCACATTCTCTATCTCGGGCTGGGGCTGATGCTGCTCATCCTGCTGGCCGGCGGCTGGCACGGCGGCAGCAGCGTGGCGGACGGACTGCAGGCGGTCAATATCGACGGGGGAACAACCGCGCTCGGCTGGCTCTGGCCGACACTGATGATAACCATCGCCTGCGGCGCGGTGAGCGGGTTCCACGGGATGTTCGCGGCGGGGACGACGGTCAAACAGTTGAACAAGGAGAGCGCGGGGCGTACGGTCTGCTACGGGGGGATGCTGCTCGAGGTCTTTCTCGCCGTGGTGGTCATCTGCATCCTGCTCGCCGGGAGCAGCCGGGAAAACTATTTCGCCTATGTGCATCCCAAGGCGCTGCTGCATCTCGAACGCGCGTCGAATCCCGTGCTCGGGTTTGCCATGGCCGTGGGCGTGGCGGCGAAGAACGCGTTCGGCCTGCCGATTGCCGCCGGGGCGCTGGCGGGGATGATCATGCTCGAGGGTTTTATCATCACCACGCTCGACACCGTCGTGCGCCTGACCCGCTACCTGCTCGAGGAGGCGTGGCGCACGATGTTTGCCGGTTATGTGGATGCGCCGGCGCTGCTCCCGGCCCGCGGCGCGGCCGTGTCCATGCCGGCCGCCACCGGCGGTCTGACGCTCTCGCTTGATGCCGAGTCAGCCCCGGACGAAGTGTCTGCACCGCGCGGCGCGATGAGCGCGGCCATCCGCGCGTTTGCCGGCCTGGTGCGCCACTACTGGTTCAATTCCGGGCTGGCCGTGGCGCTGATGCTGGTCTTTGCGCTGACCGGCGGGGTCAAGGCGCTGTGGGGCATCTTCGCCACCGCCAACCAGCTGCTGGCCGCGCTGATCCTGCTGCTGGCCGCACTCTGGCTGCGCCGCCAGCGCAAGCCGCTGCGCTTTGCGCTCGTGCCCGGCCTGCTCATGCTCGTCACCACGTTCGCCAGTTTGTTGATGCTGCTCCGTGAGTACCTGCACCACCCGGCCGAGAGCATGCCGCTGCTCATTGCCGACCTCGTCATCATGGTGCTGACCTGCTACTGCCTGTGGGTCGGGGTGATCGTTGCGCGCCGCTGGTCCGCCCGCGCCCGGTAGCATAGTGGGGCGCGGGGCGATGAGTTTTTCCCTGGCCGACATCGTGCCGTGGGGGCGTGCGTACGACGAATACTGCGCCATGTTTGCATTGAGCGACGCCGACCGGCACGGGTGACGGCCGGGTTTCACGTCGCGGCGCTGACGGAACTCCTGCGGGTGGCGCGCGAAGTGCGCGTCTTTCCGCTGCTCGAACTGGGGGCACGACCGTCGCGGCATCTGCCGACAGTGCTGCCGCTGCTCGAACAGGCCGGATATACCGCCGCGCTGGAACCGGTGGAGTACGAATTTCAGCGCGGCGGCAATCGCCTGCTGCGCCTGCGGTGCCGGGAGACAACCGTATGACGGAAACGACGTATGTGCACGGCTATGACCGGCACGAAAACGCGCGCCTGCAGGACCAGGCGGCGACCCTGCTGGAACTGCTGCACGGCGATACGCGCTATGCGCCCGGACCGCGGGTGCTGGAGGCGGGCTGCGGGGTCGGGGCGCAGACGGTTACCCTCGCCCGCCACAGTCCCGGGGCGCTGATCACCGCGGTCGACATTTCTGCCGTCTCTGTCGCGGCGGCGCGGCAGGCGGTTGCTGCGGCCGGGCTGATGAATGTGCATCTGCTCTGCGCGGATATCTTCGCGCTGCCGTTTCCGCCCGCATCGTTCGACCATCTCTTTCTCTGTTTCGTGCTGGAACATCTCGCCCGCCCGGTTGCCGTCCTGCAGGCGCTGGCGCGGATGCTCAAGCCCGGCGGGACGATCACCGTTATCGAGGGGGATCACGGTTCGGCGTATTTCCATCCCGACAGTGCGGCGGCGCGCACGGCGATCAACTGTCAGGTTGAACTGCAGCGCCGTGCCGGCGGCAATGCGCTGATCGGACGCGAACTCTTTCCGCTGCTGCGGCAGGCGGGCTACCGGCAGGTGCGCGTCTCGCCGCGTCAGGTCTATGCCGATCCCGGCCGGCCGCAGCTGGTTGAGGGATTCACGCGCAAAACCTTCACCGCCATGATCGCGGGCGTGCGCGCTCCCGCGCTGGCCGCCGGTCTGACCGATGCCGCAACCTTCGATGCGGGGCTGCGCGACCTGCAGCGCACCGCCGGTCCGGACGGCGTCTTCTGCTATACCTTCTTCAAGGCGACGGCTGTATACGACGGCGGGTGCGGAACTGACCGAGTGCTTTGACGCCGGGGCGGTGATGGTGTTAGGATGCACCGAAGAGGAGTTGTGAGTCATTCTGCGTTGAGGAATGAAGCGGAGGGCGGACTGATCCTGCTTACCGGATGTGTTTCTGTCAAAAGAGGTTCCACACGACCGCCTTGGGCGG